>NZ_JBHVPH010000008.1:0-323557 GCF_042887425.1 Kitasatospora sp. NPDC057940
GGCGGCGACCAGTACGGTCGCCGCCCCGCCGCCGTTCCCGCCCCCGCTCCGCCCTCGATCGACCCGGGTGCACCCGGACGCGGGTGGGCCGGGGGCGGCGGCTATCTTGATGGGTCACGGACATCGGGAGGGAGTGGGCGATGGGGATGGGGATGGCTGGTCGGAGGGTGGCTGCCGCAGTGGCGGCCGGGGCGTTGGTGGGAGTGCTGGCCGGGTGCTCGGCGGGTTCTGCGGGGAGTTCCGCCGCGGGCTCGGACGCGGCCAAGGGCGCGGCGGGGACGGCGAGTGCGGTGGCGAGCGCGTCGGGTCCGGCGGGCGGTGAGAGCGGTGCAGGGGCTTCGGTCCCGGCGTCGGCTTCGGCGCCGGCGTCCGCGCCCGCTGCCGCGACGGGGGCGGGTGCGGCCTCGGCGTCGGCGGCCGGAGGCGGTGGGGCCGGGGCGTCCGCTCCGCCGGCCGGTGCGGCGACGCCCGGGGCGGACCTGGACGCGGTGCTGCTGGACGACAAGCTCGTCGGGCAGGTGCTGCCGGACGCGAAGGCGATGGCGGGCTGGGAGGAGGAGAAGCGCAAGGTCGACACCATCGACCACGCCACCACCTGCACCGCGTCGGTGCCGTGCACCGGCAAGCCGCTCAGCGGCTCCGTCCGGTTCTCCTCGGGGGACGTGGTCGCCCGCTTCATCGTCGAGACGCTGCCGAACCGCGACGCCGCCAAGGGCAAGCTCAAGGAGTCCTACGCCTCCTACGGGGCCGGGCCGTTCCGCAAGGTCGACTCCCCGGTGCTGGGCAGCGAGAGCCAGGCCTTCCAGGGCCAGCTGGGCGAGAGCGAGGGCATCGGCATCGTGCTGCGCTCGGGCACCGTCGTCGCCAGCGTGACCACCGAGGGCGGGCCGGCCGACGTGGCTGCCGCCCGGCGGTTCGGGGCGATGCTGGTCAAGCGGATCGAGCAGGCCCAGGCGGGCAGGACCCCGGACGCCGGGCTCGGACTGGCCTGACGGCCGCCGCGTACGCGGAGCGAAGCGAAGCCCCGGGCCGAGGAGGCGCCGGGGCCGTTTGCGCTCGGCATCGGACCGGACGGTGCCGGATCGGACTGCGTCGGAGCGGACGGCGCCGCCGCCCTCGACGTGCCCGCACCCCGTTCGACGTGTCCTCACCTCAGCCTTCGGTACCGGCCGTCCGCCCCGGTCGGCGGGCCGTGGGGCGGTCCCCGCGCGTGCCGGACCGGGACCGCCCCTGGGCTGGGCAAACGGATGTCGGTCGGCCGTGATATCTACTCATCTGGGGTGGCCGTCGTGCGGCCATGCGAAAGATGCCGATGATGTTCGAGGGGGCCACACATGCCGCTGTTCCGACGCCGCTCCGGCGAGGAGGCCGCGCAGGGCGGGGCGGGCTGGCGCGGGAGGGTGCGACGGGCCGTCGGGTCCGCGCCCGTGGTGGCCGTTGCGGCGCCGCGGCTGGATCCGGCGCTCGGGGACGAGTCGCTGCGCCTGATGCTCGCCCAGGCCGCCGCCGGTGACTGGGTGGCCCTGGGCCCCGCGCTGGCCGCCGTCGGGGACGGCGCCGACCTGACCGGGCGGGTCGGTGCGATCGCCGACGTGCCCCGGGTCGAGGAGTGGACGGCCCGGGCCCTCGCCGACCGGCCCGAGGACACGATGGCGCTGCTGCTGTCCGGCGCCCGGCACGTCACCTGGGCCTGGGAGGCCCGCACCGGCGCCCGGGCGAAGCACGTGTCCGAGCAGCAGTGGAAGGTGTTCCACGAGCGGCTGGACGCCGCCGAGGAGCAACTGCTGGAGGTCGCCGAGCGCGAGCCGTCCTGGCTCGCCCCCTGGTACTTCCTGCAGATCAGCGCCCGCGGCGCCTCGCTCCCGGCGGAGGTCGCGACCTGCCGCTTCGAGGCCGCCGTGCGCCGTGCTCCCGGGCATCCGGCCTCGCACCGCCAGCGCCTCCAGCAGCTGTGCGCCAAGTGGGGCGGCTCGCACGAGGAGATGCACGCCTTCGCCCGCGCCTCGATGCTCGCGGCGCCGGAGGGCAGCCAGCTCGGCGAGCTGGTCGTGCTGGCGCACCTGGAGCGCTGGCTGGACCTCCCGGACGGCGAGGACCGCGCCTACCTGGCCAGTGCGGAGGTGGTGGCCGACTTGCAGGAGGCGGCCTTCCGTTCCGTGCTGCACCCGGACTTCACGCCGGTCCGCGGCTGGCAGGGTTCCTTCAACGCCTTCGCGATGGCCTTCTCGCTGGCCGGCCAGCGCAAGACCGCGCGCCTGCTGTTCGAGGCCCTGGACGGCGCCGTCACCGAGTCGCCCTGGCACTTCCTGTCCGGTGATCCGCTCAAGGCGTTCGCCTCCCACCGGGACCGCTGCGCGTACTGACGCCCCGGCCCGCCCAGAACCTCCGTCACCCGCCCCGCGATCGAAAGAGCCCCCGGTGTCCCCATCCGAGAACCCGACGCCCGACAACGCGGCGAGCGCGCACACCTTCCAGGTGGACCTGCGCGGCCTGGTGGACCTGCTCTCCCACCACCTCTACTCCAGCCCGCGGGTGTACCTGCGCGAGCTGCTGCAGAACGCGGTGGACGCGATCTCCGCCCGCCGCGCCCTCGACCCGCAGGCGCCGGCCCGGATCGTCGTGCGCGCCGACGACGAGCTGAGCGTCACCGACACCGGCGTCGGCCTGACCGAGGCGGACGTCCACACCTTCCTCGCCACCATCGGCCGCAGTTCGAAGCGCGACGCCGACGGCCGGCTGGACGGCGCCGGGCTGGCCCGGGCCCGCGGCGACTTCATCGGCCAGTTCGGCATCGGCCTGCTGGCCTGCTTCGTGGTCGCCGACGAGATCACCGTGGTGACCCGCTCCGCCGCCACCCCGGACGCGCCGGTGATCGAGTGGCGCGGCGGCTCCGACGGCCGTTACACGATCCGCACCCTGCCCGCCGCGGCCAAGCCGGAGCCGGGCACCACCGTGACGCTGGTCCCGCGCGCCGACGCCGCCGAGTGGACGCGGTCGGGCCGTGTCCTCGCGCTGGCCCGGGACTTCGGCAGCCTGCTGCGCCACGACGTCACGGTGGTGGACGCGAACGGCACCGAGCACCGGGTGAACCGCACCCCGCCGTGGGCCGAGCGGCACGGCTCGCCGCTGGCCCGCCGCGACGCGCTGACCGAGTACTGCCGCGCCGCCTTCGACTTCACCCCGCTCGACACCATCGATCTGGACCTGCCGCTGGTCGGCCTGCGCGGCGTCGCCTACGTGCTGCCGGACGCGGCCCCGCCGTCCCGCCGTTCGGGCCACCGGGTGCACCTCAAGGGCATGCTGCTGTCCGACCAGGCCGCCGAACTGCTGCCGGACTGGGCGTTCTTCGTCCGCTGCGTGGTGGACACCGACGGCCTGCGCCCGACCGCCTCCCGCGAGGGCCTGTACGCGGACGAGACGCTGGCCGCCGTCCGCGACGCGCTGGGCGTCCGGATCCGCGACTGGCTGACCGGCCTGTCCGCGAGCGATCCGGCGCTGCTGCACCGCTTCCTGTCCGTGCACCACCTGGCCGTCAAGGAACTCGCCCGTTACGACGACGAGTTGCTGCGGATGATGCTGCCGTGGCTGCCGTTCGAGACCACCGACGGCAACGTCACCCTGGACGAGTTCACCCGCAGCCACCCGGTGGTGCTGGTGACCCGCACCGTCGAGGAGTTCCGCCAGGTCGCCCCGATCGCCGGCGCCGCCGGCCTCGGCGTGGTCAACGGCGGCTACACCTACGACCGCGACCTGGTGCACCGGCTGCCCGAGATCCGCCCCGGCGTCTCGGTCTCCGACCTCGACCCGGGCACCGTCACCGCGCACCTGGACACCGTCGACCCGGCCGCCGAGCTCGCCGCGAACGCCTTCCTCGCCGTCGCCCGCGAGGTGGTCGGCCGCTTCGACTGCGACGTCGCCCTGCGCAGCTTCCACCCGACCAACGCGCCCGCCCTGCTGCTGGACAACCGGGAGGCCCGGCACGAGCGCAGCCGCGCCCAGCTCGCCGAGGAGGCCGACGGCCTGTGGGCGGACATCCTGGGCTCGCTGCGCGCCGAGGCGCCCCGCGCCCAGCTGGTGCTCAACCACCTCAACCCGCTGGTGCGCCGCGCCGCGACGGTCACCGACCGCGAGCTGGCCGTCACCGCCGTCGAGGCGCTGTACGGGCAGGCCGTGCTGATGACCCGCCGCCCGCTCAAGGCCAGCGAGAGCGCCCTGCTCAACCGCTCCTTCATCAGCCTGCTCGACCACGCCATGCTCGGCCACGAGTCGGCCGGCCCGGACCGCACCGACCCGAAGGAGGCCTGATGCTGGACACCCCCGATGCGGTGATGGCCGCGCTGCGCGAGAACGACGCCCGCCCGTACGGCCGCCAGCGGACCGTCGCGGCCGAGGAACTCGTCGACGCCGCCGAGCAGTTCGACGACACCGGGGCGCGCTCGATGGCCCTGCTGGAGCTGATGGAGGCGTACGAGTACGACGGCGAGCGCAGCAAGAGCCCGGTCGTCTTCGCCCGCCTCCTCAAGCTGTGGGACGCCGACCCGGACGGCTTCGGCGAGTGGGCCCGCCAGCAGGTGTTCTGGCGCTTCAAGTGGGTGGCCGGCGCGCTCCTGGGCAACCCGGACGTGCCGCTGCCGGCCCTGCGGCGCTGGCACACCGAACTGCGCGACCGCTACCGGGCGGCCGGCTTCGACCTCCAGCCCTACTACGCCCAGCGCTACCACCTGGCCGCGCAGACCGGCAGCGGCCGCCAGGACGCCTACGAGCTGTGGACGGCCCGCCCGCGCTCCGAACTGAGCGACTGCCACGCCTGCGAGACCCGGGCGCGCGCCGAGCACTTCGTGGACGCCGGCGACGACGCCCGGGCGCTGGACGTCCTGCAGCCGGTCCTCGACGGCCGGAGCAGCTGCGAGCAGGAGCCCGCCCTCAGCCAGGCCGCCGCCCTGCTCCCGCTGCTGCGCCGGGGCCGGCTGGACGAGGCCCGCTCCAGCCACCTGACCGGCTACCGCGCCGCGCGCGGCAAGGCCTCGATGGCGCACGCCGTCGGCCGGCACGTCGAGTTCTGCGCGCTGTCCGGCAACGAGCCGCGCGGCCTGGAACTGCTCGCCGAGAACCGCGACCTGTTCGCGGTGGCCGGCGAGCCGTCCGCGCTGCTGTCCTTCCTCACCGGCGTCGAGGTGCTGCTCGCCGTCCTGGCCCGGGGCGGCCACGGCGGGCTCGCCGTCAGCGGCCCGCCCGGCACCTCCTGGACGGCGGACACCCTGCTCGCCCACGTGCGCGCCGAGGCCGACGCGCTCGCCGCCCGCTTCGACGCCCGCAACGGCACCGACGCGGTCGGCGCCGACCGGCGCGCCCGGCTGGCCCGCGAGCCGCTGCTGGCCGAGCCGCTGGCCCTCGGCGTGCGCGCCGCCGCCGCGCCCGAGCTGGCCGCCGCCCCGGCCCTCGCGCCCGCACCGCGCCGGGCCGTCGAGCCGGAGCCGGAGGACTTCACCGCCCTGGTGGTCCGGGCCCGCGAGCTGGAGCTCGTCGGCCACCCGGACGCCGACCGGCTCTGGCGGCGGATCGCCGAACGCGCCGCCGCCGACGGCTTCGCCCACCCCGAGGGCACCGCGGTCGGCAGCCCCGAGCGGCTGCGCGCCGAACTCGCCGAGCAGCGGGCCCACCAGGCGCTGGAGCGGGACGAGCACGCCGCCGGCCGGGCCGGGCTGCTGGCCGCCGCCGAGCTATTCGAGCAGGCCGGGCTGCCCGGCCAGGCCCTGATGGTCCGGGCCCGTGCGTTGATCGTGGAACTCGGCGACGTCGAGGGCGCGGTGGCCGACTGGTCGGCGCTGGACGAGGCGCTGCGCCGGGCCGAGGAGCTGCGGGCCGCCGGCGCGATGGCCGACGACGACCACCTGATCGTGTGGCAGGTCCGGGCCTACGCCGCGCACCACGACCTGGTCGAGGCGTTGCCCGAGCCGCCCGCCGAGGCCGTCGAGCGCTTCGAGGCGGCGGCCGGCGGCTACCACCGCACCGCCGTGGAGCTGGGCTCCGCCCGCCGCGCCGCCACCTCCCGCCAGTACCTGGCCGACGCGGCCGCCCGGCAGGGCCGGCTGGCCGAGGCCGGCGCCGAACTGCGCGAGGTGCTCGGTGAGTTGGACGCGGCCGAACTGCCCTGGCACACCCCGCGGGTGCTCGGCCTGCTGGGCCAGGTGCTGCTGCAGGGCGGCGAGTCCGCCGAGGCCGTCGAGGTGTTCCACCGGGCGCTCGCCGAGGCCGCCCGCTGGGGCGACGACTCCTACCCGTACGCGCCCACCTACCTGATGCTCGGCCACGCGGCCATGGGGGCCGACGACCGCGGCGGCGCGGTCCGGGCGCTCACCGAGGCGGCCGCGCGCTTCGACCGCAAGGGCCGGGAGGGGGCCGAGGACGCCGCCCGGGCCCGCCTCCAGCTGGCCGACGTGCTGCGCGCCGCCGACCGTACGGCCGACGCCGTCGCGGTGCTGGAGTCGGTGCTGCTGGACGCCGCCGCGTCGGAGCTGGACGTACGGATGCTCGCGCAGGCCCGGCTGGACCTCGCCCGGGGCCTCACCGAACTGGACGAGCACCGGGACGCCGCCGAGGAGTACCTGCGGCTGGCCGACGTCGTCGCCGGCTGGGAGGAGCAGGACACCCACACCATGGTCGCCTGCGAGGCGGCGCTGGCGCTGGCCCGGGCGGACCGCTGGGAGGCCGCGAAGGCCGCCCTCGACCGCGCCCTCGCGGCCCATGCCCAGGCCCCCCAGGTCGACCAACTGGCCGCGACGCTGCGCGAGTTCGCCCGGCTGACGATGCACGCCGAGGGTCCGGAGGGGCTGGCGTCGGCGCTGGCCCGGCTGGCCGAGGCGGACGCCGTCGGGGAGCACGCCGGGCAGGCCGGTCAGGAGCACAACCCCTGGTACCTGCGCGGCGGTTCGCACTACGAGCGGGCGCGCTGCCTGGCCATGGCCGAGCGCCACGAGGAGGCGCTGGCCGAGGTCGAGCGGGCGATCGCGGTCTACGAGGGCGGCGACGAGCGGGCCGGGACGTCCCGGGCCGAGGCCGTCCGGCTGGCCGCGCTGATCGAGGGCGCCGACCTCGGCCGCACCGGGGCGGCCGTCGCCAGGCTGACCGCGGGCATCGCCCGCTGCGAGGCCGCCGGGCTCCCGGAGGCGGCGCAGGTGCTGGCCGACCTGCGGGAGCGGTTCACGGCCGCGAACTGACCACGGCCGCGAACTGACCTGCCAGGGGCCCGGGGTGCGCAGATCCCCGGGCCCCTGGCGTCGGCCCGTCGGCCCGTCAGCCTGTCGGCCCGTGTCAGCAGGGGCCGTCGTCGCCCCAGACGCCCCACTGGCCGCTGGCGCTCGGCACCTCGTTCAGCGTCCACCACTTGGCGTGGTACTTGTGGCCGCCGTACGAGACCTTGCTGCCGCTGGTGTACGTGGTGTTCGCGCTCCACGCCGGGTCGGTGCAGGCCCCGGGGGTGGTCGGGGGAGTCGTCGGCGGCGTGGTGGGCGGGGTCGTCGGAGGCGTGGTCGGCGGGGTGGTGGGCGGCGTGGTGGGGGGCGTCGCCCCGGCGAACTTCACGGTGTACTTGGTGAAGTCCCAGTCGTTCTGCGCCACGCTGGAGCAGGAGCCGGACAGCCCCGGGTCCACCGGGCCCGTGCACTGCCGGTCCCGGTTGACCGACCAGTAGGTGTACCGGGCCAGGTTGTGCGCGGTGGCGAAGTCCAGCACGGCCTGGAAGTCCGCCTGCCGGAAGTACTCGGCGGCATCGGTGCGGCCGTTCATCATCGACACGCCCTCGTGGGCGTAGGCCGTCGCCTCGGACCAGCCGAAGGTGGTCTGGAGGATCTGGTTGAACTTCACCAGCGCGTCGGTCTGCGCGGCCGCGCCGTTGAACCCGCCGTCGAACGGCATGATCGAGTAGTTGTTCGGCGTGAAGCCCTGCGACTTGGCCTCGTTCAGCATCTGCGTGCCGAACCAGCCCGTCCCCGCGTTGGTCCCGGCGGTGGTGATCGAGATGTAGAGGCCGGGGTTGTTCTGCTGGAGGATCCGGGCGGCGCCGATCTCGTTGTGGATCGCCGCGGTGTTCTCGTACTCCGGCTCCTCCAGGTCGAAGTCGATCGCCTTCAACTGGTACTTGGTGATCACCTTCTGGTACCCGGCGGCGGTCGCCTCCGGCGTGCCGCAGACCTGGCCGAGCTTGGTGCCGCCGTACCCGCCGACCGACACCGAGACGTCCCCGCCCTTGCCGCGGATCGTCTGGATGACGCCGGGCATGGTGGTGTCGGTGTCGATCGAGGAGGTGCCGCCCCAGGACGGCGTACAACTGCTGCCCTGGGCCAGGATGAACGCCAGCTGGAAGGCCTTCTGTCCGGTGGCGTCCATCACCGCCGCGGCGTCCGGCGGGCTGTTGTCCTCGGGCATCAGGTAGGGCGCCGAGGCGTACCAGTTGCTGCCGAGGCCGGTCGTGGTGTCGGCGGCGGCGGAGCCGGTGTTCGCGAGCGCGGCGACGCCGCCGGCGACCAGGCCGAGCACCCCGGCCACGGCGGCGGCGACCCGGCGCGGGCGGCGGCGCGAGGTCCGAGGGGCGGGGTGTGGGGGAAGAACGCGTTCCATCGAGGGCCTTTCCAGGCGGGACGGCAGTGGGGGAGGGGCTGCTCACGCCGGAGGTGGGGGTGGCGCGCAGACCGAACGGGCCTCCGGCAGGGGGTAGTTGCCGAAGGCTGTCACTGGTATAGACCTGTCGAGGAAGGGCGGTCAACCCCGAAATGGTCAAGCCGGGGCACGGCGCCGGCGGTGGACCGGGTGCCGAACGGACTTCCCGTCAGGCGCGCGCCGCCACGCGGACCCCGGCCCTCGTTCCCTGCCCGGCGTCACCGGCTCCCTGCGCGGCGCCCACCGCTCCGTGTGCGGCGCTACCGGCTCCCTGCGCGGCGCCCACCGCCGCCAGCAGCCCGCCGACCGCCGGCGACCACGGCCGGCTGGTCGGCCCGGTGAGCGTGAGCGTGCGGTGGACGGCCGGCCGGATCGGGACGAGCACGCAGTCGACCGGGAGCATGGTCAGCGCCAGCGCGGGCATCACCGAGACCCCGACGCCCGCGTGCACCATGCCGATGAGCGTGTTGAGGTCGCGGATGCGGTGCCGGGGGGAGAAGCGGGTGCCGGCCCGGCGGAAGGCCTCGCGGATGTGGCGTTCGCAGCCGCCCTCGGAGAGCAGGAAGTCGTCGTCCTCCAGGTCGGCGACGTGGATGGCCTCCTGCCCGGCGAGCGGGTGGTCGCGGCGCAGCAACGCGTGCATGGAGTCGGCCCCGAGCGCGACCGCCCCGGGCGGGAGCGGCCCGGGGTCGACCAGGACGGCGGCGTCGACGGTGCCCGCCTCCAGCCAGGTGGCGAGCTCGTCGTCCTCGCCCTCGAAGACCCGGACGGTGACCTGCGGGTAGGCGGCCTTCCAGTCCCGGAGCAGCCCGGGCAGCAGCGCCTGGCAGACGGTGGTGGGCGCGGCGAGCCGCACGGTCCCGACGGGGCCGCCGGAGTGCCGGGTGGCGATGGCGCGCACGGCGGCGGCGGAGGCGACGGCGGTGCGGGCGTGCGGGAGGATCTGCTCGCCCAGGGGGGTGGGCCGGGCCGGGGTGCCGCGCAGCAGGACGGGCGCGCCGAGGGTCCGCTCCAGCGCGGCGACGGCGTGCGAGACGGCGGACTGGCTGATGCCCAGCTCGTCGGCGGCCGCGCCGAACCCGCCGGTGTCGGCGACCGCGACCAGGGCCCTCAGCTGGGCCAGGTTGACCTCCGAGGCCATGAGACTTCCTCATCCATCCGGCACTGCCACTTGTTGGACTCATGCTCTGCCGCCGGGCCACCCTCTGTCCAGACGGGACCCGAGGCGGGACTCCGGGCGGGACTCCGGGCGGGACCCGAAGCGGGACCCGAGACTGGACCCTGGACGGAACCCGACACGGAACCAACAGGACCAACGGGACGAAGATGGAGGTGGTCCGGGTGCGGCGCTGGTTGCCGGGCTTCGTGGCGCTGTCGGCGATCTGGGGCGCGAGCTTCGCTCTGATCAAGGTGGCGGTGGAGGCGGGGGTGCCGCCGCTGTGGGTGGCGCTGTGGCGCTGCGCCCTCGGGGCGGTCACGCTGTGGGCGATCCTCGTGCTGCGCCGCGAGCGCGTCCCCCGCGACCGAGCGCTCTGGGGGCACTCCGCCGTGGTCGCGGTGCTCCTCAACACCGTGCCGTTCACGCTGTTCTCGTTCGGCGAGACCCGGGTCAGCTCCGTCCTCGCCGGGGTGATGAACGCGACCACCCCGCTGTTCACCCTGCTGTTCGCCGTCCTCGTCGTCGCCGAGGAGCGTCGCCCCGGCGCCCGCCGGCTCTCCGGACTCGCCCTCGGCTTCGTCGGCGTGCTCACCGTGCTCGGGGTCTGGCGCGGCATCGGCTCCGGCGAGGCCGCCGGCGGCCTCGCCTGCCTGGCCGCCGCCTGCTGCTACGGCGCGGGCTTCACCTACCTGCGCCGCTTCCTCTCCGGCCGGCCGGAGTCGGTGGTCACCCTCTCGGCCGTCCAGATCGCCTGCGCCACCGCCGAGCTGGCCGTCATCGCGCCGTTCGCCGCGGGCGCCCCGCACTGGCCGGGGGCGGGCGCGGCCGGCGCCCTGCTGGTGCTGGGCGCGGTCGGCACCGGCCTCGCGTACCTGCTCAACCTCGGGCTGGTCCGCACGGCCGGCACCGCGGTGGCCTCCGCCGTCACCTACGTCATGCCGCTGTGGTCCACGGCCCTCGGCGCGGCCTTCCTCGCCGAGCCCGTCGGCTGGAACGCCCTGGCCGGGGGCGTCCTGGTGATCGCCGCCGTCGCCCTGACCCGCCCCCGGCCCGCACCCCGCCCGGTCGGCTCCGCCGCCTCCGCGCCCGACGCCCCGAGGCCTGGTCAGAGGGTTCGTTAGAGTGATCGGGTGAACGAGGAGGAGCAGCAGCCGACGGCCGTCTGGGCCGCGCTGCGGGCCCACCCGCTGCGCTTCCCCGTCACCCCGTGGGTGCCGCGCTGCTGGGCCTACCTGCTCGGCGGCGCGCTGCTCGGCCCGCTGCTGCTGGCCGCCCTGACGGTGCTGCTGGTGCTCGGTCTGGGCCTGTCCGTGGTCGGGGTCGGACTGCTGGTCCTCCTCGCCCTGGCCCTCGCGGGCATCCCCGTCGCCGCCCTCGAACGCCGACGGCTGCGGCTGGTCGAGCCGGTACCGCTGCCCGACCCGCACCGCCCGCTGCCCGGCGCCGGCCGCCGTGCCCGGCTGCGGACCCGCCTGCGCGAGCGCGCCACCTGGCGCGAACTGGCCCACACCGCGCTCACCGCCACGGCCCTCGCCGCCGCCGCGCTCGGCTTCGGCGCCGCGCTGCTGTTCTCCGGCGCCCTGGTCGCCTCCCCGGTGATCGTCTGGGCGCTGGCTCCCGAGACCGTCATGATCATTCCCGGCCGGGCGGTGCCCGGGCCGCTCGCCGCCCTGCCGTTCAGCGCCGCCGGGCTCGCCGGACTCCTCCTCTGCGCCTACGCCGGGGCCCTGCTGACCGCCGCCCAGGTGGCCCTCGCCCGTCTCCTGCTCGGGCCCCGCGAGGAGGACACCGGCCGACAGGTCCTCGAACTCACCCGCTCCCGGGCCCGGCTCGCCGACGCCTTCGAAGCCGAACGCCGCCGCATCGAACGCGACCTGCACGACGGCGCCCAACAGCAGCTCGTCGCCCTCAGCATGACCCTCGGCCTCGCCGACCACGCGCTGCGCGACGGCAGCGCCGAGTCCGGCGACCGGGCCACCGCCCTGGTCGCCCGGGCCCGCGGCGAAGCCCGGCAGGCCCTGGAACAGCTGCGCGGCCTGGTCCGCGGCATCCACCCCCAGGTGCTCACCGACCACGGCCTCGCCGCCGCCGTCGCCGAGGTCGCGCTGCGCCACCCCATCCCGGTCCGGTCCGACTTCGACCTCCCCGGCCGGCTGCCCGCCCCCGTCGAGACCACCGCCTACTTCACCGTCACCGAAGCGCTCACCAACGCCGCCAAGCACAGCGGCGCCGCCGGCATCACCGTCAGCGGGCGCGTCGCCGACGGCCGGCTGGTGCTCCAGGTGACCGACGACGGCCGTGGCGGGGCGGACCCGGCCGCCGGGGCCGGACTGCGCGGACTCGCCGACCGGGTGGCACTCCTGAAAGGACGGCTCATGGTGACCAGCCCGACGGGCGGCCCGACCACGCTGCGGCTGGAGGTCCCGTGCTCCGGATCGTGATCGCCGAGGACGCCGTCCTGCTGCGCGCCGGACTCGTCGAACTCCTCACCCTCGGCGGCCACCGGGTGACCGCCGCCGTCGGCGACGCCCGTGCCCTCGCCGCCGCCGTCGACACCGAACGGCCCGACGCCGTCGTCACCGACGTCCGGATGCCGCCCGACTTCTCCGACGAGGGCCTGCGCGCCGCCCTCGACCTGCGCGAACGCCACCCGGGCCTGCCCGTCCTGGTGCTCTCCCAGTACGTCGCCACCCCGTACGCGACCCGTCTGCTCGCCGCCGCCGGCGCCCAACCCGCCGGCCTCGGCTACCTCCTGAAGGACCGCGTCGGCGACGTCGCCGACTTCCTCGACGCCCTGCGCCGGGTCGTCGCCGGCGAGACCGTCATCGACCCCGACGTGGTCCGCGTCCTGCTGCGCCAGCAGTCCGCCGACCGCCCCCTCGCCCGCCTGACCCCCCGCGAACGCGAAGTCCTCGCCCTCATGGCCGAGGGCCTCAACAACCAGGCCATCGCCACCCGGCTCACCATCACCGAGGCCTCGGTGGTCAAGCACTGCGGCAACATCTTCATGAAGCTCGACCTCGACCCCACCGAAGGCAACCGCCGCGTCCTCGCCGTCCTGGCCCACCTCCGGGAGGCGTAGGGCGCGCTCTGCACCGGGCGGGGAGTCAGCGCAGACCGAGACAGGGCAGCCAGGCCCGTGAGGCGCCGTGGCCCGCGGTGAGCAGGGCGCACAGCGGGCCGGCCGCGCCCCCGAGCAGGCCCATCCCCTCCGCGCCCAGGGCCTCCACCTCGGGCAGGCGGGCCCTCAGATGGGCGAGCAGACGGGCCTTCAGCGCGGCCGCGGCGGGCAGGCCGGCGTGGTGGGCGAAGGCGTCGGCCACGGCCAGCACGCCCGAGGCGCCGTGGCACAGGGCCAGCAGGTCGCTCGGGCGGTCGCCGAAGAGGTGGAACCGCTCGTCGTACCGTTCGGCGAGCGTGCCGAAGGCCGCTGCGGCCCAGGCGGCCGCCTCCCGGTCGCCCGTCGCGTCGGCCGCGTCCCACAGCGCCCAGGACACTCCGGGGGTGCCGTAGCACCAGGCCTGGCGGGCGCGCGCTCCGGCGGGCGGCGGGCCGTCGAGCCCGGCGCCGTCCCAGGTGCGGATGGAGCGGGCGTCGTCGAAGGACTGCCGCCTCAGCCACCCGGTCGCGCGGCGCAGGGCGGGGGTCAGGTCGGGGTGCGGTCCGAGGTGGCGTACGGCTGCGGTGAGTGCGACGACGACTCCCGCGGCGCCGTGGCCCGTGCCGGTGTTGATCCGGCCGTCGAGCCAGCCGAGGTACGGGTGGCCGGCGTACTGCCCCGTCCGCAGCCGGGGCAGCTCGTCGGCGTCGCACAACCGGGCCAGGTGCTCGGCGTACGGGCCGAGTTGGGCCGGTGTCGGGCGGGTGCCCGTGCTCAGGGCGAGCAGGGTGCCGGAGGGGCCGACGATGAGGTCGTAGTCCGGGAAGGCGACCTGCTCGCAGCGCCAGTCGAGGGCCGGCGCGGTGCGGACCAGGTGGTCGCGGAGCCGGTCGGCGGCCCGGTGCAGGTCCGGGTGGACCAGGGCCCCCAGCCGCAGGCCCGCCAGCGTTCCGGCCAGCCCGCCGTCGTACAGCCCGCAGTGGCCCGGCCCCTGGCCGGCGGTGCGGGCCCACACCGCCACGGCGCGGGCCGCGGACCGTTCGGCCTCCGGCCCTCCGGCGGCGTGCAGCAGGGCGGCCAGGACGGGGACGCCCGGATCGGAGGGGTGCTCGGCGACCGCCGGGCTCTCGCGCGGCCGGGCGGACCAGACGTCGAGGAGCCGGGCGGCGAGTCCGGTGACGGCGGTGCCGGCGGTGTCGGTGTTCTCGGCGTTCTCGGTGTGCTGCGGCACGGTGGCTCCTCGGGAACGACGGGTCGGCACTCCGCCCGGCCTGGAGGGGCCGGGCGGAGCGCCGGTGGTGGCGGCCGTCAGGGGCCGCTGTCCGGGTGGCCGTCCGAGGGCGTGCCCTCGGACGGCCTGACGGGAGATCAGCAGAACACGCCGCTACAGAGCAGCACCGTGTCGCAGATCAGGACGGTGCAGACGCCGCTGCAGCCGCCGCTGCTGGCCTCGGGGGTCGGCAGGGTGGTCTCGGTGATGCGCGCGTCCAGGTCGCCGATGAGGGCGTCGAGGTCGGTGAGCGCCGTGATGTCGGGCATGGTTGTCCTCCTTCAGGAGCGGTGATGGGTGGAGACCGCCCCGGTGGCCCGCCCGCGAGGGGCGGGCGCACCGGGGACGTCGGGTTCGCCGCGCAGTGCGGCGGCGGCGGGCTCCGCGAGTTCCTCGGCGCCCTGGTCGAACGGAAGTCTGAGCAGCAGTTGGGCGGCGACGGCGGCGCCGCTGTGCACGGGGTCGCGGAGCAGCAGGCCGCCCGGGTCGGGGAGCATCTCCTCGACCAGCAGGTCCGCACCGGGGTGGCGCGCGCAGATCCGCTCCAGCAGGGCGACGGCGGTCAGCGCCGCGAAGTCCACGGGCACCGGTTTCGGCTGGGGCACGGCCCGGACGAACGCGAAGCGCGGCAGTCCGGCGCTGCGCCCGAGGGCGGCGAGGGCGCGCACCTTGGTCAGGTCGCCGTCGCCGGGCCGCCACAGCTGGGCCTGCGGCACGCGCCAGACCGCGGGGCTGATGACCAGGGCGCCGCCGCCGACGGTCACCCGGGGCAGCCGGTCCGTGTCGGGGAAGGCCTCGGCCAGGCCGTCCAGGCGGATCAGGCGCGAGCCCGCCGGGTGGCCGGCGGCCAGCAGCAGCCGGACCAGGACGTCGTACGGGGGCAGGGGCGTACGGGTGGCGTGGTGGACGGGCAGCAGCCGGCACCCGTCGGCCTCGGCGATGATCCGCGGGCCGACCCGTCGCAGGGTGATGCGCTCCAGCGGCAGGTAGCGGGCCGTCAGGCCGTCCGCTCCCTGGTACGGCAGGGGATCGGGATCGCCCGTCCACCAGCCGGTGAGGACCGGCCGCCGTACGGCGTTGGCGGCGCGTCCGGCCAGCGGCGGCACCAGCAGTTCGACGAAGCGGGCCCCGGACAGCCGCTCGACGGAGGCGAGGAAGGCCCGGTAGCTCCGGAGGTTGTCGTAGCCGCCGTGCAGGGTGTGGAGCGCGTCGGCGAACCGGGCGTCCAGCACGCCCGCCGGTGAGGCGGTCTCCAGTACCGCGACCGGACCGGGGCCCGGCAGCGGACGCAGCAGGCAGTCCAGGGGCCAGGGCGGCAGCGCGGTCGTGGCCGGGGGCGCCCCGAGGGTGTCCAGCAGGTCGTCGTCCAGGTCCACCGGTCCGCTGCCGGCCCGGGCGGACAGGTGGGCCAGCAGCCCGGCGTAGCCGGAGCCGGGGGTCCCGGCGGGGTGCCAGCCGGTGTACCGGCGCGGGGGCGGAGGCGGCGGCGGGCAGCTGCCGTCGGGCAGGTGGCGCGCGAGGATCTCGCCGAGCGGGCACGGCCGTTCGGTGAGTTCCGCGAGCTCGGCCGGCAGCCGGTGCGGGTCCGGCCCCGCGAGCCGGTCGGCTTCCCGCAGCCAGGCCACGCGGGCGGCGGTGCCGAGGCCCTGCTGCACCTGGCGGGCGGCCGCTCCGGAGACGGCCGAGGCCGTGGCGCGGTAGGAGTCGGTGAACCACGGCCGGGAGTCGTCGGCGGGGGCGGCGGAGCCGGTGGTGCGGAGCGCCGACGCGGGTGCGGGTGCGGGTATGGGCGAGGGTATGGGCCCGGATATGGGTGCGGGTGCGGCGGAATCGGCGCTCGGTGCGGGTGCCGGAGGGGGCACCGGTTGCGGAAGGGTGCCGCGCGCGCGGACGTCCTCGGCGGCGAGCCAGCCCGTGGTGCGGCGGCGCGGGGCCGCGCAGGCCTGGAGCACGCCGAGTCCGAGCAGGTGCGCGAGGAAGCCGCGCAGCACCGCGGGAGCGGAAACCGCCGTCCCGGCCGCCGCTGCGCCGGTCGCCGCCGTGCCCAGCAGAGCCGCTTCGAGGTCGCCCAACGGGCGGGGGCCGCCGGCCAGTCGAGCCAGCACGTGATCGAGGGGGAGGGAGCGCCGCAGGTCGACCTGCCGCAACCGGCCCCGGTCGTGCGGGTCGGTCACCCAGCAGCGCAGGACACCGGTGCCCGGTGCGGCGCCCGCCGGCTGGGGGAAGTGCAGCGGAGCCAGGGCCAGCACCGTGGCCGGGTCCGCCGCCCGCAGGTCGAGGGCGCCGAGCCGGGCCCGCACCCCGTGGACGTTCTCCACGGCCTGGGCCGCCACCTCGCCGAGGACGGCGCCGGGCGGGACGAGCCGCAGCAGGGCGCCGTCGGCCGCGCCGCCGTGACCGTCACCGTTCGCGTCACCGTTCCCGCCGCCGTTCGCGTCCGCCGGGGTGACCGGCAGCAGGGTGACCTGGCCGACCCAGCCGCGCGGGGTGGTCTTCGCCGCGGCCCGACCGAGCGCCCGCCACACGTACGCCGCCCGTTTGCGCAGCCGCTTCCCGCTCCAGGACTCGCCCGCGGCCAGCCGGCCGGCCACGTCCGCGGCCGCTCCGGGTTCCACCTCGTCCAGGAAGGCCCGCATGACGGGCGACGCGCACACCAGGGACCAGCCCAGGGCGCCCACGCGTTCGCGCTCGGCCGCCACCGCGGCCTCCAGCCGCCGCAGGGCGACGGTCGCCGACTCGGCTTCGCCGGACAGCCGTGCGGCGTCCGCGGCGAGGCCGGCGGCGGCGGGCAGTCGCCCCAGCAGCCCGCAGTCGGCCGGGCCCGGTGCGGCGCCGGAGTGCAGCCGACGGCGCACGGCCAGTACGGCGCGGCGGTCGGCGGCGGTGAGGGCGGGGTGCGGCACGACCACGCTGCCCAACTGCTCGGCCAGTCGGCGGGCGTGCTCCGCCCGCCGTTCGTCCCGCCGGGCGTGGTCGGCGACCTGTGCGAACAGCTCCGGGTTGCCCGCCGCCGCCCACGCCGCCAACGGCATGCCGGCCACGCGGAGCAGTGCCGCGGCGCCCAGTTCCCGGTCCTCGTCCACGTCAGGACCTCCCGTCACCGGTGAGCGCGTGGGTCAGCAGGCTCTGCCGGGCCAGGGAGAACCGCCCCCGGTTCCAGTGGAAGACGACGTAGTGGGCGGCGGCGCGGCGCGGGCCGATCACCGCTTCACCGGACTCGAAGTAGCCGGTGCGCCAGCGCTCGGCGGCCCGGCGCACGGCGTCCCCGTGCACCTCGACCGCCGCCCGCCGTCGCGGCGGCAGCGGAGCGAGCAGGCTCCGTCCGCCGGCCCGCCAGGCCGCGAGGATGCCCGCGGCGGCGCGCCGGGTGTCCTCGTCGGGCTCGGTGCCCAGCCTGCGGCCGGCGTCGTCCTGGAGCACCTGCCAGACCCCGCGGTGCTCCCAGCCGACGATGCCGAGGCCGTCGAGGAGTTCGCCGAGGAGGTAGAGGGACAACCGCCAGTCCGCGACCGCCTCCGACCGGCCCGCTGCCGCGACGGTGTCGTGGTGATCGAGCCAGGCCAGGGAGTCCACCGTGAACAGGTCGTGGACGTGCCGCATCGATCGCGGGCCGCCGAAGAGGTAGGTCTCCGGCTCGTACCGCCCGCACAGCGGCGGTTGCGGCTGTCCGTCCACCGCGCGGAAGCGGCGCGTCAGTTCCTCGCGCAGTGCCCCGACCTCGGACCGGCCCGCCTCGAACCGGACCCGCAGCCCGGGCGGTTTGTGCATGAAGAAGAAGGAGCGCGCCGCGCCGGCGGAGATCAGGTCGCGGGCCGTGTCCGCGACGGCGCGGTACGTCCGGTGCCAAGTGGCCGGGCCCGGCGCGAGGTTGATCTGCACCCAGCCGTCCTCGGGCCTGTCGTCGCGCAGCGCGGACAGGCCGGCCGTCAGGAACGCGCGGCGCGCGGCCTCGTACTCGGGGCCCGCGGAATCGACCGGTACCGTTCCCCACGGAATGTCGCGAGCGTCCCGGAGGCAGTCGGCCAGCAATCGTTCGACCTCCACCATGGTGCCCACCTCCTCGTGATTTCGGCTCTACTCCTGGGTTTCCACCATTCGGTCGGATTGAAAAACGGAAGGCAAATATTCATATGATGAAAAAGGGTGCGCCCGCTGCGCGTAAGGGACTTCGCGCGCTGAAGGCGCATCCTGCGGGCGGATTCCGAAGCCTTCGCCCCCCCTGACTCGATGATCGCCCCTCTGCTGGTGAGTTGGTGTCACTTCTGCTCGAACTCCCATTGAGCAAAACGGCGTTGGCGAGCCCAAAAGTGTCAGGAGAGCTCGGCTGGAGCGCCGGTGACGGACCGGGCGGGGTCGAGCAGATGGGCGAGGCGGTGGGCGGAGGCGGTCCAGGACCAGTGGGTGGCGGCCCAGTCGCGGCCGGCGGCGCCCATCCGGGCG
This sequence comes from Kitasatospora sp. NPDC057940, assembly GCF_042887425.1. NCBI lineage: Bacteria > Bacillati > Actinomycetota > Actinomycetes > Kitasatosporales > Streptomycetaceae > Kitasatospora > Kitasatospora sp. NPDC057940. Next base: position 18,625 of record NZ_JBHVPH010000008.1, read on the forward strand.
CGGTCCGCCGGCGGGGCGAGGAGGATGCGGGTGAGGGCGGCGGCCACGTCGGCCGGGTCGCGCCCGTCGACGACGGTGCCGGTGACGCCGTCGAGGACGGTGTCGGGGGCGCCGCCGGAGCGGCCGACGACGACGGGCAGGGCGGCGGCGGCCGCTTCGAGGTAGACGATGCCGAGGCCTTCGGCTTCGAGGCCGGCCCGGCGGGTGCGGCACGGCATGGCGAAGACGTCGGCCTCGGCGTAGTGGGCGGCGGTGGCCGCGTGGTCGAGCCCGCCGGCGAATTCGACGCTGCCGGGCTCGGTGCACCGGTGGGCGAGCGCGCGCAGGCGGTCCTCGTACGGGCCCTGGCCGACGAGGACGAGGACGGCGCCGGGGACGGCCCGGCGGATCGCCGGCAGGGCCCGGATCAGGACGTCCTGCCCCTTGCGCGGGACGAGCCGGGCGACGCAGAGGATCACCGGCCCGGTGCGGGCCCGCGGGGCGCCCTCGGCGCCGGGCCGGAAGCTGTCCGGGTCCACGCCGGGGACGAGGCGCGCCAGCCGGGCGTCCGGGCCGAGGGCGGGGGCGATCCGGGCGCGGGTGTACTCGCCGAGGTAGGTGACGACGTCGACGCTGCGGCCTATCCGGCGCAGCAGGCGGCGGGCGCCGGGGGTGCGGGCCCACCAGATCTCGTGGCCGTGGGTGGTGGCGACGGTGCGGCGGATGCCGTCGGCCTGGCGGAGCAGGCCGGGAGTCATCGCGGCGAGCGGGGCGGCGGCGCCGAACCAGACCCGGTCGCAGCCGTGGGCGCGGGCGATCTCGGCGGCGCGGCGGGTGGCCCGGGCGGTGGGCAGCAGGGTGCGGGCCCGGTCGCGGATCACCGGGAAGGGGAGAGCGGCGTCGTGCCGATCGGCGCCCGGTTCGGCGGAGGTGTAGACCACGACGTCGGAGTGGGGCAGCCGGGTGGCCAGGGCGTGGACGAAGGTTTCGATGCCGCCTTGGCGGGGCGGGAAGTCGTTGGTGACGATGAGTGTGCTGCCCATGGGCGGGTGGGACCTCGGTTCGGTGTCGGAGAAGGGGCCGGAGAGGCGGCCGGGGAAGGGATCGGAGAAGGGCTCGGAGCGGGGAAAGCGGCGGAGGCGGGGAGGGCCGTGGGCGGGAGCACCCGGGCGAGCAGGACGAGGAGGACCGGCAGCGCGAGGTAGCCGAACCGCCCGGCGGGAGCGAGCAGGAAGGCCAGGGCGAGTCCGAGGGCGAGTCGGTCGGAGGCGGCCGCCGGGTGCCGGGGCGGGTGGGTGAGCAGGGAGACCGCGAGGGCGGCTGCGGCGAGCAGCAGCAGGCCGACGGCCGCGTACCAGCCGGGCGGGCCGAGGTCGGCGAGCAGCCGTCCGGGCAGCGGGCTGGCGGCGGGGGTGGGCAGGTCGCCGCGGCCGGTGGGGAAGGCGAACACCTGGTGGAGCATCGGCCCGGGTGAGCGCAGGGCGCCGGGCAGGACGAGCAGGGCCGTGCCGCCCACCGCGACGGCGGCGGCGCGCAGGGCCGGGCGCCGTCCGGCGGTGGCGGCGAGCAGTGCGGTGACCACGGCGACGGCCGGCCACGCCGTCCACTTGAGCGAGCAGGCGGCGGCGAGGGCCAGTCCGGCGAGGGCGGGGCGCCGGCGGGCGGCGAGGGTGAGGGCGAGCCAGCAGAGGCCGGTCATCGGCAGGTCGACGCCGCTGACGCAGAGCGGCAGCGCGACGACGGGCGAGGCGGTCAGCGCGGCGAGGGCGGTCCGCGGGTCGAGGGGCGGGGTGGTGGGCGCGGCGAGGGCGGTCCGCCGCCCGGCGGGCGCGGAGCGCAGCAGGCAGGCGAGGAACGCGGCCGCGCACCAGAGCCGCGCGTCGCCCGCAACCCGGGCGAACGGCAGACCACCGAGTGACAGGCCGCCGAGCGGCAGCCCGTCGAGCAGGGCCCGGGGCAGCCCGAGGAGCGCCATCCCGGGCAGGTACGGGGTGTACTCGGCCACCGTCCGGGGCTCGGCGAGGTACGGCGTCCCGGTGTGCAGCAGCAGGGCCCCGGAGCGTTCGATCACTCCGACCTCGCTCTGCCCCCGGCCGGTCAGCACGAGGGCGAGCAGCGGTACGGCGACGGCCCCGGTGAGTGCGAGGGCGATGGACAGCGGCCGGCCCCGGCGCGTCGGCAGGAGGGTGGCGAGCGCCGCGAGCAGGTAGCCGACGGCGGCGCAGGTGCCCCAGGTGCGGTGCGGGCCGAGGCCGGAGAGCAGCGGGAAGGCCCCGGCCCATCCGGCCGCGAGGAGCCATCCGCCGCACCACGCGGCGGTGTGTCGCCGGTCTGGGGAGTCGTGCCGATTCATCACCCGTTCATTGCATCGCCGCAGGTCAGCCTGGTCATCACGGTCAGGTCGAGTCCTCTGGTCGGGTTTCCCCTACCATCCGTCGGAGCCGTCGCCCGGTGGGCTTCGCATCCGATCTGACGTTCGGTGTTCGTCGGATTACGGAAAGTGCCCGCGCTCCCGCTATCGTGTCGGCGTGGTGAGGTCGTGGGATGCGGCAGTGGAGCGGGCGCAGGACCGGCTGGCGGCGGGGCCGCGGCTGCGGGCGGTCGCCGAGGGGGACGAACGGCGTTTCGCCCTCTGGGACTTGGCGTCCCTGGTGGAGGGCGAGCTGGGGGAGCTGGTGGCCCCGGACGAGCTGACGCCGGAGGCCGAGCGCCGGTGGCGCGAGCGGCTGGGGGAGAGCGGCCGGGAGTGGCCCGGCGGCGAGCTGTACCGGCGCCGCTACTGGGTGCTGGACGAGGACGGCGCCGCGGCCGGCACGGTGGCGGTGGACAACTGGACCAAGGGGCCCGGCCAACTCGCCGTCTCCTCCCTCTACTTGATTCCGAAGGCGCGCGGCCGTGGGCTGGCCGCCGGGGCGCTGGACGAGGTGTACGCGGCGGCCGCCGCGGAGGGCCTGCCCGGCTTCCGGCTGGAGGCGCACTGGACCTGGCAGCACGCCGTCCGCTACTACCTGCGCCGCGGCCTCTGGGTGGTCGGCTGGAAGCGTTCGCTGGCCCTGGCCCGGATGCCGCAGCTCCCGCCGTACCGGGTGTGCGAGGAGGGCGACTGGCTGCACCTGCTGGTCGCGGACCGGGGGTGGGGCTGGGTGCCGATGCTCGCCGCCGGCTGCGAGGGCCGCTGGCTGCGGCTGGACGAGACGCCCGACTACCGGGCGGCCGACGGCTGGGTGCACGAGTACGCGCGCTCGACCCTGGCGCTGCACCTGGCGCTCGCGGGCCGGCCGCTGGTGCGCGGCCCGCAGTGGTGGGCGGAGGCGTGGCGGTGGTCGGACGCCGGGGAGCCGGAGGGCCTGGCCTACAAGATCGAGCACTTCGAGCAGCTGGCCCTGGCGGCGGGCCGCCAGGTGGTCAGCCCGTACCACCCGGCGGTGGCGACCTCTGAAACCCCGACCCCGCCCCCGGCGCCGAGGGCGGAGGCCCCGGTGGCGGCGGCGCCGGGGCTGGCAGACTCGGGGGATGGCTGAGATCGAGATCGACGGCGCGCCGGCCGACCCGGCGCGGCTGGCCGCACTGGGGCTGCTGAACTACGGGCACTTCACCACCCTGCGCGCCGAGGCGGGCCGGGTCCGGGGCCTGGCGCTGCACCTGGACCGGCTGGTCCGGGACTGCCGGGTGCTGTTCGCCGCCGAGTTGGACCGGGCGGCGGTGCGGGAGCGGATCCGCGCGGTGCTGCCCGCCGACGGCGCGCCGGTGATCGTCCGGGTGACGGTGTACGACCCGGAGCTCGGCCTGGAGCGCCCCGGCGCCCCGGCGGTGCCCCGGCTGCTGCTGACCACCCGCCCGGCGGCGGTGGCGGCGCCGGGCCCGCTGCGGGTGCGCACGGTCGGGTACCGGCGGGAGCTGCCGGAGGTGAAGCACGTCGGCCTGTTCGGCCTGGTCCACCACCGCAGGCGGGCCCAACTCGACGGCTACGACGACGTGTTGCTGGTGGATCCGGACGGCGGCGGGGTGGTCGAGGGCGCCACCTGGAACGTCGGTTTCCTCGACGGCCGCCGACTGGTCTGGCCGGACGGCCCGAGCCTGCCCGGGGTGACCGCCGCGCTGCTGGCCGACGCGTACGGCGGGCCGCAGTCGCGCGAGCGGGTGGACGCCTCCGGGCTGGGCCGCTTCACGGCGGCGTTCGCGGTGAACGCGGGCGTCGGCGTCCGGCCGCTGGCCGCGGTCGACGGTACGGCCTTCGACCCGGCGCACCCCGTGCTCGCCGAACTCGCCGCCGCCTACGGGGAGATCGCCGCCGACGCGGTGTGAGCCCGCCCGGCGCCGGCCCGCAGCCCCCCGGAGGGGGGTGGGGATATCCCCACCCCCGGTCCGCCAGCGGCCTCCATGGTTCGCCGGCCTGGCCTTTTCTAACGTGGAACCCGTCGACGACCACCGACGATCCCCGAGGGAAGGCCCACCCATGGCACGCCGCCACGACCGCCCATCGACCGAGCCGTACGCCGCCGGCCCGTACGCGACGGGGGCGCACGGCAGCGGCCCGTACCCCGAGCAGGGCGCCCGCCCGGCGATCGAGCTGCGCGGGGTGCGCCGCACCTACGGCCGCGGCAGCGAGACCGTGTACGCGCTGCGCGGGATCGACCTGGCGCTGGCCCGGGGCAGCTTCACCGCCGTGATGGGCCCGTCCGGCTCCGGCAAGTCGACCTTCCTGCAGTGCGCGGCGGGCCTGGACAAGCCCGACCAGGGGGAGATCCGCCTCGGCGGCGAGGACATCACCCGGCTGAGCGAGGACCGGCTCACCAAGCTGCGCCGCAGCCGGATCGGCTTCATCTTCCAGTCCTTCAACCTGCTGCCCTCGCTGACGGTGGAGCAGAACGTGCTGCTCCCGCAGCGGCTGGCGGGCGAGCGCCAGGACCGCGCCCGGGCCCGGGAGCTGCTGGCCCAGGTCGGCCTCGGCGAGCACGCCAAGCGGCGGCCCGGCCAGCTCTCCGGCGGCCAGCAGCAGCGGGTGGCGATCGCCCGCGCGCTGATCACCGACCCGGACGTGGTGTTCGCCGACGAGCCGACCGGCGCGCTGGACACCCGTACCGCGCACGAGGTGCTGGGCCTGCTGCGGCGCGCCGTGGACGACCTGGGCGCGACGGTGGTCATGGTGACCCACGACCCGGTGGCGGCCTCGTTCGCCGACCGGGCGCTGTTCCTGGCCGGCGGCGCGCTCGTCGACGAGCTGTACCACCCGCAGGCGCAGGCCGTCGCCGACCGGATGGTCTCGCTCACCGCCCGCCCGGTGGGGGTCGCGGCGTGAACGGGTGGCGTGGACCGATCGACGAGTGGAACGGGGCAGGGGCATGAGCAACGGACTGGCACGCGCCTCGGTGCGCTTTCGACCCGCCTCCTTCGTGGGCACCCTGGTCGCCCTGCTGCTGGGCGCCGCCGTGGTGGTGGCCTGCGGCGTGCTGCTGCAGACCGGTGTGACCGCGAGCGTCGCACCGCAGCGGTACGCGGGCGCCCCGGTGGTGGTCGCGGCCGATCCGGTGGTGCGGATCACCGCCAAGGTCGGCCGCGACACCGAGACCAGGGAGCAGACCACCCCCGAGCGGGCCCGGACGGACGCCGCCCTGGTGGGCCGGGTCGCCGCACTGCCCGGGGTCGCCGCCGCCCGACCGGACAGCGCCTTCCCGCTGCCGGCCGGCGCCGGCACCCCCGCCCTGACCGGCCGGGGCTTCGCCGCGCTCGGCATCGCCGGCCCCGCCGACCAGCTGGTCGAGGGCCGTGCGCCCGGCGCCGACGAGGTGGTGCTGGACGCCGACACGGCGCGCGCCGCCCACCTCGTGCCCGGCGCGAAGCTCACCCTGACCGCCCCCGGCGGCACCGGCGACTACCGGGTCTCCGGCCTGGCCGCCGCCCAGTCGGCCGGCCCCACCGCCTGGTTCGCCGACGCCACCGCCGACCGCCTCTCCGGCCACCCCGGCCGGATCGACGCGATCGCCGTCCAGCCGCGCGAGGGCGTGGACCGCGCCGCGCTGGTCGCGCAGGTCCGCCAGGCCCTCGACGCCCAGGCCCCCGCCACCAAGGCCGCAGGCACCCAGGCGGCGGACGCCAAGGCCATCGGCACCCCGGCCATCGGCCTTGAGACCAAGGCCGAGAGCGGCGGCGCCAAGGTCTTCACCGGCGACGGCCGCGGCACCGTCGAACAGCCCGCCATCGGCGAGGCCCGCACCCTGCTGATCGGGCTGGGCGGCAGCTTCGGCGGCTACGCCACCATGACCGCGATCTTCGTCGTGATGAGCACCGTCGCCCTGGCCACCGGCCAGCGCGCCCGCGAGTTCGCCCTGCTGCGCGCCATCGGCGCCACCCCGCGGCAGATCCGCCGCACCATCGCCACCGAGGCGATGCTGGTCGCGCCGGTCGCCGGGGCGCTCGGCATCCTGCCCGGACTGGCCCTGGCCCGCTGGTGGTTCGACGAACTGACCGTGCGCGGCGCCGTGCCGCAGGGCGTGCAACTGGACGTCGGCCCGCTGCCGATGCTCGCCGCCGTCCTCATCTGCACCCTCGCCGCGCTGACCGCCGGCTTCCTGGCCGCCCGCCGCCCCGCCAAGCTGCGCCCCGGTCAGGCGCTCGGCGCGGCCGCCGTCGAACCGGGCCACCCCGGCGTGGTGCGGACCGTCTTCGGGCTGCTCTTCGCCGTCGGCGGCGTGGTGGCCGCCGCCTTCGCGGCCGCCCTGGACGGCATCAACGCCGCCAACACCGCGCTCGGCGTGGTCATGTGCTTCATGGTGGCCGTCGCACTGCTCGGCCCCTGGGTGGCACGGGTCGCCGCCACGGTGTTCGGCGCCCCGCTGCGGGCCGGCGGCGCCCCCGGCTCGCTGGCCGCCGACAACACCCGCGCCAACGCCCGCCGGCTGGCCTCCGCGATCACCCCGATCGTGCTGGTCACCGCCTTCTGCGGCACCCTGCTGTTCCTCCAGAGCACCATCAGCCACACCACCGGCGCGAACGTGCGGGACGGCATCGTCGCCGACCACGTGATCGGCTCCACCGGCCCCGGCCTGCCCGCGGGCACCGCCGACCGGGCCGCCAAGGTGCCCGGTGTGGACGCCGCGGTCGGCGTGCTGCGCACCGGCGTCGTGTACACCCACGACATGCAGCTCGGCTCCGCGACGGCGCTCGGCGTCAGCGGCGACCCGGCCCGGCTGTCCCGGGTGCTCGACCTGGGCGTGCGCAGCGGTTCGCTCGCCGACCTGGGCCGCGCCGCCGACACCGTCGCCCTGGACGCCACACTGGCCGACGCCCTGGACGTCAAGGTCGGCGACCGGGTGCCGCTGCGGCTCGGCGACGGCACCCCGGTGCAGCCCGCCGTGGTCGCCGTCTACGGCCGCGGGCTCGGCTTCGGCCAGGTGCTGCTGCCCCGTACGGTCGTCGCCGGGCACGTCACCGCCGGGTACGACAGCCAGGTGCTGGTCGCCGACGCGCCGGGCGCCGACCGCACGGCGGTGGCGGCCGCGCTGGCGGGCCTCGCGGGCCCCGGCGGGGCGACCGTGACCGACCGGGCCGGATTCGTCGCCCAGTCCGACAAGATGATGGAGCTGAACGCCTGGGCCAACACCGTGATGGCCGGTGTGCTCGGCGGGTTCGCCGCCGTCACCGCCGTCAACACCCTGGTGATGACCGTCCTCGACCGGCGCCGCGAGGTCGCCCTGCTCCGACTGGCCGGCACCACCCGGCGCCAGGTGCGCGGCATGATGCGCTGGGAGGCGCTGCTGGTCGCCGCGACCGGCCTGGTGATCGGCGGGGGGATCGCCTGGACCGCCCTCGTCCCGATCGCCCGGGGCGTCGCCAACTCCTCCCCGTACATCCCGCCGGCGCTCGCCCTGCCGCTGGCCGCCGGAGCCGTCCTGCTCTGCCTCGGCGCGACCGGGCTGCCCGCCCGGGCCCTGCTGCGCACCCGCCCGGTGGCGCTGGGCGCCGCCCGGCAGTAGCCCAGGCCCGTGAAAGCCCGAAGGGCCCCGTCCGGTACCGCCGGACGGGGCCCTTCGGGCATCCGCGGCACCTGCTCGAGGATCGCTGGACGGGCACACCAGAGCCTCGCTCGTACGGGTGACAAAAGCCGGGCCGAGTAGGCGCAATGGGGTAGCCGGGAAAGTCCGAACCCCTTTGTCGGAGCTGATCGTGATGTCGGATCAGCTACGCTCTCGCCCGCCCCGACCGACCCGCCGAAGCAGAGAGTAGCCCGACATGAGCAGTCCTCCCGCGGCCGCCGCGCCCCGCTGGCCGCTGATCCTGCTGCGCACCACCGCGACCAGCCTGGCGGTCCTGGCCCTGCTCCAGGTCATGCTGGCCGGCAGCTTCCTCAACGGCACCTACGAGTCCCTCAAGGACCACGAGGGCAACGCGATGACGCTGGCCACCGTGGTCCTCTGCCAACTGGTGGTGGCCGCGCTGGTGCGCCGGCCCGGCCGCGGCCCGCTCTGGCCGCTGTGGTCCACCGGCGTGCTGACCGTCGCCGTCGTCGGCCAGATCGCGGCCGGCTACGCGCGGTCGATCAGCGTGCACGTCACCCTCGGGGTGCTGCTGGTCAGCGGGGTCCTGTTCGGGCTGGTCGGTGCCTGGCGGCTGCCGCTGCCCGCCCGCGCGGACCAGCTGCCCGAGTCGGACGGCAGCGGACGCCTGCCGCGCCCCGGCGGGCCGTTGGAGGTGTCCAAGTGAAACGTCGCCGGTTCCTGGGCGTCGGCGCCTCCGTCCTCGGTGCGGGCGCGCTGGCCGCCGTCGCCGGCCCCGCCGCCGCCCGGCTGTTCGCCGAGGGCCACCCCGGCCGGCTGCTCAGCAGCGGCCTCGACCTGCCCGAGCCGTTCCAGGTCCCGCTGCCGGTGCCCACGGTGCTCCAGCCGGTGCGCACCGACGCGACGACCGACTACTACGAGATCACCCAGCGGGTCGCCGGGCTGGAGATCCTGCCCGGCGTCAGGACCGAGGCCTGGACGTACGGCGGCACCTTCCCCGGGCCGACGGTGGTCACCCGGTCCGGCCGGGCGGCGGTGGTCAAGCACCGCAACGAACTGCCGGTGCCGTCCGTGGTCCACCTGCACGGCGGCCACACCCCGGCCGACAGCGACGGCTACCCCGTCGACCTGCTGCTGCCGGTCGGCTACTCCGGCGCGGGCCGGGGGGCGCCGGGCATGCAAGGGATGTCCGACATGCCCGGCATGGAGGGGATGGGCCACGAGGCGGGGCGCACCGCCGAGGGCGAGCGCACCCACACCTACCCGGGCAAGCAGCGCGCCGCCACCCTCTGGTACCACGACCACCGGATGGGCTTCACCGGCCCCGGCGTCTGGCGCGGCCTGGCCGGCTTCCACCTCGTCCACGACGACGAGGAGAACGCCCTGCCGCTGCCGCGCGGCGACCGCGACCTCCCGCTGATGCTCGCCGACCGCTCCTTCGCCGGGGACGGCTCCTTCCGCTACCCCGCCGTCGACGAGGACCTCGCCTCGCCCGGCGTCACCGACGCCTACATGAACGGCGTCCTCGGCGACGTCATCCTCGTCAACGGCGCCCCCTGGCCCCGCCTCGACGTCGACCGCGCCCGCTACCGGCTGCGTCTGCTCAACGCCTCCAACGCCCGCCCCTACCGGCTCCGGCTCGACCCGCAGCCCTCCGGCGGCGACGCCCTCGTCCAGATCGGCTCCGACGGCGGCCTGCTCGCCGCCCCGGTCGCCCACGACGTGCTGGAGATCGCCCCGGCCGAGCGCTTCGACATCGTCGTCGACTTCTCCCGCTACGCCCCGGGCACCTCGGTGCGGCTGCTCAACCTCTTCGGCAGCGGGCGCACGGCGGAGGTGATGCGCTTCGACGTCTCCGGCAGGAAGGTCGGCGACGACTCGACCGTGCCCGACAAGCTGTCCACGATCGAGGACCTGGACGCCTCCGCCGTCGACGTCACCCGCAAGTTCGTCTTCCGGCGCAGCGGCAGCTACGGCTGGACCGTCAACGGCGACCTGTACCGGCCCGGCCGCGACCTCGCCCGGCCCGCCCTCGGCAGCACCGAGCGGTGGCGCTTCACCTCCGACCTGCACCACCCCGTCCACGTCCACCTCAACCAGTTCCAGGTGCTCAGCCGCAACGGTCGCGACCCGGGCCCGTACGACGGCGGCTGGAAGGACACCGTCGACCTGCGCCCGGCCGAGGCGGTCGAGGTCCTGGTGCGCTTCACCGACTACCGGGGGACGTACATGATGCACTGCCACAACCTGGAGCACGAGGACATGGCGATGATGGCGGACTTCACCGTGCGGTGAGCGGGGAGCCGGGGGTTTCGTCCGGCCGGCTTCATCCGGTCGGCCGAGTGCCGGAGGGCGCGCGGTGCGCGTTCCGGCCACTCGTGGCCTAGCGTCGCGGGGAGACGCACCCCGCACCCCGCACCCCGCCCGCCGTTTCGCCCTCCCGCCGTCCCTGCCGTCCCGCCGACCGAGGAGCCGCGTATGACCACCCCCGCCGAACGCCGCCGGCACGGCCGGGCCGCCCGCGACCGCGTCTCCCGCTCCGCCCACGGGCGGTGGATCCCCGCCGCCGACCGGCCCGACCCGGTCGAGGTGCTGGTGCGCCAGGGCGAGGACCGGGTCGCCCGGCTGCTGCCGATCCGCTACGGGCGGATGGCCGACACCCCCTTCGCCTACCTGCGCGGCGCCGCCGCCGTCATGGCCGCCGACCTCGGCGCCGTCCCCGACACCGGCCTCACCGTCCAACTCTGCGGCGACGCGCACCTGGTGAACTTCGGTCTGTTCGCCTCGCCGGAACGCGCCCTGCTCTTCGACGTCAACGACTTCGACGAGACCCACCCCGGCCCCTTCGAGTGGGACGTCAAACGGCTGGCCGCCAGCATCGCCGTCGCCGCCCGCGACCACGGACAGGACGAGGACCGCGCCCACCGCGCCGCCCGCACCGCCGTCCAGGGCTACGCCGCCGCCATGCGCCGCCTCGCCGGGCTCGGCGAACTCGACGTCTGGTACTCCCGGATCGACACCGGCGACCTGCTGGCGCTGTTCCGCAAACCCCGGCAGCGCAAGGGTGTCGAGGCCGACCTCGCCCAGGCCCGCCGCCGCACCAGCCTGCACGCCTTCGGCAAGCTCACCGAGGAACGCGACGGGCAGCGGCGCATGATCAGCGCGCCACCGCTCGTCGAACCGCTGAAGAAGAACGAACTGCGCGACATCGGCAAGGTGTTCAGTGACTACCGGGCCACCCTCGCCGAGGACCGTCGTGTCCTCGTCGACCGCTACCGCTTCGTCGACGCGGCGATGAAGGTCGTCGGTGTCGGCAGCGTCGGCACCCGCTGCTACATCGTCCTGCTGGAGGGCCGGGACACCCGCGACCCGCTGTTCCTCCAGCTCAAGGAGGCCGGACGGTCCGTCCTGGAGGACCACCTGCCGGCCACCCGGGTCGACGCCGAGGTCTCCGTCCACCACGGCGGGCGCCGCGTCGTCACCGGCCAGCACCTCATGCAGGCAGCCAGCGACATCTTCCTCGGCTGGACCACCGGCCCGGCCGGGCGCCACTTCTACGGCCGCCAACTGCGCGACATGAAGGGCTCGGTCGAGGTCGCCGACCTCACCCCGTCCGGCCTGCGCGCCTACGCCGACCTGTGCGGCCGCACCCTCGCCCGCGCCCACGCGCGCACCGGCGACCGCCTCGCCATCGCCGGCTACCTGGGCGGCGCGGACGCCTTCGCCGAGGCGATCGCCGACTTCTCCGTCCGGTACGCCGACCAGACGGCGCTCGACCACGCCGAACTGGTCGCCGCGATCGCCGCCGGCCGGATCACCGCGACCCCGGGCGTCTGAGCACGGCGCGCCCCCCGGGGTGCAGGGGTACGGGGAGACGGAAAACGGGTTGCCCCGGCGGGCGCGGTCGGCGTTGGCTGGCCCGCATGACCGAACTGCGTACCGACCGCCTGCTCCTGCGCCCCTGGCGGGACACCGACCTCGCACCCTGGGCCGCGATGAACGCCGACCCCGAAGTCCGCGAGCACCTCGGTGACGTCCTCACCCGCGAGCAGTGCGACGCCTCGGTGGCGCGCTTCGAGGCCGAGCGCGCGGCCCGCGGATACGGCTGGCTGGCCGTCGAGGTGCGCGCCACCGGCGAGTTCGTCGGCCTGGCCGGCCTCGACGAGGTCGACGAGGGCCTGCCCTTCACCGGCGTCGAGATCGGCTGGCGCCTCGCCCGCGCCGCCTGGGGCCACGGCTACGCCACCGAGGCGGCCCGCGCCGTCCTCGCCCACGGCTTCGACAGCCTCGGCCTCCCCGAGATCCTCGCCGTCACCACCGCGACCAACCACCGCTCCCAGGCCGTCATGCGCCGCCTCGGCATGACGTCCGACCCCGCCGACGACTTCGAGGACCCGACCGCCCCCGAGGGCCCGCTGCGGCCCAACGTGCTGTTCCGCCTCCGCCGCGAGCAGCGGGCGGCCTGACGGCGGCTGACGGCGGCCTGACGGCGGGCCGGGAGCGGGCTGGCGGCGGGCGCGTCCCGCCGCTCGGCGCCGTTGTCAGTGGCGTGTGGTTGGGTGATCCACATGCTGGCGATCGGGGTGCAGGAGAACGACGGGACGCGCCACCTCCGGGTGGAGGCGGCCGAGTTGGCGCGGCTGGTGCGGCGGATCGGCGCGAAGGGGGACCGCTTCCTGGTCGCCCAGCGGATACCGGACCTGCCGGACGTCTTCATCCAGGTGTGGCACGCCGCAGGCGGCGAGTACACGCTCGAACACCGCGACGGCTCCGCCGCCCGGCACTTCGAGGTGCGTACCGACGGGCCCGAGGCGGTCATCGCGGCGATGACGGGCTGGGCGCGGCACGAGCCGGGCTGGGGCGACGGCCTGGACTGGCAGCCGCTCGACCTGGGCCCGCAGCCCGAGCCCGCCCCGCCGCTCGACCTGCCCGCCGACGACCTGCGGCAGCTGCACGACCGGCTGCGCCTCACCCTGGCCGGCGGCTACACCACCCGTGCCGAGCTCGCCGAACTCGCCGAGGAGCACCTGGTCTCCGGCGACCACCGCCCGCTCTCCCGCGACCAGGCCGAGCAACTGGCCGACCGGCTCTGGCTGGAGCGCGTCGGCGAGCAGACCGGCTGGATCGGCGAGACCGACCCGGAGCGCCTCACCCGGGCCTTCGCCGCCCTGGAGGAGGCCGGCATCACCGCCCGGGAACACTTCAGCTGCTGCGGTTCCTGCGGCGACGCCGAGATCGCCGCCGCCGGGGCGCCGGACGCCCGCGGCTACGTCTACTTCCACACCCAGTCCACCGACTCCGCCGCCGCCGGCCACGGCCTCACCCTCCGCTACGGCGGCTTCGACGCCTCCCCGCTGACCACCACCGCCATCGGCCACGAGGTGGCCGCCGCCCTCACCGACGTAGGCCTGCCCGTCAGCTGGAACGCCGACCCGTCCCGCGCGATGGAGATCCGCCCCCTCCTCTGGCGCCGCCGCCTGGCCGGGTGAGGCCCGTGGCTCCGACGGGGAGGCGGGTGGGTCACGGCACCAGGAGGTGGAGGGCGCCGGGCGCGGCGCTCACGTCGACGGGGAGGGCCGCGATGAACTCGCCGTCGGCGTAGGCGGTGATGGCGGGGGAGTCGATCCGCAGGGATGCGGTGCGGTGGGTGGTGACTTCGGGGTGGGCGGTGTGGGTGCCCTTGAAGAGGGTGGGGAAGAAGCGGGCGATGTGCAGACGGGGCATGGCGGCGACGAGGGTGAGGTCGAGGAGGCCGTCGTCGGGGAGGGCGTCGGGGCAGATGAGCATGCCGCCGCCGTAGCTGCGGGTGTTGCCGACGGCGGCCAGGGTGAGGTCGCGTTCGATGACGGTGCCGTCGGCGAGGGTGATGCGGAAGGGCAGCGGGCGCAGGTTGGCGAACTCGGCGAGGATGGCCAGGTTGTAGCGCATCCGGCCGCGGGGCCAGCGCAGGCGGTTGGCGCGGTCGCTGACCAGCGAGTCGAAGCCGGTGGCGAGGACGGAGCCGTACCAGCGGGTGGTGCCGTCGGCGGCGGTGACCAGGCCGAGGTCGACGGTCCTGGTGCGTCCGGCGGCGACGACGTCGGCGGCGGCTTCGGGGCCGGCGAGCGGGAGGCCGTACGCGCGGGCGTGGTCGTTGCCGGTGCCGGCGGGTATCACGCCGAGCGGGACGGCGGTGCCGGCGACGGCCTGGAGCGCGAGGTTGACCATGCCGTCGCCGCCGACGGCCACCACGGCGTCGACGCCGTCCGCCACGGCCCGGCGGGCGAGGCGGACGGCGTCCTCGGGGTCGCGGCCGGCGTGCCGGTCGACCTGGAGGCCGAGCGCGTGCAGCCGGGCGACGGCCCGGTGGGCGGCGGGTTCGGCGTGGCCGGCGCCCGCCGCCGGGTTGCTGAGGACGGCCACTCGCCTGATGGCTCGCGGACCGCCGGTCACGGGATCAGCTTGCCGGGGTTGAGGATGCCCGCCGGGTCCAGTTCGGCCTTGACGGCGCGCAGGATGCGCACGCCGAGCTCGCCGATCTCGTCGCTCATCCAGGGCCGGTGGTCGGCGCCGACGGCGTGGTGGTGGGTGATGGTGCCGCCGGCGGTGACGATGGCGTCGCCGGCGGCGCGCTTGGCGGCGGCCCACCGGGCGAGCGGGTCCTCGCCGAGGGCGGCGACGACGGTGAAGTAGAGCGAGGCGCCGGTCGGGTAGACGTGCGAGACGTGGCAGAGGACGAGGGCGCCGGGCAGGGCGGTGGTGAGGGCCTCGGTGACGGCGGTCCGCAGCTGCGGGAGGCGGCTCCAACTGGCCGCGGTCTCCAGGGTTTCGCAGAGGGCGCCGGCGCTGAGCAGGGAGTCCCGCAGGTAGGGGGCGTTGAAGCGGCCGTGTTCCCAGGCCCGGGCCGGGGCTTCGCCGAGGGAGGTGGCGCCGGCGGCGAGCAGGGTGTCGCGGGTGAGCCGGTGGCGGGTGGCGACCTGCTCGGCGGTGCCTTCGAAGACGGTGACGGCGAGGCAGCCGGTGACGGCGGGGGCGCCGCCGATCTGCTCGGTCATGGCGAGGTTGACCATCGTCTCGGCCTCGTCGGAGAGCCGGATGACGGTGGGGCCGGTGCCGCCCTGCTCGACGGCGCGCAGGGCGGCGCTGCCGGTGGCGAAGTCGGGCAGGCTCCAGGCCTCGTAGGCCTTGACGGCGGGCAGCGGGTGGACGCGGAGCCGGACGGCGGTGATGACGCCGAGGGTGCCTTCGGAGCCGAGGAAGAGCTCGCGCAGGTCGGGGCCGGCGGCGGAGGCGGGGGCGCGGCCGAGGTCGAGCACGCCGGCGGGGGTGACGACGCGCAGGCCGCGGACCATCTCGTCGAAGCGCCCGTGGCCGGCCGAGTCCTGGCCGGAGGAGCGGGTGGCGGCGAAGCCGCCGAGGGTGGCGTAGCGGAAGCTCTGCGGGTAGTGGCCGAGTTCGTAGCCGCGCTCGGCGAGCAGGGCCTCGGCGGCCGGGCCGGTGAGGCCGGCGCCGAGGACGGCCTCGCCGGAGGTCTCGTCGAGGTCGTGGAGCCGGTCGAGGCGGCGCAGGTCGAGCGAGACGACGGCGGTGAGGCCGCCGCGCTCGGGGTCGAGGCCGCCGACGACGCTGGTGCCGCCGCCGAACGGGACGACGGCGATGCGGCGTTCGGCGCAGAGCGCGAGGACGGCGGCGATCTCCTGCTCGTCGCCGGGCAGCACGACGGCGTCGGGCGCGTCCTGGGGGGCGCGGCTGCGGCGGCGCAGCAGGTCGGGGGTGGACTTGCCGCCGGCGCGGGGGAGCCGGTCGGCGTCGGCGGCGCTGACGTTGGTCTCGCCGACGGCGGCGGCGAGGGCCTTGAGGTCGTCGGCGGCGATCCGCGAGGGGTGCAGGAGGACCTCGTCGGCGGACGGTCCGGGGGTGGCGTCGCCGGTGACGCCGAGGGCGGCGGCGAGCAGCCCCTTGATGTCCGCGGACAGCTCCTTGGCGAGGGCCGGGTCGCCCCAGGCGTCCCACTTCATCGGGGGGAGCGGCAGCGCGGCGCCGGCCGGTCCCGCTTGCGTCTCAGGTGCCATGCGTTACAGTTTCACACATCATGTCAAGTAGTAACGCCGAGCCCCCCGGCAGTCCCGCGCGCAGCACCGACGACGCGATCCTGGACGCCGCCGCCGACCTGATCGTCCATCTCGGCGTGCGCCGAACGCAGTTGGCGGAGATCGCCCGCCGCGCCGGGGTCAGCCGGCCGACCGTCTACCGGCGCTGGCCGGACGTCCGGGCGGTGATCGGCGCCCTGCTCACCCGGGAGATCCGGGCCACCCGGGAGGGCGTCGCCCTGACCCTCGGGGGCGACGGCGCCCCGATCGGCCGGGAGGCCTTCGTCGACGGGGTCGTCGAGGTGGCCGTCCGGCTGCGGGACCACCCGGTGCTCGGCGCGCTGCTGCGCTCCTCCGACTCCGACCTGCTGCTGGAGTACGTCGTCGAGCGGCTCGGCACCAGCCAGCGCGGCCTGCTGGAGGCGCTGCGGGCCGGCATCGAGCAGGGGCAGGCGCACGGCTCGATCCGGGCCGGGGAGCCGGTCGAACTGGCCGCCATGGTCCTGCTGATCGCCCAGTCCACCGTCCAGTCGCACCGCATGGTCGCCTCCCTGCTGCCGGAGGCCGCCTGGCGGCGCGAACTGACCAGAGCACTGAACGGATACCTCGCGCCATGACCTCGACGCCCGCCGGATCCTCCGCCGCTCACTCCGCCGCTCCCTTCGCCGGCTCCAGCCGACTCGACGCCGGCCGGCGCCGGGCGGAACTCGAAGCGCTGGGGGACAACCCGCGGGTCGACCTGCTGGTGATCGGCGGCGGCGTCACCGGCGCCGGGGCGGCCCTGGACGCCGCCTCGCGCGGGCTGCGCACGGTGCTGGTCGAGTCCCGCGACCTGGCGTTCGGCACCAGCCGCTGGAGCTCCAAGCTGGTGCACGGCGGCCTGCGCTACCTCGCCTCCGGGCGGATCGGGGTGGCCCGGGAGAGCGCGATCGAGCGCGGCGTGCTGATGACCCGCACCGCCCCGCACCTGATCCGCGCGCTGCCCCAACTGGTGCCGCTGCTCCCGGGGTTGCTGCGCCCCGGGCAGGCCTCGCTGATCCGGGTGGGCTTCCACGCCGGGGACGCGCTGCGGCTGAGCGCCGGGACGCCGGGCGCGCTGCTGCCCCGGGTGCGCCGGATCGGCGCCGCGCGGACCCGGCAGCTGGTGCCGGGCGTGCGGACCGCCGGACTGTCCGGCGCGCTGGTCGCGCACGACGGCCAACTCGTCGACGACGCCCGGCTGGTGGTGGCGCTGGCGCGGACCGCGGCGCAGTACGGCGCCACCGTGCTGACCAGGGTGCGGGCGGAGTCCGTGACCGGCACGTGCGCCCGGCTCACCGACGCCGTCACCGGGCAGTCGCTGACCGTCGAGGCCGGCGCGGTGGTCAACGCGACCGGCGTCTGGGCGGGTGAGGTGGACCCGTCGATCAGGCTGCGTCCCAGCCGGGGCACCCACCTCCTGGTGGACGCCGCCGCGCTCGGCCACCCGACCGCGGCGCTCACCGTGCCGGTGCCCGGTTCGACCAGCCGCTTCGTCTTCGCGCTGCCCCAGCAGCTCGGCCGGGTGGCGATCGGGCTGACCGACGAGGACGCGCCCGGTCCGATCCCGGACGAGCCGCAGCCCGCCGAGGGGGAGCTCGCCTTCCTGCTCGACACCGTCAACGCCGCCCTGAGCACCGCGCTGACCAGGGCGGACGTGCGCGGCGCGTACGCCGGGCTGCGACCGCTGATCGACACCGGGGGCGGCAGCACCGCCGACATCTCCCGGGAGCACGCGGTGCTGGAGTCGCCGTCCGGGCTGGTCACGGTGGTCGGCGGCAAACTCACCACCTACCGGCGGATGGCCGAGGACGCGGTGGACGCCGCCGTCCGGCTGCGCGGCCTGCCGGCCCGGGCCTGCTGGACGGCCCGCCTGCCGCTGGTCGGCGCCCCGGCCCACCGGGACAGCCGCCCGCTCCCGGCGGGCGCCGTGCCCGGCTCGCTGCTCGCCCGCCACGGCGGATCGTCCCAGGAGGTGATGGCCGCCGGGGAGTTGACGCCGATCGCGGAAGGCCTGGACGTGACGCGCGCCGAGGTCGCCTACGCCGTCACGCACGAGGGCGCGTTGGACGTCGCCGACGTGCTCGACCGCCGGACCAGGATCGGCCTGGTCGCCGAGGACGCCGAGCGCGCCCGGAAGGCGGTCGAGGAGATCGTGGCGCAGCGCCTGTAGCGGGCAGGTCACCCGGGAGACGGCGCTCAGCGCTCAGCGCGCGGCGCGCTCCGGCATCGGGTGCTCGGCTCCCGCGACCTCCAGGACACAGGAGTACGGGTGCTCGGCCGCGCCCGTGCGGTCCAGCCGCACCGAGAGCGGCAGCGGCGGCTCCTCGGCGAGCTGGGCGGCGAGCGTCAGCGGGTAGACGCCGTGCCCGTGGACGCGGTGGAAGGCGCACTCCTTGCCGTCCACCAGCAGCTCGGTCTCGGTGATCCAGCCGGAGCGGACGTTGACGGTGACCGAGTGCCCGGCCTGGTCGAAGTGGAAGCTGTACCGCTGGCGCATGGGGAACCTCCCGCGCGGGGGCCGCCGGTCGGGGCGGACCAGGGGATCCACCGCCAGTCTAGGGCGGCCACCCCGCCCCGGCGCCCCGGCGGGTACGGTGGTCGGCGTGCGAAGCGGGACGCGTGGGGTGAGGGAGTACTGGCAGGGCGACGAACTGTCGGACGACGAGTACGTCCTGGTGCTGTACCGGGTGGCGGTCAAGGCGCGCACCGGCCGGACGGCCGGCCCGGCGCCGCGGCCGGGGCCGCTGGAGTCGTACGCGGACGACGGCGCGCTGGACGCGGCCGTCCGGCGCCTGGGCCCGCGGGCCCTGCCGGTCCTGGCGCGCTTCGACCCGGACACCGAGGATGGTTCGGTGGTCAGGGGGCCGTCGACGGCGGCGATGGTCCGCGAGATCGAGCAGGTCGACCTCGAGCGCCTGCCCGAGCCCGAGCGCGCGGTGCTGCGGCTGCTGCTGGACTGGGGGCGCCGGGCGTCGGCCGCCGCCGGCGCGCTGCGGATCGGTATCAGCGGGCCGGGATGACGGGTGGTTCCCGGTGGAGCCCCTGAGAAATCCCCGGGGTGGGGCCCGACCGCAGGTGGATTCCCGTGATCTCTACAGTGTTGTAGATTCGTCCGCAGGGAGAGATCGAGGAGGGCATTGTGGGAGTTTCACTGGCCAAGGGCGGCAACGTCTCGCTGAGCAAGGAGGCGCCCGGTCTGAGCGCCGTGATCGTGGGTCTCGGCTGGGACGTGCGCACCACCACCGGCGCCGATTACGACCTGGACGCCAGTGCGCTGCTCTGCAACGCGCTCGGCAAGGTGGTCTCGGACCAGCACTTCGTCTTCTTCAACAACCTGCGCAGCCCCGACGGTTCGGTCGAGCACAGCGGCGACAACCTGACCGGTGGCGGCGACGGCGACGACGAGCAGATCAAGGTCGACCTGGCGCGGGTGCCGGCCGACGTGGCGAAGGTCGTCTTCCCGGTGTCGATCTACGACGCCGACGCCCGGCTGCAGAACTTCGGGCAGGTCCGCAACGCGTTCATCCGGGTGCTGAACCAGGCCAACGGCCAGGAGATCGCCCGTTACGACCTCAGCGAGGACGCGTCCACCGAGACCGCGATGGTCTTCGGTGAGCTGTACCGCAACGGCGCGGAGTGGAAGTTCCGCGCGATAGGGCAGGGTTACGCCTCCGGTCTGCGCGGCATCGCGACCGACTACGGCGTCAACGTCTGATCGCCGCAGGCGAATCGCAGCAGGTGATCTGACGGGGTTTCGGCGGCCGCCGGCCTGTGCGGCCCACGCTCACTCGGGACGCCCGAGGGCGTGGCCGCCGAAACCCCCACTGCCGGTGATCTGACGGCGCCACCAGGCGTCCATCCCCGGTTCGTCCATGGCCGACCAGTCCGGTGCGGCGGCGACCTGCTCCCGGCCGAGCCGTCGGCCCAGTTCCACCAGCTCCCGCCCGACCACGCCCCGCTCCTGGTCGTACGCGGCCAGCAGGGCCGGCCAGGACCCGCCGTCCGCGGCGGCGGCCCGCCCGGCCCGCTCGAAGGCGTGCGCGTCCTGCAGGGCCTTCACCGCGCCGCTGGTGTTGTGCGGGCGGACGACGGTGGCCGCGTCCCCTCCGAGGAGCAGCCGGCCGGCCGTGCGGCGCGGGGTCTCCAGGTCGTAGACGGGCTGGAGGAAGGTCCGCTCGCGCGGGGTGAGGGTGACCAGGGCGGACCAGTACGGCGGCAGGTGCCGTTCGGCGAGCAGGCGCAGGTCGTCCAGCTGCCCGTCGGTGAGGGTGCCCGCCGGGATGCTGGTCGGGCCGTCGAGGCCTAGCCAGGCGGGGGTGGGCGCGTAGAAGACCCAGTTCACCTGGGTGGTGCCGGGGGTGAGCCCGGGGATGCGGTAGATCACGACCTGGCCGCCGGGGTAGCAGACGGTGGCGCACTCGTCCTCCGGCCAGGCCGCGGCCCCGCCGGGCAGCTCCGCCAGCAGCGCGGCGTCGTAGCTGCCGCGCCAGCACACGTACCCGGCGTACGCGGGCCGGGCCTGCGGGCAGACCGCCGCGCGGACCACCGAGCGGTAGCCGTCGGCGCCGATCACCAGGTCGTACGGTTCGCGGGTGCCGTCGGGGCCGGCCGTCCAGGCGCCGTCCTGGTCGGTGCCGGCCGCGGTGACGGTGTGGCCTTGCCGGAACTCGACCCGGTCGGGGGTGCGTTCGCGCAGGGCCTGCCAGAGGACGGCCCAGTGGTGGGAGTGGAAGGCGAACGACTGGTTCCAGAGCACCCGCCCGCGCCCGTCCGGTCCGTCGTCGGTGCGGTTCCCGGCCGTCTCCCGGGTGACCCAGCGGCGGGCGGTGAGGCGGTGGCGGCGGATGCCGTCGTGGAGGTGGCCGGCGCGGACCAGTTCGTCGAAGCGGTCGTCGTTGATGCAGATCCCGACGCCGCGGTCCTCCAGCTGGCCCTCGCTGCGTTCCAGGACGACGATCCGGTCCGCTCCCAGCCGGGCGGCGGCCCCGGCGAAGGCGCTTCCGGCGATGCTGCCGCCGATCACGGCTATCGAGCTATCCCGCATGGCGGTCCTCTCCCGGCTGCCCACACTACCGATCTGACGATACGCGGATGATGTCCGCGAGTTGACGGGAACCGGTAGAGCGCGGGGGCCCGGCCCGCGACCCCATTATGCAACTAGTTGCACATCGAGCCGCCGTCCCCTACTCTGCGGTAACACCGACCCCCGCCGCCCCCAGGAGACGTCGATGAGCGCGTCGATGAGCACCACCCCCGGCAGCAGCCGCTACCCGCACCTGCTCAGCCCGCTCGACCTCGGCTTCACCACCCTGCCCAACCGCGTCGTCATGGGCTCCATGCACGTCGGCCTGGAGGAGGCCCCCGACGGCTACCGGCGGATGGCCGAGTTCTACGCCGAGCGGGCCCGCGGCGGCGTCGGCCTCATCGTCACCGGCGGCATCGCCCCCAACGAGGCCGGGCGCCCCTGGGAGGGCGGCGCGATGCTCACCACCGGGGCCGAAGCCGACCGCCACCGCGTCGTCACCGACGCCGTGCACGCCGTCGGCGGGAAGATCGCCCTGCAGATCCTGCACTTCGGCCGCTACGCCTACCACCGCGACCTGGTCGCCCCCAGCGCCCTCCAGGCCCCGATCAGCCCCTTCGTCCCGCACGAGCTCACCGCCGCACAGGTCGAGCAGACCATCGAGGACTTCGTCCGCTGCGCCGAACTCGCCCGCCGCGCCGGGTACGACGGCGTCGAGATCATGGGCTCCGAGGGCTACCTGATCAACGAGTTCGTCGTCGCCGCCACCAACCGGCGCGAGGACGAGTGGGGCGGCCCGTACGAGCGCCGGATGCGCTTCCCGGTGGAGATCGTCCGCCGGGTCCGCGAGCGGGTCGGCGAGGACTTCATCATCGTCTACCGCCTCTCCATGCTCGACCTGGTGCCCGGCGGCTCCACCCTCGACGAGGTCGTCCGCCTCGCCCAGGCCGTCGAGGCCGCCGGGGCGACCATCATCAACACCGGCATCGGCTGGCACGAGGCCCGCATCCCCACCATCGCCACCTCCGTGCCGCGCGGCGCCTTCGCCTGGGCGACCAGGAAGGTGATGGGCACCGTCGGCATCCCGCTGGTCACCACCAACCGCATCAACACCCCTGAGATCGCCGAGCAGTTGCTCGCCGACGGCTGCGCCGACCTGGTCTCGCTGGCCCGCCCGCTGCTCGCCGACGCCGACTTCGTCGCCAAGGCGGAGGACGGCCGCACCGACGCCATCAACACCTGCATCGGCTGCAACCAGGCCTGCCTCGACCACACCTTCAGCGGCCTGATCACCTCCTGCCTGGTCAACCCGCGCGCCTGCCACGAGACCGAACTCGTGCTCGCGCCCACCAGGCTGCGCAAGCGCATCGGCGTCGTCGGAGCAGGCCCCGCCGGGCTCGCGTTCGCCGTCTCCGCCGCCGAACGCGGCCACGACGTCACCCTGTTCGACGCCGCCGCGGCGATCGGCGGGCAGCTGAACACCGCCCGGCTCGTGCCCGGCAAGGAGGAGTTCGACGAGACGCTGCGCTACTACCGCACCCGGCTCGCCGAGTTGGCCGTCACCCAGCGCCTCGGCACCACCGCCACCGCCGACCGGCTCGCCGCCGAGGACTTCGACGAACTCGTCCTCGCCACCGGCGTCACCCCGCGAACCCCCGCCGACCTGCCGGGAGTCGACCACCCCAGCGTCGTCGGCTACCTCGACGTCCTGCGCGACGGCGCCCCCGTCGGCGAGCGGGTCGCCATCCTCGGCGCGGGCGGCATCGGCTTCGACGTCGCAGGCTTCCTCACCGACCCGGGCGACGCGGCCAGCCTCGACCCGGCCGTGTTCCAGGCCAAGTGGGGCATCGACCCGGAGTACCGCGAGCGCGGCGGACTGCGCCGCCCCGAGCGGCCCGCACCGCCGCGCGCCGTCCACCTGCTCCAGCGCAAGACCAGCAAGGTCGGTGCCGGGCTCGGCAGGACCACCGGCTGGATCCACCGCACCGAACTCCGGCACCGCGGCGTCACCATGGTCGCCGGCGCGACGTACGACCTGATCGACGACGCAGGCCTGCACTTCACCGTCGACGGCGAGCGCCAACTGCTGCCCGTGGACACCGTGGTGCTCTGCACCGGCCAGGAGCCGCGCCGCGACCTCTACGAGGCGCTGCGCGAGCGCGGCCTGGAGGCCCACCTGATCGGCGGCGCCGACGTCGCCGCCGAACTCGACGCCAAGCGGGCCATCAAGCAGGGCACCGAACTGGCCGCCGCGATCTGACCCTTCCGTGCGCGCGCCAGACGTGTCCTGGGTGCTTACTCGGCACGCCCTAGGATCGACGGCATGTCGCTGCCGCACGCCATCCTCACCGCCCTGCTGGAGAAACCGTCCTCGGGCCTGGAGCTGACACGGCGCTTCGACAAGTCGATCGGCTTCTTCTGGCCCGCCACCCACCAGCAGATCTACCGCGAGTTGGGCCGGCTGGAGGCCTCCGGACAGATCCGGGCCCTCCCGCCGTCCGGCCCCGTCCGCGGGCAGAAGAAGGAGTACGAGGTCCTGCCCGAGGGCCGCGCCGAACTCGCCCGCTGGACGGCCGAGGGCGCCGAGCCGCGCGCCGTCCGCGAACCGCTGCTGCTACGGCTGCGCGCCGCCGCGGTGGTCGGCACGGACGGCCTGGCGGACGAGGTACGGCGGCACCTGGCGCTGCACCGTGCGCAGTTGGACGACTACCGGGAGATCGAGCGGCACGACTTCCCCGCCGAGGCGACGGCAGGGGCGACAGCCGGGGAGACGGCCGGGGTGACGGCCGGGGCGACAGCCGGGGAGAACCGCCTCCAGCACGCCGTGCTGCGGGCGGGCATCGGGCTGGAGGCCTTCTGGGTGCAGTGGCTCGCCGAAACCCTTGAAACCCTTGAAACCCTCGAAGCGCTCGAAGCGTGCGAAACCCTCGAAGCGCCCCCGGCGGACCAGCCGGACCAGCCGGACCAGGGGGTCTGACCTGCGGCGATCCGCGCCCGCGAGCCCCCTGTCAGGCCCGGTGGGACACTGGTGCCTGTCCCTGCCCGCACCCTCGACCGGGGGGCCCGCATGTCCCACCCGAAGCCGCTGCACGCCCTCGCCGCCGCCGCCCTCGCCGCGGCGGTCGTCTTGGGCCCGGCCCACCTCGCCGCGGCCGCGACGCCCGGCCAGCCCGCCCCGGGCCTGCCCACCTCCGACCAACTCACCGCGGCCCTGCTCACCGTCGACGACGTCGGCCCAGGCTTCACCCAGGTCCCCGGCACGGCCAGCCCCAGCCCCAGCGCCGGCCCCAGCACGATGCCGTCCCCGGCCAACGGCTGCGACGCCCTCAGCGACCTGATCAACATGCACACCGGCATTCCCGGCCCCGAGACCCCGCACGCCGAGGCCGAACTGGACGGCCCGGGCGGCAACCCGATGCTGACCGAGTCCCTCACCGCCGAGGACGCGGGAAAGCTCACCACCGACCTCGACGCCGCCACCACGGCCCTCAAGAGCTGCCACACCATCACCTTCAAGGCCGGCGCCAACGACTCGGTGACCTTCACCGTCACCCCGGTCACCCTCGGCGACCGCCAGGACGCGCCCGCCGTCCGCCTCGACGGCACCCTGGCCGGCGTCCAGCTGAACGCCTTCGTCGGCGTCGAGCGCTTCGGCACCGTCGGCATGGCCTTCGGCTTCTTCCAGCGCGGCGGCGACTCCCCCCAACTGGCCTCCTTCCAGTACCGCGCCGCCGTCGCCAAGGTCCAGCGCGCCCTCGGCGCCACCGCCGGCAGCACCACCCCGCCCACCGCCACGGCCCCCGCCACCCAGGGCACCTCGGTCTGAGCCGCGCATCGCGACGGCCCCGCCGAGCATGGAGCTCGACGGGGCCGCGGCGTGCCGTTCGCCCCGTTCGCCCCGTTCGTCCGGCAGTAGGTCGGTTCGATCGCTGCCCCGTCGACTGCTGGGCGGGTTCCGGGGGTCGTCGCACCACGTGGCCGGTTGACGAGGCCGCGAGCAGTTCACGCAGGCGCCCGGCCGGGGTTTCCCGGCCGGGCGTCTTGCGTGGGCGGGCGGCCGTCTCGCGGCATGAGCTCCAGGTGGACGTGTCGTTCTCGGTCGGTGGCCCGGGTTGGTGGCTCAGGCCGTGCCGAAGGGGTTGTCGAGGAGGTAGCGCCAGTGGCCGTCGGGGCCGCGGCGGGCGACGTCGGTGGCGGTGCCGGCGAGGTCGACGGGGGTGCCGTCGGCGGCGGTGCCGGTGATGGTCCAGTCGACGATGAGGAGGGCGATGTCGCCCGCGACGTAGGTGTGGCGGGTCCGGACGGTGATGGGGAGGCCGAGGGCGAGGAACTCGGCGTTGGCGCGCAGGAGGTCGGGACCGGTGGCGGTGCTGCCGGGGGCGGGGACGAAGACGGCGCCGGGTTCGTAGGCCTGGGCGAGGACGGCGGGGTCGCCGGTGTTGAAGGCGGCGGCGAAGACGGCCGGGTGTTGTGCGGGGTCGGTGGTGAGGGGGAGGCTGGCGGGGTGAGTCATGCGAGCAGTGAAATCGGCCCCGGCGTGGGTCACCAAACGGGAAGTG
Organism: Kitasatospora sp. NPDC057940; assembly: GCF_042887425.1. NCBI lineage: Bacteria > Bacillati > Actinomycetota > Actinomycetes > Kitasatosporales > Streptomycetaceae > Kitasatospora > Kitasatospora sp. NPDC057940. The sequence goes on from NZ_JBHVPH010000008.1 coordinate 44,270, forward strand.
ACGCGGGCGGCGGCCGACTCGGCTGGGACGTCGAGCTGGTGCCGGACGAGCGCGGGCGGACGGCGCGGCCGGAGGCCGACTGCCCGGTGGAGGTGGCGCTGGCGGCGCTGTCGGGGCGCTGGACGACGCTGGTGCTGCGCGAGTTGATGCACGGCGCGGCCTCGTACGGACGCTTGCGGGAGCGGCTGCCGGAGATCAGTCCGAAGGTGCTCGCGGAACGCCTGCGGGCCCTGGAGGATCGGGAGTTGGTGCTGCGTGAGCGGCTGGTGGGGTTCCCGGTGCGGACGTCGTACCGGTTGACGACGGCCGGGGAGGCGCTGCGGCCGCTGCTGGTGGAGCTGTACCGGACGGGTGCGGAGCTGGCGGCGCTGACCGCTCCTGAGGTCCGCGCCTGAGGCTCGGGCATCGGGCCGGTCAGGCGCCGATGCGCTGCCGGTCCCGCACGGGGGCGGGGGGCGGTGCCTGGGCCGGGGGCTGGGTGCGGCCGGCGAGGCGGCAGCCGAGGCAGTGGGGGTGGCCTCCGCGGCCGGCGGGGTCGGGGGTGCGCCAGTGCCGGTGGGCGGGCGGGCGCGGGCCGGTGGGTTTGCCCCAGCCGGCGAGGTGGAGCAGCCAGCTGGCGAGCGCGCCGAGGGCGGTGAGGGTCCCACCGGCCCAGAGCCCGGCGGCCGAGCCGAGGACGAGGGCCGCGCCCGCGACGGTGAAGCCGAGGATCGCGATGACGGAGCCGGTCCAGCCGGCGATGGTGTGCCCCATGTCGTGGTCGCCGTGTGCGCTCATTGCTCCTCGTTTGGTGTGATGGGCGGGTCGGGATGGACGGGTCGGACCGTTTATCTCACGAGCTAAGTAACTTAGATGCTAAGGAGATATCGAGTGAAGGGCAAGCCGCGCCCCCGGGCGACGCCCGAGCAGGCGCTCTACGCGATGGACCGGATGATCGCGCTGGCGCAGTTCGGCCAGCAGGACATCGCCGCCCGGCTCGGCCTCAACGTCACCGACCTGACCTGCCTGGGCTTCGTCATCGAGGCCGCGATGGCCGGGGAGCCGCTGGCCGCCGGCGACCTCGCCGAGCGCGCGCAGCTGACCACCGGCGCCGTGACCGGCGTGCTCAACCGGCTGGAGAGGACCGGCTACGCCCGCCGCGAGGCCGACCCGGCCGACCGCCGGCGCGTCCGCGTGGTGATGGCGGAGGACGCGCAGCAGCGCATCCTCCAGGTCTACGGCCCGTTCTACGAGCGGATCGGCGCGCTGTTCGCCGACTACACGCCGGACGAGATCGCGGTGATCGCCGACTGGTTCACCCGGGCCAAGGGGGTGCTGGGGGAGTCGCTGGACGAGATCCGGGCCGAAACGCCATAGCGGCCGGCCCCGGGGAGGGGCCGGCCGCCAGGGCCGCGGCGCAGCGTCTCAGGTCGACGTCTCAGGGCAGGTACGTCACCTCGGGGAAGGCCGTGGACGGCCCGTCGAGGAGGCGGCCGGCGCGGTGCCGCAGGTGCAGGTCGAAGAAGGCCACCGGGTACGCCTGCTGGATCTTCACCGCGCGGGCCGGGTCGAGGGTGCCGATCATGCCCCGGACCTGCTCGTCGGTCAGGCCGAGGAGCTTGGCGGCCTGCGGGATCAGCACCTGGTTGTCGCCGTACGAGACGTGCACGGCGCCCTGGGCCTGGACGTCGAGCCGCCAGCCGCGCAGGTGCGGCCAGAACTCGGCGACGGCCGGCTGGCCGGCCCGGGTGAACTCGGCGGTCATCATCATGAACGGCCGGTCCAGGTCGGTGGTGATGGTCGGCTGCATCGGGCCGTCCAGGCTCAGCCCGGCGCGGACGCGCCGGTCGGTGAGCATGGTGTAGACGGTGGCCGTACCGCCCTTGGACCAGCCGAACATGCCGATCCGGTCCGGGTCGAGGGCGTGCAGCAGGCCGTCGGGCAGCGGCCTGCCGTCGGCGTCGGGGTTGCGCCCGGCGGCGAGGGCCTCGACCTGGTCGAGGAGGAAGCGGATGTCCGCGGCGAAGTCCTTCGGCCCCATCGGGACGCTCCGGTCCGGGGTGAGGACCAGGCCGTCGGGGAACTCGGTGATCGCGTCGCGGGTGTGGTCGACGGTGACCACCACGTAGCCGTGGCTGGCGAGTTCCTGGACCATCACGGTGTGGTCGGCGCGATGGCTGTGCGCGCCGTGCGAGTAGACGACGACGGGCAGGCGGCGGCCCGCGCGGTGGACCGGGGCGCCCACGCGGCCGGAGGTGAGCGGGGCGAGGGCGGGGTCGATGGCGAAGCCCGTGTCCGCGAGGAACGCCCGCAGTGCGCCGTCGGCCATCCAGGGCGCGAGCGGGTACGCCCCGGCCTCGCGGGCGGGGTACCAGACGCTCGCCATCAGCTCGCGGAACCGGCCCGGGCCGGCCAGCGGGTCCGGGCGGGAGGCGTCGAGCAGGTGCAGCGGGACGGTGCCCACGGGATGCGGCCCGGTGGGCTCGGGCAGGGTGAGCCGCGCCGGGCCGCCGGTGGCGGTGGGCGTGGTGGCCCCGGGGGTGGTGGCCCCGCCCGCCGCCCATGCGGGGCGGGCGAGGGCGAGCGGTGCGGCGGCCCCGGCGGCCCCGGCAGCCAGTGCGGCCCCCAGCAGACGGCGGCGCGTCATGGCGTGTCGGCTCGTGAACGGCGTGGTGGTCATGGGCCCTCCCTGGGTGTGCTGGACAGAACCGGGCCGAGGCGCGCGGTCTTCGCAGGTGCGGCCGTCGTTCGACACCGGACCACGGGGGAGTCACCCCTGACGGACCGTCCGATGGATCTCCGTGCACCTGATCGGAAGGCTGTCATCGCGGCGCACCCGGCCACATCCGACCACCGGATGACGGTGCGGCCGTGCGCATTGGCCCGGGGGTTTACATCCGTGGGCTGATGCGACGGCGCGCCGGGGCGGGGCGGCGCATAGCGTTCACGCTCAATCCAATGCAACGAGTGGCGCGACTGACGTTGCGTTAAATCTGTGACTGTTGCAACGATAATGTGGCTCTGGCCTGCAATGATGCTGATTGTGCGCAACATAGCTGTTGCCATGCATCGTGAAGGCAACGTAGCGTTTCCGGTGTCAGAAACAATGAGCCACAGGAGAGCATCATGCAGAAGTTCGCCACCCCCGCCCCGGTCTCCGCCGTCCTCGACATCCCCGCCGGACGCATCCGGTTCATCGCCGCCGACCGGGCCGACACCACGGTCGAGGTCCTGCCCGCCGACGCCTCGAAGAGCCGCGACGTGAAGGCGGCGGAGCGGACCACCGTCGAATACGCCGACGGCGTCCTGCGGATCGAGGCGGCGGCGGCCGAGAGCCGGATCCTCGGCCAGTCCGGCACCGTCGAGGTGACCGTCCAACTGCCCGCCGGCTCCCGCATCCAGGCGAAGACGGCCAGCGCCGAACTCCGGGGCGTCGGCCGCCTCGGCGACGTCACCTTCGAAGGCGCGCAGGCCTCGGTCAAGCTCGACGAGACCGCCGGCGCCCGCCTCGCCGTCCTCGCCGGCGACATCTCCGTCGGCCGCCTCAACGGCCCCGCCGAGATCACCACCGCCAAGGGCGACATCCACATCACCGAAGCCGTACACGGCACGGTCACGCTGCGCACCGAGGCCGGCGACGTGTCCGTCGGCGCCGCCCGCGGCGTCTCCGCCTCCCTGGACGCCGGCACCACCTACGGCCGGATCCACAACGCGCTCAAGAACACCGACGGTGCCGCTGGCCTGAGCATCCACGCGACCACCGCCTACGGCGACATCACCGCCCGCAGCCTCTGAAGCCCCAGCCCCAGCCCGCACCCGCACACTCCGATCGCGAGACAAGGAACAACCATGAGTGAATCCCGCTACGCCACCGAGATCGCCGCCAAGGACGTCGTCGAGGACACCGCCGGGCAGGACCGCCCGGAGCTCCAGCAAGCCATCCAGGAGTTCGTCGACGCCGGTTTCGCCGGGATACAACTGCGCGTGCACGACGAACACGGCGAGTGGGTCGGCAGCGCCGGGGTGCGCAAGCTGGGCGAGGCCGCAAAGCCGCCGGTGGACGGGAAGTTCTGGGTGGGCAGCACCACCAAGACCTTCGTCGCGACCCTGGTGCTGCACCTGGTGGCCGACGGCGCGATCGGGCTGGACACCCCGGTGGCCGACCACCTGCCGCAGTTCGGGCTGGACCGGCGGATCACCGTACGGATGCTGCTCCAGCACACCAGCGGATTGGCCAGCTACACCGGCGACCTCGAACCCGACGGAACGTTCGTACCGGGGATCCCCGCGATGGGCAAGGAGTGGGTGGACAACCGGTTCCACAGCTACCGGCCCGAGGAGCTCGTGCAGTTCGCCCTCTCCGAGCCGGCACGGTTCGAGCCGGGCACCGACCAGAGCTACTCCAACGCCAACTACACGCTGGCCGCGCTCCTGATCGAGCAGGCCGGCGGCCGCCCGTACCCCGAGGAGATGCGGCGGCGGATCCTGCGGCCGCTCGGACTGCGGGACACCGTGGTGCCGGGCGACTCGCCGGAGCTCCCCGGGCCGCACGCCCACGGCTACTACCGCTACCAGGACGGCGACCAGTGGAAGGTGGTCGACGTCGCGCGCCAGAACCTCTCCCTCCTGGTCGGCGCCGGCGACCTGATCTCCACCACCCGGGACCTCCGCACGTTCTTCGCCGCACTCCTGGGCGGCAAGCTCCTGCCCGCCCCGCTGCTGGACGAGATGCGCACGCCGCACGGGGCGCTCGGCTACGGCCTGGGCCTGTTCGTCCAGGACCTCGGCCCGGACGGCGGCACCATCGTCCACCACAACGGCGGCGCCCCCGGCGGCTACGGGGCACTGATGATCGGCACCCCCGACGGCAGCAAGACCCTGACCGCCGGGCTCACCACCGGCGACTCCCCGTCCGACCCGGCACAGGAGTTCCCGAAGGCGCTGGACCGGCTCATCAAGGCGGTGTTCGGCGGCGGCGACGGCGGCGTGCGGGCCGAGGGCTGACGGCGTGCAGTTTCGGTGCGTTGAGTGGGAAGTCGGCGGGGCCGACTTCCCACTCCGTTCGTTGAAGGGGTGGTGCCCCGGCGCGCGGTGGTGGTGAGGCGGGGGTGAAGCGCGAAGCCGCGCTCCGGAAGGTGGTTGGCGTCGTCGCGTTGGCGGCGTGCCCCGCGATGGTGAACCGGCGTGGCGCAATCCGATTCCTTGTTAGGTAAGTTCCTTCTCTGAAACGGGAGTTGGTACCGGCCTACGTGTCGGAAGATTGTTGCGCCCTGGGGGTGGTGGAGCGGGTCGTCGAGGGGGAACTCGAATTGCGAGGGAAAACCTGCAGCGCCCTGGACGTACGCTGACCGTGGATTCAACGAGCACTGAGAGTGCTTGATTGGATGCGGAGGGTTGACTCTTTGGTCGGCCCGGATCAATCGGTCGAAAGGGTGGGTGGTTGCCGTGGGCGGCGTCGAGCGCACGGTCTTCGATGACGGCGAGGTGGTGGAGAACTCCGATGGAGTTGCGGAGTTTTACGCTGCGGTGGGCAAGCTGATCAGGCACTTCCGGGAGCGGGCCGGGCTGACGCAGCGTGAGCTGGCCGACAGGCTCGGGTACAGCGAGGACCAGCTGGGAGCGGTCGAGCGCGGCAAGCGGACGCCCAGAGTCGAGATCCTCACGAAGGCGGACGAAGTACTGGGCGCGGGCGGCGCGTTGCTGGTCGTCGCGGACGACGTGATGAAGGCGAAGATCCGGATCAGCGAGCGGCACCCGGCTTCCTCAAGGGCCTTCACGTCCGAGGAAGGTCGGGCCGTTGAGATCCACGAGTACAGCACGATGGTCATCCCGGGGCTTCTCCAGACTGAGGCCTACATTCGGGCGCTGTACGAGATGCGGCGGCCGCTGCTCTCTCCCGAGCAGATCGATGAGTGGGTAGCGGCGCGGTTGGCTCGGCAGGAGATCTTGACCCGATGGCCCCTGCCGGTGGTGACGTGGGTGGTGGACGAAAGCGTGCTGCGTCGACCCCTGGGTGGGTGGGACGTTCACGCGGAGCAGCTCCGGCATCTTCTCAAGGTGGGGCAGGTGCGGGGGCCCGAGCTTCAGGTGATGCCGCTGGACCGGATGAACCATGCTGGCATGGGCGGCTCCTTCACGATCCTCACCCCTCCCGGTCGGCCGCAGGTCGCCTATGCGGCTGCGCAGCACGTGAACCGGTTGATCACGGATCCGGTGGAAGTCCGTAATATGGCCGCACGGTACAGCAGCATCAGGGCACAGGCCCTGGGCATGAGGGAGTCCCTGGCCCTGATCGAGATGATCCTGGGAGAGCGGTGAGCATGTCCGAGTTGGCGTGGTTCAAGAGCAGCTACAGCACGAACGAGGAGGCTCAGTGCGTCGAGGTCGCCGAGACGCCGGGCATCGTCCACGTGCGTGACTCCAAGGACAAGAGCGGCCCGCAGTTGGCCTTCGAGCCGGCCTCGTGGCAGGCGTTCGTGGCGTTCGCCGCGACCGCCGAGGTCTGATTCAGCCTTCTCCTGACGGCCCGTCGCTTCCGGGCGGCGGGCCGTCGGCGTTCCACCGTGCAGTGACGGCCAATCGGCGGACGGGTGGGCGGGGTGCGGGTGTCGTCGGGCCAGTGCCGGGTGGGGGCTGCTACCAACGGTCCCATGTCCCATCACCTCAGCGGCCCCAACCTCCGCTCGCCCCGAGGCGACTCGCGGCTCGACCTGACCGACGTGTTCGCCTTCCCGGCCGCCGATGCGCTCGGCCGGACCGTCCTGATCATGAACGCGAACCCCTACGCCCCCACCCAGGCGGCCGAGTTCCACCCCGATGCCGTCTACCGCATCAACATCGACAACGACGGCGACCACCGCGCCGACGTCGCCTACTCCTTCACCTTCTCCGCCCCCACCCACACCGGCGCCCAGACCGTCACCGTCCACCGCGCGACCGGCGCCGCCGCGCAGAAGCACGAGCCCACCGGGGACGTCCTGTTCTCCGAAGCCCCGGTCGCCTTCGGGGACGCGCCCGACGTCATCGAGGCGAACGGCCGCAAGCTCTCCGTCGGCCTGCGCAGCGATCCCTTCTTCGCAGACCTCGAAGGGATCGTCAACAACTTCACCTGGACCGGCAAGGACGCCATGGCCGACGCCAACGTCTTCGGCATCGCCCTCGAAGTCCCCGACGCCGACCTCGGCCCCGACCCGACGATCGGCGTCTGGGCCCGGGTCAGCCTCCGCCAGGACGGTCAGCTCGTCTCCGTCGACCGTGGCGCGCACCCCTCCCTCACCGCCTACTTCAACCAGGAGGAGGTGAAGGACGCGTACAACGCTGGCGAGCCGGCCGACGACTGGGACACCTACCGCGAGGCCTGGACGGCCGTTCTCCAGCACACCGGGGACTACACCACCGCGGCCGCCACCGAGACCCTCAAGCTCGTCCTCCCGGACATCCTCCGCTACGACCGCTCCCGCCCCGCCGCCTACCCGAACGGCCGCACCCTCGTCGACGACGTGACCTCGGCCCGCCTCACCATGGTCTCCGGCGGCAAGATCACCAGCGACCACATCCCCCCGCACACCGACGTCCTCCCGGTCTTCCCCCACCTCGGCCACCCGCACCCCGTCAAGTAGCGAGTCAAGTGGCCGGACGACAAAGCGGCGGTCAAGAATCCTTGACCGCCGCTTCGCACTTCCCGCTCTGATCATGTGCCAGGCTGTGCGCCCCCACCCGCGTATGAGGAGGTTCGGTGAACCACGCGCGCCCCCTGATCGAGGACTTCCCCGCCCACCCGGACGGCGACCCGGCCGGCGCCCTCGCCCGCGCCGTCCGCGAGCGCCGCACCGCCCTCGGCCTCTCCGTCGCGGACCTCGCCAAGCGCGCCGACCTCACCGACGCCCAGATCCGCGCCATCGAAGCCGGCCACGCCGCCCCCACCCTCCCCCTCCTCACCGCCCTCTCCCGGGCGCTGGAGGTTTCACCGAGGCCGTGAGCGCTGAGGCCCGTGCCCTCTCCAGCTCGGCCACGAGGTCTTCGACCCGTCGGTTCGCCTTCGTCCCCCACCCGTAGCCGGCCAGCAGCGGCAGTTGGTCCGACTTGCCGTCGGCCAGGACCAGTTCCGGGAGGCCGGAGGAGAAGAGCGTTCCGGGAACCGTGGCCGACCGCACCTCCCGCACCTCGGACCAGGCGTAGGAACGGGCCCGCAGCAACCCGCAGTACTTCACGCCGTCCGCGCCGAAGGACACCCCGTAGACCGGGGAGCGGAGCGTCAGGACCAGGCCCGGAACCCCGGCGAGGACGATCGGTATGAGGTCGTCGACCCTGGTGGAGAACGCCGCCGACGACGCCGCGATCAGTGCGCACACGAGCCCGATCAGGAAGTACGCGAGAGCCCAGGGACTGCGTCTCTTCTGCATGATTTCCCCCAGTTGTGTTGTGAGATCCTCCGCCGGGTACCCCGGGGGCAATCCTCCCCGTCCCATCCAACCCGCCTCTCATCCCAGGCTATCGACCCGCTGTGTGTTCGGTAGCCGGACCGGTTGCGTCTCGGTCGACTCCCGGAAGGGGCCGCCGGACCACGCAGAGTGGCCCGCCGAAAGGACGGCGGGCCACTCGAACGCTAGCTAGACATCTTCTTTTCTACTTGCCGATGATCTGCTCCCAAAGCGGCGTCTCGTGAGACAGCGGCCGGAACGCCCGCCACTGCTCTCCGTCGATATCGAACTCCAGGACCCGTTCCCGGAAGATCCATTTCCCGGTGGTCCTGACGCTGGCATCCCCCAGTGCGATCGACAGCACTGCGGAGACCGCCGACTCGGCTGGCATTTCCTCTAACGAGAATCCGTCGCAGAAGAATCCGTAACGGGACCAGTCCCCTACGGGGCGCAGGTCGATGTCCAAGGCGCCGCCAAGGTGCACGGTGACCATCGGATCATCCTGATCGATGTCGACCGAGATCGGCAGGAAGCCGGGAATCACTTCCCGGGACGATCCGGCGGCCGAGATCCTCTCGGCCATCTCCTCGATTTCCAATGCGGCCCCTCGTCGATATGCCTGACTCTGTCGTTCCTTGCGGTTACCAGTGATGCTTGAACGCGTGCTTCCCGATGCGGGGGCCCCAGAGGGCGTCGATCTTCCGCAGCTTGGGGATGGGCGTCTTGATCCTGAAGACGGCTCGATAGACCTTGTCGCCATCACGCTTGTGGACCGACCAGCCGGCGGCCCACCTGGTGTCCTTGTTTCCACTATTGTACCGACCGGCCTTGCCGGGTTCCCTGAGGCCGAGCTTCTGCTCACCCTTCTTGAAGGCAGTCATACTCACGTTGCCGAATCTCTCCGACCTTCCTCCGAAGGTCTTGCTGAGAAACAGCTTCTCGGTGTATTTGACCTTCGCCTTGGTGGCCGCCCAGGCAGCAGCCTTGGCCACCTTGCGCGTTGCGGAAACGGCCTTGACGGCTGCGAATGCAGCCCCCGCTGCGGCACCTGCTCCGACGACCTGCGCCACTGCCACGACCGCCATCTCGGCAGCCTTGGCCGTGTTCCCGGTAGCCGCGTAGGAGACCGAGGAGACCACGGCCGCTATGGTGCCGATCGGGCCGGGGATGTAGGCGGCCACTTCGGCGACCTTGGCGACGACCTCGACCGTCTTCTTCAGGAAGCTCTTGATGCCCCAGTTGCCGTCGAGGTCGGTGCAGTTGATCGGGTCGCCGGTGCAGTAGTCGTACGGGCTGGCGTTGCCGCCGGGCACCGGGTCGATCTGCAGGAAGCGGCCGAGGGTCGGGCTGTAGAGGCGGGCACCCATGAGGATGTCGCCGTCCTGGGCCTCGGCGGAGCGCTGCTTGCCGCCGAGCCAGCCGTAGCGGGCGTTCGCCTGTCCGTCCTGCGGGATGCCGAACTCGTCGAAGTCGAGCACCACCGGCTTGGTGAGCGCGGTATCGGTGGTGACGACCACCGAGCCGAACAGGTTGGTCAGTTGCAGCTGGACATCACCGGTCTTGCTGGTGGTGGCCGTCAGATCGGCGTCCGGGCCCGAGACGTTGCGGGTCAGGGTGCCCTGGGCGGTGTCCTCGACGGTCCAGCGGACCTCGTCCGAGTCGTCGCTGTAGTGGTTCAGCTTCGACGTGGCGGTGGCCCAGGTTCCGTCGGCCTGCTTCTTGCTGGTGGTGAACCCGGTGAGGCGGTGGGCGGCGTCGACGGCCCACTCCTGCTTGGTGTCCCCCTTCTCCTGGGCGGCGACGCGGTCGTTCGCCCAGTAGGTGTTGGTCGCGCCGGTGGCCGTCTTCACGGTGCGCCCGAAGGCGTCGTAGACGAAGCCGGCGTCGGTGAGCCGGTCGGCGCTGTCGTAGGTGTGGTTCTCCGCCGTGGCACCGTCCGTGCTGCACTTGCCGTCCGCCCCGCGCGGGGAGGTCTGCTTGGACAGGCGGTTGGAGTGGGCGTCGAAGGCGTACTGGCGGGTGACGCAGCCGGTGGCGACCGTGGTCTGCTCGGCCTTCACCAGCCGGCCGAGCCGGTCGTACTGGTAGGAGCGGGTGGCGGTGGAGCTGGTGTCCTTGGCGACCTGGCCCTGGGTGGAGATGTCCGAGGTCTGGGCCCAGACCACGGTGTTGTCGGAACTGCGGGTGTAAGTACGGCCGGTGGCCACACCCATGGCGTTGAAGGTGTCCTTGCGGACGATGCCGCCGGGGTAGGTCTGCTCGACGAGCTGACCGCTCGTGCCGTACTTGGCGGTGAACTCGCCCGCCACGCTGTCCGTGACGGAGGTGAGGAATCCGCGCGGCTCCTTCGCGCGGTCGTAGGTGTAGCTGGTGGACCCGGTCGGGTCGCTCAGCTTCACCGGCTTGCCGAACTTGTCGAACTCCGAGGTGGTGGTGGCGCCGTCGGCGTCCGTGTAGGAGATCAGCCGGCCCAGCTGGTCCATGACGCGGGTCAGGGACTTGCCGCCGGAGGTGGTCTTCACCGCGTCGCCGGTGGCCGGGTCGTACTCGACGGTGACCTTCGGCAGCGGCTTGCCCTCGTCCGAGGTGATCTCGGTCGAGACGACGCGGTCCAGGCCGTCGTGGACGGTGACGGTCTTGCGGGTCTTGCCCGCGTTGGTCTCGGTGGTCTCCTCGGGCTCATTGAACGCCGAGTAGCGGGTGACCCGCTTCACCGGCAGGGTGGTCGGCATGCGCGACGCGTCGGCATCGGGAACAGCGCCGCCCGGCATCGTGACGCAGGGCAGGCCCGCCCACTCGGGACGGTTGGCGCACGCGGGGTCGTCCGGGTTGGCTCCGGCGGTGTAGAACACCGACTTCACCGTTCCGGCGTCGGTACCGTTCGAGCCCGGCTTGCGGGACTCCAGTGCGCGTCCGGAGGCGTTGTACTTCACCGTCGAGGTGAGCTTGGCGCCGAGGGCGTCGGTGGTGACTGCGGTGGGCAGCTTGAGCGTCCAGCCGGAGGTGCCGCCGATCGGCGTGTCGTAGCCGGTCTTGGTGACGCGCAGCTCCACGTCGTCGGCGTAACCGTCGATGCGGGCACCGTCGGTGGCGGTGGTGACCAGGTGGTAGGCCTGGCCGTCGGGCTTCCCTTCGTCGTAGGTGTTGGTGTTGTGATCGCGGGCGACGACCGAAGTCCCGGCGGTCATGGTCGGGTTGACGGTCGCCTTGGTGAGGGTGACGGTGTCGATGCCGGTGTGGAACCGTTCGCCGCCGCTGGCCGCGTTGGTGTCGACCACGGTGAGCTTCAGCTCGTGGTCGCCGCGCGTCAGCTTCACGGGTGCGCCGATGGTGTACGGGGCCACCGCGGCGTTGGCGCTGTAGGTGTCGATCCGCTGGCCGACGTCCTTGCCGTCGATCGCCCACTGGATGACGCCGTGGTCGCTGTTCTTCGTCAGCTGGCCGGAGAGGACGTACTCGCCCTCCTCGGGAACGGTGACGCGCATGGCGTCGAACGCGCCAGCCGCCGCGCCGCGGATGCCCAGCTGGGCACCGCCGGACCAGGTGACACCGCAACAGTCGTTGTCGATCTGGACCTTGGCGTTGGTCCCGAGCTGCGGCAGCTTCTCGGCCTCGGCCGTGACGACTGCCGGGTTGGTCTGCCCGTTGACCTGCTCCGCCAACGAGGCGCGGTAGACCGGCCCGAGGGTCTCCGCCACGTCCAGGCCGTCGGCCGTGAAGACGGTGCGGGAGTCCAGCAGGCGGGCCCGTGTAGCAGGGTCCTTCGGCAGGTTCAGCTCGGCGGCGAACTTGTCGGCGTCGGGGTGCTTGTCGAGCGCGATCGAGCGGTTGGTCGCCGAGAGGGAGCGCACGACATGGCCGTAGCGGTCGTACTCGGAGGTGCTGATGTCACCCTCGGCGGTGACGGACGGGACTGCGGTGTTGACCTCGTTGCCGGAGGCGTTGAGGTAGTGGACAGTGGCTTGCTTGTAGCCGTCGGGGCCGGGCTTGGCAGCCGTGGCGGTGTTGACGGCGGGGACGTCCTCCGGTCCGAACACCGCGGTGGCGTCCGTCGGCGCGTCGGTCTGCGCCCACTTGAGCGCTTCGTCGCCCGAGAGGTTGTACGGTCCGCCTTCGGCAGGGGTCAGCGGCACCTCGTACACGACGTTGGTCGCGATCTCGCCGTTGACCTGGTCCTTGGTGCCCGGTGCGAGCGTGCCGCGGCGGACCTTGAGGAGACGGCCCGGGTCCTGGTCGGCCGCGGCCTTGCCGTAGTCGAAGTTCCACGGCAGCTCACCGGCAGCGCCGATCCGGGTGACCCGGCCGGCGTCGTCGTAGCTGTACGAGGTCTTCAGCGGGGTGGCCAGACGCGGGTCCCACACCTGAGCCAGGCGGCCGCGGTCGTCGTACACGTAGTGCACGACCTCGACGGCCTCCTGCTTGGAGGTTGCGGGGTTCCACGACCAGACCTTCACGCCCCGCACCCGGTCCAGGTAGTCACCCGGGGCCGAGGAAGTGGCGGTGGTGGCCTTGGCGTAGTCGTACTCCATCACCTCGCAGCCGCGCGGCAGCGGGTCGACGGTGCAGCCGTTGACGTCGTCGACGCCCGGCTCGACGGCCGGGATGACGCGCTTGACCAGCGAGCGGCCGTCAGAGGTGTCGTACTGGTAGCGGGTGGTCGACGCGGCCTCCGCCCCCGTCTCGCTGACCACCTGGTAGATGTTCGAACCGGCCTGGCGGGCGAAGACGGTCTTCGAGCCGTCCAGCTCGCTCAGCTCGTAGGTGGTGCCGGAGGTCTGGACGTCCCAGACCTGGTTCGGCCCGGCCCAGCAGACCCAGATCGAGGCGCCCTTGTCGGCGTCCAGGCACTGGCCCGAGTGGCGGTTCATGACCGTGCCGTTGGTGCGCACCTCCCACTGCTGGTTGTCACCGCCGTTGCAGCCCCACAGGGTGAGCGGCGTGGCGTTCCCGGTCTGGCCCCAGGGGTTGTCCAGGCAGTAGCCGAGCAGGCGCAGGGTCAGGTCGTCCCCGCGGGTCCACTGCTGGTTCGACGCGCCCGTGCAGGGGGCCGGCTGGAGCCTGGCGCCGTTGCCGGCCGAGCCGTTCGGCACCTCCAGGCACTGTCCGGACGAGGACAGCACCACCGAGCCCGACTTCGCGGGTACGGCCTTGAGGGTCATCGACTCGGCGCCGGGCTCGGGGAAGAAGGTCCCGTCGGTGCCCTTGGCGAAGGTCAGCGAGCTGTCGTCGTTGCCCTTGATCTCGACCAGGTCGGACTGCGGGAACGACAGCGCCCGGTAGTCCGAGCCGGTGCCCGCGTTCGGGCCGCCGGACCACTGCGGGCCGAACGGGGCGACGATCTCCTTCAGCGACAGGTCGTCGAAGAAGACCTCCTTGCCGCTGCCGGCGGTGTTGCCGTTGTAGAGGCGGAACCAGGCCTCGGTGGCGTCCTTGGGCACCGTCAGGTCCAGCGTCAGCTGCTGCCAGCCGTCGGTGAACGACGCCTTCGGAGAGGCGGTCTCGCCGTAGCCGGCCGGGGTGCGGTAGACGCCGACCATCCGCAGGCCGCGGTTGGCCAGCGGGTTGTCCAGGCCGGTCGCGCCGGGGACGTAGATCCAGCCGGTGAGCCGGTAGGTCTTGCCGGGCTGCATGCCCTGGCCGAGCGTGTACTCGGGGCCGAGCGCGGCGAAGGAGTCCCACCCGGAGCCGGCCGGGACGACCAGGAGCGAGTCGGGCGAGTTGTCGTGGCCGCGGGCCGTGGAGCGGGACAGCGTCGCCTGCCCGGCGGTGAAGCCGGTCAGGTCGGTGCCGACCTGGCGCTGGTTCAGCGTCAGGCGCTCGCCCTGGGGCTGCCAGCCACGGCCGGTGTCCCGGGAGGAGGTGGTGCGGGCCGCCGACAGGGCGAACTCGTTGGCGTCGGTGACGTCGGTCGAGTAGTCACCGGTCAGCAGGTTGACCGAGCCGGGGCCGATGTCCGTGCCGGCCGCGCCGTCGGCGTTGCGGTCGACCGTGATGGTGTTCCAGACGGTGGCGTAGCCGTTGCCGGAGCCGTCCTCGGGGAAGAGGAGGGCGCGGACCTGGACGACGCCGCCGACCTGGCCGAGCGTGTCGAGGACGCTCCAGTTGGCGTGCGGGCCGAGGTCCGCGAGCCGCGGCTTGTCCTCGGTGACCGCGGTGTTGTCCGCCTTGGTCAGGTTGGTGCGCGGGACGTTGTACTCCGCGGCGCCGGGGCCGCGGCGGTACTGGTAGACGACGCGCTGGAACTGCGCCTGCGCGTCGACCGCGAGCTTGACGCGCTTCGCGGACTGGGTGCCGTTGACCGGCGAGCTCATGCCCGCCTGGCCGACCTGGAAGGTGTACGTCGCGGGCGGGGACAGGTTGCCCGCGCGGTCCTTGGACTGCACGCTGAGCACGCGCCGGCCCTCGGTGGTCGGCGTGATCGACGTGGTCAGCGCGCCGGTGGCGGCGACCGTCACCGGGGTGCCGCCGTCCAGGGTGTAGACGTAGGCCGCGGTGTCGTCGGTGCCGGGGGCGGGGGAGAAGGTGAACGACCCGGCCTGGTTGGCGGTGCCGTGCCACAGCCCGTCCGCCGGGTAGTCCGCCGAACTCACGAACGGCGTACCGGGCTTGACGGTGTCGGCGATGACGTTGGTGCCGACCCAGCCGGAGCGGGACTTGCCGTCGTCGAGCATGGCCCAGATCGTGTACTGCACGCCCTCGTCGAGCTTGGCGATGCCGTAGTCGGAGGGGCGGACGGTCGCGATCGCGCCGTTCGGGGTGTCCCGGACGATGCTGCCGATGAACGTGCCGCCGCGCCACAGGTCCAGGTAGACCTTCAGCGGGTCACCGTCGGGGTCGGCCGCCTGCACCTGGAAGCGCGGGTTCGCGTCCGAGGTGTAGCGCGGGTTGCCCTGCTGCGACGGCTGCACCTCCACCGTCGCCGGGGTGGCCGGGACGGTGTTGTAGGTGATCGAGAGGAACGGAGGCCAGTAGCCCTCCGCGGAGCTGAACTTCTTCCAGGACAGGTTGCTCGACTCGTCGGCCGCCTTGAGGGCGAAACCGTACTCGTTGTGGCCGAACTGGGCGAAGTACCGGATCATCTCGGTGACGTCGGCCTTGGCCCAGAACGTGCCGTCGGAGGCGTAGCAGTCGTGGGTGTCACCGTCGTTCGCCACGTCGTACGTGTCGTTCGAGGTGGCCCACTTGCGCTCCATCGCGGGCTGGTTGCCCCAGCGGGTCCACCAGGCCGCGCCGGGCGCGTTCCAGACCTCCCACTGCTTCGGGATGCAGGACGAGGAGTGGTGGTTGGCGAGGTTGAGCGTGGCGCCCAGGATCTGCTTGCCGTTGAACGACCCGCCCGGGACGGTCAGGAACGACCGGGCCACGACCTTGCCGTCGTAGCTGCCCAGCTTGAGGTCCGTCGACGAGGAGGCGTCGATGTTCTCGTTGGTCTGGACGTAGGTGTCGAAGGTCGTGCCGACGTCCACCACCGGGTCGACGGTGACCGGGAACCGGGTCTTCGGGTCGGCGAGGAAGGCGGCGTCCGGGGTGAACACCAGCTCGGTGTCCGCGCCCTGGCCGCGCACCTCCATCGTCACCGCGCCGCGGTTCAGGTGCTCCTGCGAGGCCGGGTCGACCGCGGCGTCCCACATGACGGGGGCCGGGATCTTGACCGTCGCCTTGCCGGTCGCCTTGTCGAGCAGCTGGATCGAACCGTCCTGCTGCGGCGAGACGGTGAGCCCGGTGGTGTCCAGCGGGAGCGTCACCGTGCCGGTCTGGGCGACGGCGGAGCGGTCCTTGACGATCAGGAACTGCTCGAAGCCGGTCCGGGTGGCTTCGAGGACCAGGTCGACGCCGGGGCGGGCGTTGACGTAGGTCGCCTTGTTGCCCTCCAGCTTGGGCTTGGGCAGCTTGCCCAGCCAGCCGAACTTGACCTGCTGCTCACCGGAGCCGATCTTGACCAGCTCGCGCTCGGCGGGGACCGGGGCCGGGGCGGCGGACTGCGGGTCGGCGGCCTGGGCGGCGGCGCGGGCGCCGCTGCGGGAGGCCCGGCTCGCGTCGGCCGAAGCCGAAGCCGAAGCCGAAGCAGAGGCGGAAGCGGAAGCCGACGCGGAGGCAGAAGCCGAAGCCGAAGCGGAGGCCGACGGAGACGACGACGGGGACGCGGAAGCGGAAGCCGTCGGTATCGCACTGGGCGACGCCGCAGGTGCCGTGGCCAGCGCGGTGGTGGCCGCTGCGCTCGGAGTCGTGGCCGGTGCCGTGGTCGGTGCGGTCGTGGGTATCGCGGCGCCCGGCAGGCTGTCGCCGACCGTCACCCCGGCGTCGCCGCCCTCGAAGACGACCCCGCCCGGGTGCGCCTTCGGCGCCACCTTGCCGTCCGGGGTCTGCACCAGCGTGGTGTCGACGGGCACCCAGGCCTCGCCGACCTTCATCCGGATCGGCCCGGTGGAGCGGTCGGAGGTCAGCGTGCCGTCCGGGTTCGCCCACAGCGTGGTGAACTCCGTGCGGGCGTTGGTGACCTCGATCCGCCGCTTCTGCAACCGGGCCGAGAGCAGCGCCGAAGCCTCGTCAGGCGCCTCGGTGGCCGGAGTGGCGGGCGGAGTGGCGGGTGTGGGCGCGGCGGAGGCCGGAGCGGCCGTCACCGCGTCCACCACCACACCGGCCTGCACCAGCAGGCCGAGCGTCAGGAGCGCCGATACGGGGCGCATCCGACGCGTAGAGAAGGCCCCGCCCGCGAATGCGGACGAGGCCCGGGACCGTCGTGTCATTAAAGACTCTCTCAAGGAATGTGCATTGTTCAGAATGGCTTGTCTAAAGCCGAAGGACAATCTCTCACTCCCAGCTGACTCCCAGTGACCAATCAGGATGACGATTCCGTAACAGATCATTTGTGTAGGGGCGTTGCGAAAACCTGGACCGCCTCGCTGGCGTCATCCCTGGTGAGAGGTGCCTGAGGGTATGGAGGAGGCCTCGCCCGCGGATGCGGGCGAGGCCTGAGGTTGTTCTGGTTGAAATTGACTTTCTGTCAATTTCCGTGAGGAATTTCCGTTTTCGCCTTCACCTGGAGAGGTGTGCAGGTGCCGTCAGGCGGTGCCGCGGCCCGCCCGGCGGCGGCGCAGCAGCGCCGTGCCGAGTCCGAGGGCGGCGAGGAGGGTGCCCGCCCCGGTGAGCAGGGCGGTGGTCGGGGTGGAGTCGCCGGCCGGTGCCGCGACGGGGGCCGTTCCCCGGTCGAAGCCGCCGAGCAGGTGCGCCTTGGCGTAGTCGGTGCCGGGCAGCTTGTCGGCGTACCGGTCGTGGACCACCTGCTGGTACTGGGCGAGGGTGATGCCCGCGTCGCCCACGGACCGGACCGCGTCCGGGTTGAGCGGCCGCACCTGGCCGTCGACCAGGGCGTACCAGGCCCGGATCTGCGGTTCCTCGAAGGCGACGGCGCCCCGGCCCAGTGCTGCCGCGGCGGCGGCGTGGTCGGTCTCGTCGCTGCCGGAGGCTATGTTGATCTCGGCCCAGGACCCGCTGTTGCGCGGGTCGGGGGCCGTCCACACCGAGGCCTTGCGGCCGTCGGCCGCGTCGGCCTCGGTCGCCATGAACGCGAACTTCGCGACCGGCGCCCCGACGGAGGCCGCCGCGACGAAGTCCGGGTTGAGGTAGTACACGGGGACGGTGTCGCCGACCACCCGGGCCGGGGCGGCGGCCTGCGCCTGGCGGGCGTCGGAGGAGCCCTGGCCGGAGCCGTGGGCGAAGAACCCGCCGAGGGTCTGCACGACGGGGGCGGCTTTCGCCGCCGCGGTGGCCGCGGTGACGTCGGCCGCGGACGGGGCGGACGGGACGCCGGCTGCCGTGGCCGGGGTGGCGGCGAGGGCGGGGGCGGCGGCGAGCAGTCCGCTGCCGGCGAGGGCGATGGCGGCGAGGGCGCGCGGGGCGCGGAAGTGCGTCATCGTGTCACGCCCCGATCCGGTACAGCGAGTCGTTCCAGTTGAACTGGCCGTTGTAGCCGGCGTAGTAGCTGTACGACGCCAGGTTGTAGCGGTTGCTGCTGGGCCACGGGTCGCCCCAGTAGATGGACTTGTTGCTCTGGTCGTAGCCGTAGATGACCTGGGCGTGCCCGCCGCCGGCCAGCCAGGAGATGCCGGTCTCGATCGGCCGGCCCGCGTTGATCTCGCTGACGATGGTGTTGAAGGACAGGGCGCCGGTCTCCTGACCGGGGGACACCCCGAGGGCGGAGAGCGCGTTCTGCACCCAGGAGAGCTGGCCGGGCTGGTTGGGGCACTGGTACGAGGTGTCCTGGCCGTAGGCGAGGTCGCAGAACGAGTTCTGGTCGGTGCCGTGGCCGAGGAAGGTGGCGATGGTGTCGCCGGAGGCGGCCCAGCACCACTGGTCCTGCTCCTGCGTCTGCATGGAGATGTTGAGCCGGGAACTGGCGGCGAAGGTCTGGGAATTGCCGGCGGCGGCCTGGGGGGAGGCCGAGGCGGTGCCGGCGCCGGTGGTCACGACGGCGGCCAGCATGCACAGCGCGGCCAGTGCGGCGCGCAGGGACGACCCACGGATGGGTCCGCTCATGGGGGAACTCCTTCGTGCGGGGGCACGGGCGGCTCCGTGTGCACCCGGCGCCGCCCTGGGGTGTGCCTTGTGTGGGGGTGTGCTGTGTGGGGGTGTGCCGCGCGGCCGACGCGGCGGGCCCGGACCGGGGTTGCTAGGAAGCGTAGGCAGCCGGCCGGGCCGCTCCCAGACCCCCCGGAGGGGAGCGGGCGGTGCTGTGAACGGGGCTGTGAAGAGGGGCGGTGCGGCGGAGGTGCTGCGCCGCAGACGGGTGGCCGGGAGGGGGGCTCCCGGATATGGACGCGGCCGGGGTAAGCCGGTAATTTCACAGCGCGCCGCGTCCCCCCGCACTGCGTCCCCCCGTACCGCGTCCCCCCGCCCCTGCACCGCCGTCCCCCGCACCGCCGCCGTGTCCCCTCGGCCCCGCCGCCGCGTGCCGGCCGGGCCAGTAGCCCCGGGAGTCCCGATGGCCAGTCGTCAGGAACCGCCGCCCGGTGTTGCCCCGGAGAGCGCCGCCGTGCTGGCCGCGCTGCGGAGCGGGCCCTTCGGTCTCGCGCTGCGCACCGCGATCGAGGCCCGCGGGCTGCCGCTGGAGCGGCTGCGCAGCCGGCTGGCCGAGCGCGGACTGCGGATCGCCGTCACGACCCTGAGCTACTGGCAGCGCGGGCTGCGCCGACCGGAACGCCCGGAGTCGTTACGGGTGGTGGCCGCGCTGGAGGAGATCCTCGGGCTGCCGACGCACGCGCTCACCGCCCTGCTGGGTGCGCCGCGGCCGCGCGGCGGGGCGGACCGCGACGGCGGCGGGCCGCGTCCGTATCCGCAGATGGTGCGCACCCCCGGTGATCTGGGCGGACTGCTCGCGGATCTGGACAGCCCGGCGGCCGGGAAGCTCCAGGTGGTCACCGAGTGCGCGACGGTGACGGTCGGGCCGCATCGTGAACTGGCGGCGCTCAGTTCGATGGTGGCGGTCCGGGCCCGTCAGGACGGGGTCGACCGGGCGCTGCTGATCTACGACTGCGACGAGGGGGTGGACGAGGGGGCCGTCGAGATCGTGGCGGGGGACAGCTGTCGGCTGGGGCGGGTGCGCCGGGATCCGGTGGCCCGGGTGGTGCTCGCGGAGCTGCTGTTCGACCGCTCGCTGCACTGCTCCGAGACCCAGGTGTTCTCCTTCGAGGTGCGCCCGCACAGCGCGGCCGAGTGCTGCCGCTACCGTGCGGCCTTCCGCTTTCCGGCGGACCACTACGTCCTGCGGGTGCGCTTCGATCCGGGCGAACTCCCGGTGCAGTGCCAGTGGTTCACGGCGAGTGACTCGGAGGGCCCGGACGACAGCCTGGCCGATCTCACCCTGGACAGCCACCACCTGGCGCACGTGGTGGCGACCGCGCTGGGGCCCGGGGTCGCGGGCATCCGCTGGGCGTGGACCTGAGGTGTGGACCTGAAGACACGGACCTGATGCGCCGGACCTGATGCGCGGACCTGCGACCAGGGGTCAGGCCGGTTCGCGCGCGGTGCTGCCGCCGGCGAGGGCGCGGGCCTGCGGGGCCGTCATGGGGTGGGCGAAGAGGTAGCCCTGGCCGAGCGGGCAGCCCATGGCGGCGAGGAGGTCGCGCTGTTCGGGGTGTTCGATGCCTTCGGCGATGACCCGGACGCCGAGGGTGTCGGCGATGCGGGTGATGCCTTCGACGAGGGCGTACTGCTGCGGGGAGAGGCCGAGGCCGTCGATGAAGGACTTGTCGATCTTGAGGATGGAGATCGGGAACTCGCGCAGGTAGGAGAGCGAGGAGTAGCCGGTGCCGAAGTCGTCGATGGCGATGCCGACGCCGAGGTCGCCGAGGGCGGCCATGTCGGCGTGGACGCGGTCGTCGCGGCGCATCAGGACGGATTCGGTGAGTTCGAGGACGAGGGTGTGCGGGTCGATGCCGGAGCTGCGCAGGGCGCCGCGGACGACGTCGACGAAGCCGGCGTCGCGGAACTGGCGGGCGGAGACGTTGACGTTGACCCGCAGCGGGGGGAGGCCGGCGGCGGCGCGGTCGGCGGAGCTGGCGGCGTGCCAGGCGGCGGCCTCCTGGGCGGCGCGTTCCAGGACCCAGGCGCCGAGGGGGACGATCTGGCCGCTCTCCTCGGCGAGGGCGATGAACTCGTCGGGCAGCACCATGCCGCGCCGCTGGTGCGGCCAGCGGACGAGTGCCTCGAAGGCGACCAGGCCGCCGGTGCGCAGGTCGACGATCGGCTGGTAGTACAGCTGGAAGGAGGATTCGGCGATCGCCGCGTCCAGGTTCTCGTTCAGCTCGTGCCGCTCCACCAGCCCGGTCTGGAGGGCGGGTTGGTAGTGGCGCCACTGGCGGCGGCCGGCCGACTTGGCGGAGTAGAGCGCGAGGTCGGCGTGGGTGAGCAGTTCGGCCGGGTCGACGCTGTCCTCGGTGGTGGCGACGCCGATGCTGGCCGTCACCCGGACGGCCCCCGCGCTCAGCTTGAACGGTTCTGCGAACACGGCCAGTACGGTGTCCGCGATGGCGTCCACGTCGGCCGGGCGCAGCGCGTCCTCGACCAGGACGGCGAACTCGTCGCCGCCGAGCCGGGCGGCGGTGTCCGAGCTGCGCAGCGCGGTGGAGACCCGCAGCGAGACGGCGATCAGCAGTTCGTCGCCGACCGCGTGCCCCTGGGTGTCGTTGACCACCTTGAAGTCGTCGAGGTCGAGGAAGAGCACCCCGGTGACGGCGCCGCTGCGCTCGCCGCGGGACAGCGCGTGGCCGACCCGGTCCAGGAACAGCACCCGGTTGGCGAGGCCGGTGAGGGAGTCGTGGAAGGCCCGGTGGGTGAGTTCGCGCTCCATCTGGCGCTGCTCGGTCACGTCGCGCAGGGTGAGCACCAGGCCGCCGACCGTCGGGTCGGCGCGCAGGTCGTTGAAGCGGACCTCGGCCTCGATCGGGGTCCGGTCCTGCCGCAGCAGCCGCCAGTGCTCACGGGGCTGCTCGCGCAGCGGTTCGCGTGCCGGCGAGTGCGGCGAGTGCGGCGGATCGTGCGGCGGCGAGTGCTCCGGCGCGTGCGCCGGGGCGGCGTCCACCGGGCCGCGCATCCGGGCCAGCGCCCGGCCGACGGCCCGGCTGTCCTCGGGCGGGACGAGCTCGGTGAGCAGGGTGCCGTCCAGGCTGGGGTAGCCGAGGACCCGTTCGGCGGAGGAGGAGGCGTAGCGGACGCCGTCGTCGGCGTCCAGGATCAGGATGACGTCGCTGGCGTTCTGCACCAGGGTGCGGAAGTACAGCTCGCTGTTGCGGCGGTTGACCTCCTGGCTCAGCATGACCCGTTCGACGGCCAGTGCGGCCTGCGCGGCCAGGATCTCCAGCGAGCTCCACAGGCTGGTGAGCTCCTGCGCGGTGCCGGTGACGATGAGCGCGCCGATCAGCGGGTCGCCGGAGGGGCGCTCGTCGAGGGTGAGCGGGCACAGCAGGGCGGAGGGCATGCCGTCGAGGCGGGCGGCGAGGTCGCTGCCGATGTCCTCGACGGGCAGCAGCCGGGTCTCCCGGTAGGCGGCGAGGGCGAGCGCCTCGTCGGAGTCGGTGACGGGGCCCAGGTGGTGCTGGGCGGCGCCGCGTTCGGCGTGCCGCACGTGCAGGACGCCGGCCTCGGTGACGGCGAGCAGGGCGACGTGCCCGGGCTCGGTGGGCATCAGGGTGGAGGCGGTGGCCTGGACGGCGTCCGCGACCTCCTCGACGGTGACGGCCGCGGTGAGTCTGGCGCCGGCCTCGCGCAGGGCCCGCTCGCGGGCGATCGCCTGCCGGCGGGCGACCACGACGACCGCCAGCCGGGCCAGCACCAGCAGGTACAGGAGGGCGGAGAAGGCGCCGATCACGCCCGCGTTGCTGGTGTTGCCGTTCAGCGACTCGATGATCAGGATCGCCGGGGCGATCAGCGAGGCCAGCGTGAGCAGGGCGAGGCGGCCGGCGCTCAGGTCGGGCTGCTGGGTGGGGACGGGTCTGGTCAGCTCGACCATGGACGGGTGCAGCGCGGCCGCGCCCCAGGCGGTGTAGAAGGCGGCCCAGCCGAAGTCGACCGGGGTGCCGATGTGCCAGTTGCCGTGCAACTGGATCAGCCCGTACAGGGTGTCCGCGACCAGCATGCCGACGGTGCCGACGGTGAGCAGTTGCAGTGCCCGGCTGGTGCCGCCGCGCGGGGTCAGCAGCCGCAGCAGCAGGGCGAGGACGACCACGTCGCCGAGCGGGTAGCCGATCGAGACGGCCTTCTGGAACCAGGAGAGGTCGGGGTTGCGGGCGTACGGGAGGATCAGGTAGATCCAGGCGAGCAGCGCCAGGCCCATGGTGAGGATCAGCGCGTCGAGCAG
This sequence comes from Kitasatospora sp. NPDC057940, assembly GCF_042887425.1. Classification (NCBI taxonomy): domain Bacteria; kingdom Bacillati; phylum Actinomycetota; class Actinomycetes; order Kitasatosporales; family Streptomycetaceae; genus Kitasatospora; species Kitasatospora sp. NPDC057940. Next base: position 67,523 of record NZ_JBHVPH010000008.1, read on the forward strand.
GCCGGCGCGGTCCTGACGGGCCGTGCGCCAGCGGATGAAGCCGAGCACGCCGGCCGCGTACAGCACGAACTCGGCCAGGTAGAAGCCGTCGGCGACGGACGGGAACGGGTTGTGCAGGTGCAGGAACTGGGTCTGGACGACCTGGACGACCTCGCCCGCGGTGAAGCTCAGGTTGGCGAGCGCCAGCACGTACCAGAACAGCGCGTGCGCGGGGCGGTTGAGGCGGATGCCGGCCACGATGGCCGCGCTGCTGCCGAGGCCGATGCCCGTCCACCAGATGATCCGCTGCGAGGGGTTGACGTAGTAGACGCCGGTGAACAGCACCATCCACAGCAGGTAACAGACCATCAGGCGTTATCGCCGACGTGTCAACGGGGCTACCTCCTCCGCGACGCCACCCGGCCGGTGGGACGGGGGAGTTCGGGCGAGGACGGGTCTTGGCGGTCGCAGGGTCGTCTCGTCCCGGGCTGACGGGCACACGGCAGCGTCGCGTCCGGTCGGGTTGCGATCGGACGTTCGTCCTGTGCCCTGAGTGCGTATAGTCGGAAATGTCGCACCTCCCAGGAAACTGCCGCCACAGCACGAGGTCAAGCCGGTGGACGACGCAGCAGACAGCGCACAGGGCGTACGAACGGATGTGAACTCCGGGCGTCACGCCGTGGTTCGAAACGACAGCGGTCAGTATGCGATCTGGCCCGGCGACTTGACCGTGCCGGGCGGCTGGCACCTGGTCCACGGGCCGGCCGGCCACGAGGACTGCCGGGCCCACGTGGCCCGCGAATGGCGCCCGCCCGGGCTCGGCTTCCCCGGGCTCGGCTCCCCCGGGGAGCGCGGCCGCGGGCGGGCCGAGGGCGACGGCGGCACCGTGCCCGGACTGCTGCGCTCCCGCGCCGCGCAGCACCCGGACGCGGTCGCCGTCGTCGCCGACGACACCACGCTGAGCTACCGCGAGCTGGACCGGCGCAGCGACCGCCTGGCCAGGGCGCTGCGGGCGCGCGGGGCCGGCCCCGAGCAGGTGGTGCCGGTCTGCCTCGAACGCGGCGCGGGCCTGGTCGTCGCCTGGCTCGGCGTGCTGAAGGCGGGCGCGGCGCTGCTGCCGCTGGACCCGGCGTACCCGGCGCGGCGCCTGGCCCGGCTGGTCGAGGACAGCGGGGCGCGGGTGGCGGTCACCGAGGGCGGGGCGCCGCCGGGCGTCGAGCCGGTGCCGGTGGACGCCGAGGACGGGCCGGACGGCGGCGGCGAGCCGGTCCTCACCGGCTTAGCCGGCGCAGGCGGGCCCGGCGGGCCCGGTGAGTTCGACGGGGCCGGGCCCGACGACCTCGCCTACCTGATCTACACCTCCGGCACCACCGGCACCCCCAAGGGCGTCCCCGTCACCCACCGCTCCCTGGTGTTCACCCTCGACCGGGTCGTCCACGCCTACGGCCTCGCCCCCGGCGACCGCGTCCTGCAACTCGCCGCACTCGGCTTCGACACCGCGCTGGAGCAGGTCTTCGCGACCCTGCTCGCCGGGGCCACCCTCGTCCTCGGCGGCGGCCGCACCTGGGCGCCCACCGAGCTCGTCCAGCGGATGCGCGGACCCGGCCTCGCCGTCGCCGACCTCACCCCCGCCTACTGGCACCACGTGCTCACGCTGCTCCCGCCCGGCGGGCCCGGCCCGGAGGGGCTGCGGCTGGTCGTCGTCGGCGGGGACGTCGTGCACGCCGACGACTGCCGCAGCTGCCTGGACCGGCTGCCCGGCGTCCGGCTGGTCAACGCCTACGGGGTCACCGAGGCCGCCGTCACCTCCACGCTCTGCGAGGTCACCCCCGCCCTGCTGGACGCCGCCGGCCCGGGCGGCCCGGCCGCGCCGGTGCCGATCGGCCGCCCCCTGCCCGGCGTGCGGGTGCACGTCCTGGACGCCCGGCTGTCCCCCGTGCGGCCCGGCGAGCGGGGCGAGATCCACCTCGGCGGGCCCGGCCTCGCCCGGGGCTACTGGCGCGCGCCCGTGGCGACCGCCGACGCCTTCGTCCCCGACCCGTACGCGCCGGTGCCCGGCGAGCGGATGTACCGCACCGGCGACGCCGGGCGCTGGCGGGCCGACGGGCAGCTGGAGATCCTCGGCCGCTTCGACGACCAGGTGAAGGTGCTCGGCCACCGCGTCGACCCCGCCGAGATCGAGGCCGCCCTCGCCGCCCACCCCGACGTCCGGCAGGCCCGGGTCGCCGCCGACGGCGGCGACCCCGACGGGGGCCGCGTGCTCACCGCCTACTACACGCTCGCCGACCACGCCGACGCCGGTGCGGAAGCCGGGGTCCGCCGCGACCGGCTCCGCGCCTTCCTGGCCGAACGGCTGCCGGAGTACATGCTCCCGGCGGCCTTCGTGGCGCTGGACCGCATGCCGCTCACCCCGGCCGGAAAGGTCGACCGCCGCCGGCTGCCGCACGCCGAGCCGCGCACCCCGGGCCGGGCCGGCGCGGGCGGCGCGGGCGGCACCGGGGCGGTGGGCGGCGGGGGAGCCGTCGAGGACGCCATCGGGCAGCTGTGGGCCGAACTGCTCGGCGTCGAGGAGGTCGGGCCCGCCGACGACTTCTTCGCCCTCGGCGGCAACTCCCTGCTGGCCATGGAGATGCTCGCCCGCGCCCGGATCATGCTCGGCCTCGACGTCACCCGCGTCCGCGCCCTCACCCGCGCCCTGCTGCGCGACGCCACCCTGCGTGCCTTCGCGACCGCCGTCCAGGCCGCCCGCGCCGACGGAGCCGGGCGCACCGCCCACGCCGACGGCCCCGGTTCCGGCGAGGCCGCCGTCGATTGGGCCGCCGAAGCCCGGCTCGCCCACCCCGTCCAGCAGTCCTGGAGCCCGGCACCCAGCCGGGCCGAACCCGCCGAGATCCTGCTCACCGGTGCCACCGGCTTCTGCGGCGCCCACCTGCTGCACGCCCTGCTCGCCACCACCGGGGCCCGGATCCACTGCCTGGTCCGCGCCCCCGACGAGGAGCACGCGCTGGAACGCCTGCGCGCCGCCCAACAGCGCTTCCTGCGCCACGACCTCACCGACACCCGGGTGGTGCCCCTGGTCGGCGACCTCGCCGCACCCCGACTGGGGCTGACGCAGCGTCAGTTCGACGGACTGGCCGGGAGCCTGGACGCCGTCCACCACCTCGGCGGGCAGGTCAACTTCCTCTACCCGTACCACCAGTTGCGCGCGCCCAACGTCGGCGGCACCCGCGAGATCATCCGTCTCGCCGGGCACAGCCGGGGCGTACCCGTGCACTACCTGTCCACCCTCGCCGTGCTGGCCGGCTTCGGCGCGGCCGGCGTCCGCGAGGTCACCGAACGGACCCCGCTCGCCCACCCCGACCGGCTCGGCGTCGGCTACGTCGAGAGCAAGTGGGTCGCCGAACAGCTGCTGCACGAGGCGGCCGCCGCCGGGCTCCCGGTCACCGTGCTGCGCACCAACGACGTCACCGGGGACCTCGCGACCGGCGTGATGAACACCGGCACCGAGATCTGCGCGCTCATCGCGTACCTGGCGGACAGCGGCACCTGCCCGGACGTGCTGCTGCCGCTCGACTTCGTCCCGGCCGACCGCTTCGCGCGCGCCGTCGCCCACATCGCCGCCCACGCCCCCGCCGACGGCGAGGTCTACCACCTCACCTCGCCGCGCCCGGCCGACCTCTCCGACCTCGCCGAACGGCTCCGGGCCCGGGGCCACCCGATCGCCGAACTCCCTTACCACGACTGGGTGCAGGGCCTGGTCCGGTTCGCCGCCGGGCACCCCGCCCACCCCATCACGCCGTTCGTCCCGCTGTTCGTCGACCGCGCCCCCGGGTCGCCGCTGTCGATCAGCGAGCTGTACTTCCGGCCCGTCTTCCCGCTGTTCGACCGCGCCAACACCGACGCCGCGCTCGCCGGCAGCGGCATCGACCTGCCCGCCGTCGACGCCGGGCTGCTCGACCACTACCTGGGGCGGCTGGCGGCGGAGGGCTTCCTCGGGCCGCCGGCATGAGCCCCTTCGACGGGCTGGACGTCCAACGCGGGCCCGGCGACGGGCCGGTGGCGTTCGGCGCCGGCCTCGGCGCGTCGGACCTGCTGGCGGCATACCGCCGCGGCCTGTTCCCGATGCCCGCGGCGGACGAGTACGCCGGCGCCTACAACGAGGCGCGCTACGAACAGGCCGTCGAGGCGGGCGAGGTGGCACTGCTGCCCGGCGGGGACGACCCGTACGCGCTGGCCTGGTGGTCGCCCGACCCCCGGCCCGTCCTGCCGCCCGACGGCGTCCGGCTCGGCAGCCGCCTCGCCCGGCGGCTGCGCCACCGGCCGCAGTGGTGGACCAGCGCCGACCGGGCCTTCGGCGAGGTGCTGGCCCGCTGCGCCGAGGGCCGCCAACCGGCCTGGCTGACGGGTGAGTTGCGGGCCGCACTGGAGCAGCTGCATGTGCTCGGGGCCGCCCACAGCGGCGAGGTGTGGGAGGGCGAGGAGCTGATCGGCGGGGTGTTCGGCGTCGCCGCCGGGCCCGTCCTCAGCCTCGACTCGATGTTCCACCGCCGCCCCGACGCCGCCCGTGTCGCCGTCGCCGACCTCGGGGTGCGCTTCGGCGCGGCCGGCGGGCGGCTGCTCGACGCCCAGTGGGACAGTCCGCACATCCGCAGCCTCGGCGCCGAGCCGGTACCCCGCTCCCGGTACCTGGCCCAGCTGGCGGCGGACGCCGCGGTGGGCCCGCTGCCGGGAGCTCCACTGCCCGTGGCCCGGCTGGTCTGACCTGCGCCTTTTACCCTGCTTGGCCTGTCTTCGACAAACTTATTCCCCGTCAGTAACATGACGCCGCGTGTTCAAAAGCTCCATGGGCAGGGCCGTCGGCCCCGCCCTCCTCACCCTCGCCCTCGCCGGGGTCGCCGCCTGCGGGCCGACCACCTCCGGCACTCCGCAGGCCGCCGCCGGCACCGCCGAAGCGGCCGTCACCACCGGCACGACCACGACCGCGTCCGCCGTCGGCGGCCAGGCACCGACAGCCCCGGCCGCCGGTACCCCCCGCGCCCGGGCCGCCGCCGCCCCGACCACCGCCGCCGCCACCGCACGGCCGACCGGTGCGGCCGCCCCGGCCGGTACGCCGGTCACCGCCGCCCCGGCCGGCGACCGGCAGGCCGCCGTGGCCGCCCCCGCCAAGGACGGCGGCGCGGCCACCCCCGCCGGGCAGAACCTCCAGCTCACCGCTTACGACCCGGCAGGCGGCACGGCCGTCCTCTCGGCGCCGCCGGCAGCCGGGCCCACCGCGACCGCCGGGCCCACCGCGACCGCCGGGCCCACCGCGACCGCCGGCGCGACGCCGACCCCCGCGCCCGCCCCCGCCGTTCAGCCCGGGCAGCTCATCGCCAGCCCGCCCACCGCCGCCGCGCCCCAGGGCGCGCTGGTCGCCGTCACCGGAGTCCGCCCCGGCGCGGGCGCCAGCCTCAACCTGACCACCCGCTCCGCCACCCTCGCCGAACTCCTCGGCGGCACCGAGGCCGACGGCCAGGTGCCCGTCGACCCGCACGGCATCACCGTCACCCCGCTGGTCAAGGACCTCAAGGCCGTCGTCGGTGCGGACGGCGGCGGTGTGAAGGCCGACGCCTCCGGCACCCTGGAGGTCGACGTCAAGGCCCCCGTCCCGCTGCCCGACGGCGCGAGCGTGGACGCCTCCGGCTCCCTCCAACTGCACCCCGCCGTCCACTTCGCCTACCACGGCGCCGCCGCCGGCAGCCCGCGCACGGCCTCCATCGGCTTCGACCTCGGCGCCCACGCCCAGTGGAAGGTCACCGGCGACATCGCGCGCAGCACCGGCGCCGCGCCCGTCCGGCTGCCCTTCGCCACGTTGCAGGCCAGCCCGGTGCTCACCGTCGCCGGACTGCCCGTCGTGGTCAACCTGAAGCTCACCTGCTACCTGGAGGTCGGCGCCGACGGCCAGGTCCACCTGGAGGCCGAACAGGAGGCCACCGGCACCTGGGCCGTCCGCGCCGACTACACCGGCGGCAAGGGCTGGACCCCGACCACCGATGCCGACACCAAGGTCTCCCCGGTCCGGGTGCGCCTCACCGGCAAGGCCGGGGTGCGGGCCGCGCTCGGCGCCGACGTCTCCGTCGGCCTCTACGACACCGTCGGCGTCCAGACCACCGTCGCCCCTTACCTGCGGGCCCGGGCCGAAGGCTCGCTGACCGTCGACTCCTCCGGCAACCCGCCGCAGGCCCAGGGCAGTTGGTCGCTGGTCGGCGGCGTCGACCTGACCGGCTCGCTGCTCGCCCACCTCAAGGTCTTCGGCACCCCGGTCATCGAGGGCGCGTACCCGCTGCCGCCGTTCCACCGCGAATGGCCCCTGGCGGCGGGCTCCGCGGCCCCGCCGTCCCCGCGCCCGAGCGGCTGACCCGGGAACGCCCCGGTCCCGGGGCTCGGGTACGCCCCGGTCCCGGGGCCCGGTTACTGCCCGGGCGGTACGCCGGGCAGCGGGGCTACTGCTCCTGACGTACCGACAGTTCGTGTCCCAGGGTGATGATCCGGTGCCGGGTGCGCTGGAAGGCTGGCGCGCAGGAAGTCGGCCCGACCGACTTCCTGCGCACCCGCACCCGTCATCGTCAGGAGACCGCATGACCACCCCCAAGGCCCTGCGCCGCGTCGCGGCCGCGGGCCTAGCCCTGACCGCCTGCCTCGCCACGGCGCCCGCCGCCACGGCCGCCGCCGCCGAGCGCGACGGCGGCCCCGCGAGCGCCGGAGCCGGACTCGACCGCTACCACCACCAGCGCCTCGACTGGCGCAGCTGCGTCCTGGGCCCCGACGACGAGGTGGGCCGCGGCCTGGAGAGCGCGGGCGCGCGCTGCGCGGACGTGACCGTGCCGCTCGACTACAGCGACCCCCGGGGGCGGACGATCACCGTCGCGATCTCCCGGCTCAAGGCCACCGACACCCGGCACCGGATCGGCTCCCTCCTGCTCAACTTCGGCGGCCCCGGCGGGCCGGGCCTCGCCAACTCCGTACTGGTGCGCGGGGCGATGAAGGAGACCGGCGCCCGCTACGACGTGATCGGCGTGGACCCGCGCTTCGTCGGCCGCAGCACCCCGCTGGACTGCGGCCTGTCCAACGGCCCCGTCCTGCCCTCGGCCCCCGACCGGGCGGGCTTCGACCGCCAGACGGCGTGGGCCAAGGACGTGGCCGACCGGTGCCGCGCCACCAACGGCTCGGTGCTGCCGCACATCACGACCCGCAACACGGCCCGCGACCTGGACGTCGTCCGGGCCGCGCTCGGCGAACGGAAGATCTCCTACCTGGGCTACTCGTACGGCACCTACCTGGGCACGGCCTACACCCAGATGTTCCCCGGCCGCTACGACCGGGTGGTCCTCGACGGCGGGATCGACCCGCGCGCCTACAACCCCCGGCTGATGCGGGGCACCGAGAACGAGCACGAGCGGGCGCTCGACGGCTGGGCCGACTGGGCGGCCGCGCACCACGCCGACTACGGCCTCGGCGAGACCCGCGCGCAGGTGCGCGCCACGCTCGACCGCGTCGTCGCGGCGGCCGAGCGGGAGCCGCTCACCGTCGGCACCGCCCCCGACGTCTTCCGGCTCGACGGCAGCCAGGTGCCCTCCGTGGTGTTCGCCGGGATCGCGAGCGACCTCGACCCGGCGCGGGTGGGCCTCGCCGAGGAGCTGTCCGTGCTGGCCGCGGCCGCCGACGGGCGGCCCACCCGGGTGTCGCCCGGCTTCGCCGCCTTCCTGCGGGGGGCGTTCACCAATGCGGGTTCGGTCACCGGCAGCGTGCAGACCGCCATCCTGTGCGGGGACGTGGCCGCCCCGCGCGACCCCGAGGAGTACTGGCGCGACATCGAGCGCGACCGGGCCGCCCACCCGCTGTTCAGCCCGATGACCGACAACATCACCCCGTGCGCGTTCTGGGACGCGCCGCGCGAGGAGCCGACGAAGGTCCGGCGCGACGCCGCGGCGCTGATCGTGGCCGCGAGCAACGACCCGCGCACCCCGTACCGGGGCGCCGTCGCGCTGCACGGCATGCTGCCCGGCTCCCGGCTGGTCACCCTCGAAGGCGCCTTCCAGCACACCAGCTTCGGCGTCTACGGCAACGCCTGCGTCGACGACTCGGTGAACTCCTACCTGGCCACCGGCCGCCTGCCGGGCAAGGACCGCACCTGCGCCAAGCAGTCCTGAGCAGTCCTGAGCAGTCCTGAGCAGCCCTCACCAGGGCCGAGCAGCCGTGGGCAGCCCTTCCTGACCAGCCGAAGGCTGCCCTAGGCTGCGGCCATGCTCTCTGTGGTGGTGGCCCCCTGGGCGGGCGAGGCGGAGCCGGTGTTCGTGCGGGCGCCGGACGAACTGCACGATGCCGCGAGCACGATGAAGGTCGCGGTGCTGGCGGCGCTCGCCCGTGGCGGGGTGGATCTCGATGCCGAGGTGCCGGTGGTGAACCGGTTCGAGTCCGTGGTGGGCGGGGAGTTCGGCAACGATCCCGACTGGGACAGCGATCCGCTGCCGTGGGAGCTGCTGGGCACGCACGTGCCGCTGCGGCTGCTCGCCGAACGGATGATCACGCACTCCTCCAACCTGGCCACCAACCTGTGCCTGGCCCGGGTCGACCGGGCGGCGGTGGCCGAGGCGTGGCGGCGGGCCGGGGCGACGCGCAGCGCGAGCCCGCGCGGGATCGAGGACTACGCGGCGCGCGACGCCGGGGTGCACAACCTGGTGAGCGCGCGGGACCTGGTGCGGCTGCTGCACTCCCTGGGCGGGGAGCCGGAGTTGCTGGCGCTGCTGGAGCGCAACGCGTTCCGGGTGGACCTGGCGGCGGGCCTGCCGCCGGACACCCGGATCGCCTTCAAGAACGGCTGGGTGCCCGGCGCCCGGCACAGCGTGGGCCTGGTCCACCCGCCGGACTGCCCGCCCTACCTGATCGCGGTCTGCTACACCGGCCCGCTGGCCTCGGGCGAGGACCGCACGGACCCGGCGGCCCGGCTGCTGGCCCGGGTCTCGGCGGCGGTGTGGCAGCGGCGGCACGAGCTCGCCGGCGCGTGAGTCGAGGCGTGAGCCGGTGCGTGACCCGGCGCGTGAGCCGGCGTGTGAGCCGGCGTGTGGACCGACGCGCGACCCGGCCCGCCGCCCGCCCGCCTGCTGCGCGGCTTCGCGCAGCAGGCGGGACAGCGGTCAGTACGGCTGGACGAGCACGTGAGCGGCGCCGGGGATGCCGACCTTGAGGAGTTCGTCCTCCTCCGGGGTGGTGGGCGTGCCGGTCTCCTGCTTGAGGACGGCCCGGGAGAGCGCCTGGACCCACATGGCGCGCGGGCGGCGCCTGGCCTCCCAGGCGGCGAGCGCGGCGGGGACGGTCTCGGCGGCGTCCAGGCTCTGGGCGAGGACGAGGGCGTCCTCGACGGCCATCGCGGCGCCCTGGGCGAGGTGCGGGGTGGAGGCGTGGGCGGCGTCGCCGGCGAGCACGATCCGGCCGACGTGCCAGGGCTCCTCGACGCTGACCTGGGAGATCCGCGAGTAGACCACGGCGGACGGGTCGGTGACCTGGGCGAGGGCCTCGGCGATCGGGCCGCCGAAGCCGGCCAGGCGCTCGGCGAGCTGCTCGTGGGCGTGCCCGGGGTCGGGCCGGAAGTCCTCGGCCTCGGCGAACACCGAGCCCAGGTACATGAGGTCGTCGGTGATCGGGGTGAGCAGCGCCTTGGCCTTGAGGTTGCCGGTGGACATCACCACGCCCTGGACCTCGGGCGAACGCGGCAGGGTGACGCGCCAGTTGGCGAAGCCGGTGTACTCGGGCGCGTACTTCTCCCCGTAGAGGCGCTTGCGCAGCGGGGAGCCGATGCCGTCGAAGCCGACGACGAGGTCGTAGCGGCCGCGGTGCCCGTCGGTGAGGGTGGCGTCGACGCCGTCGGCGTCCTCGGTGAGGTCGGCGATGGTGGTGCCGAAGCGCAGGGTGGCGCCGGCCCGGGTGGCGGCGGTGGCGAGCACCTGGGCGAGGGCGGGGCGGGGGATGCCGTTGTTGGAGGGGGCGTCGCCCATCCGGGGCTGCGGGATCTTGGCGAGGGTGGCGCCGGCCGGGTCGCAGATGGTCAGCACGTCCCACTCGAAGCCGGCGGCGAGGCAGTCGTCGAGGACGCCTATCTCGCGCATCACGTGGAGGGCGTTGGAGGGCTGGATGATGCCGACGCCGAGGGCTTCCAGCTGGTCGCGCAGTTCGGCGACGTCGACGTGGTGGCCGCGCTCGGCGAGGGCGGTGGCGAGGGTGAGCCCGCCGATGCCGCCGCCGTGGACGAGGACGCGCAGGGGTGAGGTCATGGGGTGGCTCCTGGGGAAGGGAGGTGGTTCAGCCGACCGACTTTCAGCCGGCCGACGTTCAGCCGACTTTCAGCCGACGGGGGCGGCGGAGAGGTCCATCAGGTGGTCGACCAGGGCGAGCAGCAGGTCGCGTCCGAAGGCGCGTTCGCGGACGTCGCCGAGGAGCATCGGCACCTGCGGGTCCAGGTCGAGGGCGGCGCGGATCTCGTCGGGGGTACGGGTGTTGTGGCTGTGGAAGCAGTTGATGGCGACGACGAAGGGGATGCCCCGGCTCTCGAAGAAGTCGATGGAGGCGAAGCTGGTGTCGAGCCTGCGGGTGTCGGCGATGACGATGCCGCCGAGGGCGCCGTTGACGAGGTCGTTCCACATGAACCAGAAGCGTTCCTGCCCGGGGGTGCCGAACAGGTAGACGACGAGGTCCGGGTTGACGGTGATCCGGCCGAAGTCGAGGGCGACGGTGGTGGTGTCCTTCTGGTCGACGCCGGACAGGTCGTCCACGCCGACGCTGGCCCGGGTCAGGTACTCCTCGGTGCGCAGCGGGGCGACCTCGCTGACGGAGCCGACGAGGGTGGTCTTGCCGACGCCGAAGCCGCCCGCGATGAGGATCTTGACGGCGGCCGGCGCGGTGGCGACGCCGGCGTCAGCGGCACTGCTGGGGTGGGGTGTTGCCATGGTTCAGAGTCTCCGGAGTCCTTCGCGAACGGCCGTGAGCAGGCCGAGGTCCACGCCTCCGGCGGCCCGGGCCACCGAGAGCGGCGCCCGGGCCCGCAGCAGGCCCTGGGCGACCAGGTCGCCCAGCAGGATCTTGGTGACCGAGACCGGGAGGTCCAGGCCGGCCGACACCTCGGCGACGGCGGCGGGCCGCCGGCAGTGGTCGAGGATCATCCGGTGCTCGGGCTGGAGGCCGCGGGCACCGGCGCGGCTGCCCCGCGCCAGGGCCCGGGCGGCCTCGTCCTCGACGGTGGTGAGCACGGTGATCAGGGTGAGGTCGTCGCGCTCGGGCGCGGTGCGGCCGCGGGTGATGGTGTACGGGCGCACCATGGCGCCCGACTCGTCCTCGGCGTCCTCGTCCGGCAGTTCGCTCCAGTGCGGGACCCCGCCGCGCTGCCCGCTCCCGCTCCCGTTTCCGTACGGGCCCACCGGTGTCAGCTCCGGTTCCGGGCGGCGAAGGCGTCGAAGCCGGCGGGGGAGGCGGCGCCGGCCTCGGCACGCACCGGGGTGGTCATCTTCTGGCCGACCTGCTGCACCAGGGTGTGCATGGCGACCGACATGACCTCGGCGTCGACCTCCTGGGAGGCGACGACGGCCAGGTGGGTGCCCTGGGCGGCGGCGATGATGAACAGCCAGCACTCGGCGAGTTCGACGATCACCTGGTGGACGGCCCCGCCGTCGAAGAGCTGGCCGACGCCGCGGGCCAGGCTCTGCTGGCCGGTGGCGACGGCGGCGAGGCGCTCGGCGTCGGCCCGTTCGATGGTGCGGGAGTGGCTGACGACCAGGCCGTCGTCGGAGAGCAGGACGGCGTTCCTGGTCCCGGGCACCGAGTCGACGAGTCCGTCCAGCAGCCAGTCCAGGTCCTGGTGGGTGGCGATCGTTCGGTTCATGACTGGTCATCCGTTCGTGTGGTTCGGGGGTCCGCGGCCGGCAGGGCCCAGGGGGAGGGGTCGGACGCGGGCGTCGGGGAGCCGGCGGGGGCGGTGGGGGGAGCCGGTGGGGTCACGGCCCCGGGCAGCGGGTGCTCGCCGCTGTCCTGGGCGCGGGCGGCACGGGACTGGCGCTGGAAGGCGCCGATCGTCGCACCGGAACGCTTCGCCGGGCGCTGGAAGGGGCCGCCGGCGGGCTCGGTGGCCGGGGCGGCGGATTCGGCGCGGGGCCCGGCGGCGGGCTCGGCCCACTGCGGGCGGGGCACCGGCGGGACACGCAGTTCGGCGGCCAGGCTGGCCTGCCGGACGCGCTGGGGCAGCGGGGGCTGCTCGGTCTCGGTGGGGCTGAGCGGCACCGCGGAGGCGTACTCGCGGCGCTGGCGCCGTTCGGCCAGCCGGTAGTGGTCGGCCGGGCGGTACTGCTCGTCGGCGTACGGGGCCTCGGCGTCGGTGACCCGGGCGTAGGCGATGTCCGGGTAGGCGGGCACGTCGTGCGAGGGCGGCTGGTCGACCGGGGCGTCGGGGGCCGGCGAGCTGTGCTCGATCGGCTGCTCGGCGTACGGGGCGGGGAACGGCGCGGGCTCGGCGGCGGGCGCGGCCTCGGGCCGGACGTACTCGACGTGCCCGAAGGCCTGGACGGGGGCGGTCAGCGGGTCGAACGGGAGCTGCTGGGTCTGCCCGAGCGGTTCCACGTACCCGGGCTGCTCCACGTGGCCGGGCCGGTCGACGTGCTGGACCTGCCCGAACACCTCCACCGGCTGGAAGGACTCGGCCGCGGCCGCGGCGAAGGCCTCCACCGGCGGGAGGGACGCCGCCGGCGGGAGGGACTCCGTCGGCGCGAAGGACTCTCCCGGCGGGAAGGAGTCCACGGGCGCGACCGGCGGCCCCGCCGGCGCCGACTCCGGGGCCTCGTCGGAGGCGGTGAGCAGCGCCTTGCGGGAGCGCCGCACGAGCGGGATCGGTTCGACGGGGGCGGCGTCGGGCAGCCCGGCGTCGCCGTCGATGACGAGCTCGTCGGGGACGAGCACGACGACCCGGGTGCCGCCGAAGGCCGACGGCCGGAACTCGATCTTGAGTCCGTTGTGCGCGGCCAGCCGGGCGACGACGTAGAAGCCGAGGCGGACGTCGTCCGCCCGGGCGAGCACGTCGGTGCGGGGCGGGCGGCTCATCAGTTCGTTGGCGGCGTCGTACTGCTCGGGGTCCATGCCGAGGCCGCGGTCCTCGATCTCGACGGCGAGTCCGCGGCCGACCATGGCGGCCCGGACCTCGACCGGGGTGGGCGGCTTGGAGAAGGTGGTGGCGTTCTCCATCAGCTCGGCGAGCACGTGCGCGACCGGGCCGACGGCCCGCTCGGACAGCCACGGGTGGCCCTCGACGTCGATCATGATCCGGCGGTAGTCCTGCACCTCGCCCTGCGCGGCGCGCAGCACGTCCAGCAGCGGGACGGGCTTGCGCCAGCGCCGCTGCGGCTGGCCGCCGGCCATGATGACGAGGTTCTCCTCGTAGCGGCGCAGGCGGGCGGTGAGGTGGTCGAGGTCGAACAGGCCCTCCAGGACCTCCGGGTCCTCGTGCTTGCGCTCCAGCTCGTCGAGCTTGCGCAGCTGGCGGCCGATCAGCAGCTGGGTGCGGCGGGCGATGCGCTGGAGCAGCCGCTCGAAGCCGCGGTGCTGTTCGGCCTGCTTGACGGCGGCCTCGACGGCGGAGGCGCGGGCCAGGTTGAGGGCCTGGCCGAGGCGGGCGAGCTCGTCGGTGCCGTTGCCGTGCGGGCCGGCGGTGATGGTGCGGGTGTCGGTCTCGACGTCGACCTGCTCGCCGCGGCCGAGGCGTTCGACGACCTCGGGGAGGGTGCGCTCCATCTCCTCGGCCTGGGTCTGGAGTTCCTTGATGCGGCGGCGCAGCGAGCGGCTGAGCCGCCAGGAGGCGATGATCACCGCGACGACGGTGATCAGGCCGACGACGGTGGTCAGGACGACCGTGGTGAGGAGGGAGAGGATGGTGCCCTTGCCGACGTCGACGATGCCGCTGGTGCGGGTCTCGATGGCCTTGACCAGCTGCGGGTTGAGCTGGTCGAGGGCCTGGCGCCACTGGTCCTGGGCGGCGGGCAGTTTGACGGTGCCGTTGGCCTCGGCGGCGGTGGGCTTGGTGAGCGACTGCTCGACGGCGGCCTTGGCCTGCCAGGCAGGGCTGTTCATCAGGTCGTGCCAGGCGGCGGCCTCGCCGTCCGGGATGTACGGGAGGACCTGGACGGTGAAGAGGTGCTCCTGCGCCCCGACGGACTGCTGGACCTGCTGGTAGTCGGTGACGGTGAGCCGCCCGGTGGGCCAGCCGCGGGCGAGGATGGCGTCCTCGCGGGCGAGCATCTCCTTGGCCCAGAAGGCGTTCACCAGGGTCTTGGAGATCCAGGTGACCTCGCCGGTGTCGACGTGGCTGAGTGCGGTGAACAGCCGCAGGTCGACGGCGATCAGGTCGGTGTAGTACGCGTACAGGGTCTGCTGGTCGATCGAGCCGTGGTCGACGGCGGCGCGCTGTTCGGCGAGCTTGCCCATCGCCTGGCGGGCCTCGGTGACGGCGGTGCGGACCTCTTCGGGGGCGCTGTCGGCGGTCTCGCCGGAGAGGACCTGGAACTGGCGGACCGCGTCGTCGGTCTGCTGGCGCTGGCGGCGCAGCTGGTCGGTGTTGCCGCCGGGCCGGGCGAGCGCCTCGGCGCTGAGCCGGCGCTCTTCCTGGAGGCTGTAGTAGACGATGTTGGACGGCTGGCCGGCCTTCTGGGCGAGCAGGCCCTGGGCGGCCTGGCGCTGGAAGTCGAAGACGGTCTCGCCGCTGGTGACCGCCCACAGGGCGGCCAGGGCGATGCTGGGGACGACGGCGAGGACGAGCAGCGCCGTCCGCAGTGACAGGCGCGGACGCCTGCGGGGGGCCTTCGGCGTCGGGGGCCGCCGATTCGCACGCGCGCGCAGAGCAGTCTCCTTGGGGATGGCGGCCGGCCTGAGCGGGGCGGCCGTCCGGGGCACGGGCTTGACGAGGCGATACTAGTCATACCGTGTGATTGGAGTGAAAGTGCGTTCGCCGCCTGGACCGTGGTCACACACGCTCCGGACACAATGTCATCTGACGGTTGATCGTGCGTGCTCGAAGCATCCCAGTTCGGAGCGGGTTGACGAGGCGTCGGCGATCGGAGCGGGCCGCCGGGTGGCCTCCGTGTGAAAACTGTGTGCCCGCGCTCCGGATATCGCCCCCGGCCGCTCCACCCGCCTCGCCCGCCCCGCTCAGTCGGCCAGCAGGCGCGACCGGGTGGCCTCCAGTTCGGCCGCCAGCACCCGCCCGGCCTCCTCGGCATCGCCCCGGTGCAGCGCCCCGACGAGGTCCGCGTGCGAGGCGTAGCCGTGGTTCGGGTCCCCGCTGCGCAGCCCCAGCACCCCCACCAGGTCCACCAGGTGCTCCCTCAGGACCGGCACGAACTGGGCGAACAGGTCGTCCAGCACCGGGTTGTGCGCGGCCGCCACCGCGGCGGTGTGCAGCGCGATGTCGGCGTCCACGAAGGCCGCGTCGTCCGCGCCGCCCGCCGCCAGCCGGGTGGCCAGCGCCGCGTCCACGGCGGCGAGGTCCGTCTCCGTGCGGCGCGCGGCCGCCAGTCGGGCCGCCTGCACCTCGACCATGGTGCGCACCTCGTAGACGTGCGCCAGCTCCGCCCGGCGCAGCCGGGTCGGCCAGTCCAGGGCGGGCCGGTCCGCCGTCACGAACACGCCCGACCCCTGCCGGCTCTGCACCATCCCGGCGCCGGCCAGCGCGCGCAGCGCCTCCCGGACGGTCGAGCGGCCGACGCCCAGCTCCTTCGCCAGGGCGACCTCGCCCGGCAGCTTCCCGCCCACCGGCCAGTGTCCGGCGGTGATCTGCTCCTCCAGGCGGCGGGTGGCCTGGTCGACCAGGGGGGAGCGGTGGAGGGGGCCGAGCGGGGGCATGCGCGTTCACCTGTCAGCTTGTCTGAGGACTTGGTTCGTGGTTAGTCTACCCGGCATGCAGCCGTGGAGTCTCCCTCTGGGTGGCCTTCTTCTTGGTGGCCGCAGCGGGGCGTGACCGGACCGGCACCCCGCTGCGGGGCGCCGTCCTGCCGGTCCACCGGTACCTCCGTAAGGACTCATCATGCGATTCCCGACCCTGCGTACCCCCGCCGGCCCCGTCCCGGTCACCGCCCCCGCCTGGAACCCGCAGCGCCCGGGTGCCATGCCCTCCCACCGCTACCGGCCCGCCCACGAGCGCGTGCACGTCCCCGCACTGATGCGGCGCTGGCCCGGCCGACGGATCAACCACGCCCCGCTGTGGGTCCCCGTCGACCTGCGCGACGGCAACCAGGCACTGGCCGAACCCATGGACCCGGCACGCAAACAGCGGATGTTCGACCTGCTCCTGGCCATGGGCTTCAAGGAGATCGAGGTCGGCTACCCCTCCGCCAGCCGCACCGACTTCGACTTCGTCCGGCAACTGGCCACCGTGCCCGGCGCGGTGCCCGAGGACGTCACCGTCGTCGTCTTCACGGCGGCGCGCGCCGACCTGATCGACCGCACCTTCGAGGCCGTCGAAGGCCTGCCCCGCGTCGTCGTCCACCTCTACACCGCCACCGCCCCGCTCTGGCGCGAGGTCGTCCTCGGGCGCGACCGGCACGAACTGCGGGCCCTGATCACCGAGGCCGCCACCCACCTGGCGCGGCGGGCCGACGGCCGGCCCGGGGTGCGCTTCCAGTTCTCGCCCGAGGTGTTCAACCTGACCGAACCGGACTACGTCCTGGAGGTCTGCAACGGCCTCACCGAACTGTGGGACGCCAGCCCCGACCGGCCCGTCGTCCACAACCTGCCCGCCACCGTCGAGATCGCCACCCCCAACGTCTACGCCGACCAGATCGAGTACCTGCACCGGCACCTGGAGCGCCGCGAGTCGGTGATCCTCTCCGTCCACCCGCACAACGACCGGGGGACGGGCGTCGCCTGCGCCGAACTGGCCGTGCTGGCCGGCGCCCAGCGGGTGGAGGGGTGCCTGTTCGGCAACGGCGAGCGGACGGGCAACGTCGACCTGGTGACGCTGGCGCTCAACCTGCACACCCAGGGCGTCGACCCGATGCTCGACTTCTCCGACCTCGACGAGATCCGCCGCACCGTCGAGCACTGCAACCGGCTGCCCGTGCACGAGCGCCACCCCTACGCGGGGGACCTGGTGCACACCGCCTTCTCCGGCACCCACCAGGACGCCATCAAGAAGGGCTTCGCCCACCACGCCAAGGTGGCGGCCGAGTCCGGCGTCCCGGCGCGCGAGGCGCCCTGGTCGGTGCCGTACCTGCCGATCGACCCGGCCGACCTCGGCCGCGACTACGAGGCGGTCATCCGGGTCAACAGCCAGTCCGGCAAGGGCGGCATCGCCTACCTGCTCCAGACCGGGCACGGGCTGGAACTGCCGAGGCGGCTCCAGATCGAGTTCTCCCGGGTCGTGCAGGAGGCCACCGACGACAGCGGGCGGGAGGTGACGGCGGAGGAACTGTACGGGCTCTTCCGCGCGGAGTACCTGGACGCGGCGCCGGACTGGCCGTGGCGGGCCGGCGACGACTGGGCGGAGGTGGACGGCCGGCGCGGCGAGGGCGCCGGCCCGCTCGACGCGGTGGCCGACGCGCTGCGGGTCGACATCCTGCACTTCAGCGAACACGCCGTCGGGGCTGGCGCGGGCGCTGGTGCGGGTGCCGGCTCCGGTACCGACGCCGTCGCCTACGTCGAGGCCCGGGTCGGCGGGGTCGGCGGACAGGTGGTGTGGGGCGCCGGGCGGGACGGCTCGGTGCTCACGGCGGGCGTACGGGCGGTGCTCAGCGCCGTCGGCCGCGCGCAGCGGGGGTGACCCGTACCGACGGGAGTTGGACGGAGCCGGCCCACCGCGACACCGTGCGCGGTGGGCCGCGCCGCCTACATCGGCTTCGGTGCGATCATCGCGAACGGCGCGCCCTGCGGGTCGGCCACCACCGACATCCGGCCCGCCACCATGTCGAACGGCGGGGCGAGGACGGTGCCGCCGTGCTTGACCAGGGCGTCCACGGTGGAGTCGACGTCGTCCACCGCGAAGTACGTCAGCCAGTGTGCGGGCGTGCCGGGCGGGTCGTTGGCGAGCAGCGAGACCCCGCCGACGGCCCGGCCGCCGACCCGCAGCTCCCAGTACTGCTCGGCGCCCTGCGCCGGCTGGATCTCGATGCCGAACGCCTCACCGTAGAAGGCGGTGGCGCCGGGCAGGTCACTGGTGTGCAGCTCGTTCCAGATCAGCGCGCCGCTCTCGTTGACGACCCGGGCGCCGGAGAACTCGCCCGGCTGCCAGACGCCGAACACCGCGCCCTGCGGGTCGGCGGCGATCAGCATCCGGCCGAGCTCGCCGACGTCCATTGCCGGGACGAGCAGGGTGCCGCCCGCGCCGACGATCGCGTCCTGGGTGGCCTGCGCGTCGGTGGTGGACAGGTAGCTGGTCCACACGGTCGGCGGGGTGGGCATCCCCTCCGGCGCCATCGCCGGTCCGATCCCGGCCGCCGCCTTGCCGTTCAGCTCGCAGACCGCGTACCCGCCGAACTCGGCCGGGCCGACCTGCCCCTGCCAGCCCAACAGGTCGCGGTAGAAGTCCAGTGCCGCCTGCTGGTCCTGCGCCATCAGATCGACCCAGCACGGAGTGCCGGTCGGGTACGGAGTGGTGACTTCGGGCATTCTCGCTCCTTCAGGTGAGGTCCTGCGTCGGTCACCCTCTCGTCGCGGACCGTGCGCCGCCACTCGACACGCTGTCACGCCCCGCCGGGCGACACCGCTCACCGCCGCTCACCGCCGCTCACCGCCGTCGAAGCGGACAGGGTGGGGGCGTTTCGGAGGTGGGGCCGAACGTTCGGGGGCACACCACGGCGGCGACCGACCGGAGCTGCTGGCCGGGTGTCCAGTACGTCCACACCACGTCGTGCGGGAACGTGTCGAGGAACGCCAGGGCGTGATCCAGCCGGGTGGCCGAGGGGAGGTCGCCCTCCGCAGCGGGGGAGTCGGCGAGCTGCTTGCCCAGCCAGTCGAGCACCTCGGCCGGGTCGTCGGTAGTGAGCCTGATCTGCGCCGCCGACTTGGCGAGCCAGTGCATGACCTCCAACGGCGGTACGGGGCTGCCCCATTCGGGCCGCAAGCCGTTCTGCGGTCCGGGCGGCCGCCGCTCGGCGTCGTCGGGCCGCTTGCCGCCCGCCCACGCGTAGCAGTGCCAGTGGAGGCCGGGCCTGTTCCAGTGATCCATGAGCGCCCTACCCTGGGTGTGAGGCGGGCCCCGCTCCCAGCTGCGTTGGGAGCGGGGCCCGCTGGTGCGAGGTGGTGCGTCAGGCGGAGGTGGTGAAGCGGTCCGGGTCGATGCCGGCGGAGCTCAACTCCACCGTGGTGAAGCGCAGTTCACGCCCAGGAGCCTTGGTGTCACCCATCACCCACAACCCGCCGGCCACCTCGGGCACCTCCCGCAGGGTCACGCACGACTCCCCGTCGTCACCCCCACCCTGGTTCCCGCCACACGCCTTGTAGGCGGCGAATCCGGCCGGGATCTCGATCTCGTACAGGTCGCTCACTGCACTGCCTTCCTGTTCGATGCTGAAGAGAGACGGCCCCATCCCGCGCTGGCTGATGAGGTGTCGTCAGATCGACGGTAGGAAGCCGTGAGTGCCACGGTCCACGAAGTTGCACTCGGTTGCACCGGTTCACCCGAGGGAGTTGACGGCCCTGGTGATGCACGCGCGTGCTGCCGGACCCCGATCGGCGAGTTTCGCCAGCTCGGCGAACGCCCTGTGGTAGGTGCCGATTTCGCTCGGCGTCGAGATGTTGATTTCCGCCGTCAAGGTTTCCACGGCGACCAGGTCTTCATCGAAGGCGTAGAACGCTTCAAGCGGCCAAACCGAACGACGCACGCCGAAGGGAATGATTCCGAAGGATACGTTCGGCTGTGCCATCACGGACAGGAGGTGCCCGAGCTGGCCGGCCATCGCGGCATCGTCGGCCACTCGGTAATACAGCACCGATTCCTCGACCAGAATCGCGAACCGCTGCCCTGGGTTGCGGATGACACTTGATCGCTCGATCCTCGCCTGGACGGCTTGGTCGACGTCGTCAGGCGTCCCCTGGAAGTCCGTGATGGAGCGCAGGAGGCCGGATGCGTATTCGGCAGTTTGCAGCATCCCCGGTACGACATTGGACGCGTAGACGCGGAAGTGCCGGGTTCGCTGATACAGCGGAACCGTTTTTTCGTGGATCTTCCGCATGCCGTCACGGTGAATCTGCTGCCACTGTATGTACATGGAATCAGCGGAACGCGAGGCGGCGATGAGGTCTGCCGCCTGGTCGTCGACGTCACAGGCGGCACACCATGCGCGGATGTCGGCGTCCGACGGTGGAGTTACGCCTCGCGAGATCCGAGAGGACTTTGACTTGTGCCATCCGCAACGAGCGGCCAGCTCGTCCCCTGTGAGCCCGGCGTCCTTCTTCATCGCGTCCAGGCGCGCGGCTATCGCCGCACGCGCGGACTTCGCGCTGGAGAGCGGGTTGGAGGACATGGACTGGCCGATCGGGTTCCTGGGCGGAGAGCTAGACGGTGAACTTCTCGTGCGGGGTCCCGGACTCCCAGACCGCTTCGAAAGCCGAAGCGCACAGTGACACCACCGCGGCGTCTTCCGTCTGATCCGTCTGAACCCATCGGCCGGCGCCATCGAAAATGTTGAACTGAACGAGTCGACCGTCAAAGATCCAGCAGTCATTGCCGGGAAGAGCGATTCCGGACGCGCTGCGTCGGGGGAGCCAGCGGATTTCTTCACCGGCGGCAATGTTGGTGAAAGTGCCGGAGTGCTCGAAGCGGATGTACTCGCTCACCGGTTCCGAGACCACGCGGGCGCGGCGAATCGCGATGCCGTGGCCGGTGACTTCCTGCACCAGATCGAGCCAAGGCCGCCACCAGGACTCGCGGTTGTCGGGATCGAGTCTCTTCCCGCGGCGCCACGCGGCGAACCCCTCGGTCTCGTTCTCCACCGAGTACCAGTCCCGCATCTCGAGGTGCAGCGCGGAATGACGTGCGGATTTGATCAGATCGGCGAAGCTAGAGAGCGTCTGTGCCACCAATGGCCTCCCTGAGAAGTGGAATCATGCGCCGGGGCAGCCGGATGACGGTCTCGTGCTCGGGAATCGGCCCGGCCTTCAGGCACTCGACTTCCGTTGCCTCGTCCGCTTTCCAGCCTTGGATCACCAGCTCTGCCCGTTCCTCGTCCACCCACACGGAGGGACACCCGTGGTCCCCGGACTCGGGGTCCTTGCCGACGAACCGTAGCTTCATGACCGCCTCCGCCATCGAGTCAGTTGCGCCCAGTTGCAACGACCCTGGGCCCCGCGCGGGTGTGGAGTCAAGGGCGCATCGGGGCGCAGTGGAGGCGGACGCAGCTCAGACCTCGCTCCAACCACCCGCCAGGGTGCGGAAGAAGGTCCGGATGTCGGCCACCAGCAGGTCGGGCTGTTCCAGGGCGGCGAGGTGGCCGCCGTGGCGGGGCGGCCGCTAGCCCAGTTCGTAGTGGACGAGCTCGTCGGTCACGGTGGTCACGACGAAGCCGGTCTTCGTCAGGACCCTTCCCGAGGCGGGGTTGCCGACGCGGTGCTCGGCGGTGACCCGTGGGGTGCGGTGGTGGGCGAGGAAGCGGCGCACCGCTGTGGTGGCGTAGCCGTGGCCCCAGGTGTCCTCGCGCAGGATGTAGCTGAGGCTGCCCGTGTGGCCGGTGATCCGGAGTCGGACGATGCCGATCAGGTCGTCGTGGACGTCGATGCCGAGGACGCGTGCGGTGCGCGGCCGCTGCGCCTCGGCCTCCCGGGCTTCGCGTACGTAGTCGTGGGCCTGGGTGGCGGTCATCCGGCCGAACCACAGGTCGGCGACCGACCTGCCGCTGTAGATGCGGCGGACGGCGGGGGCGTCGGCCGACCGGAGCTCGCGCAGGTGCACCCTTCCTCCAAGTCGTGGCGTCGGTCCGGGACTTCACCCTGTCGGGCGGGAAGCCGACGGGAAGCCCCGGACCCTGGGCGGCTCAGGCGAAGATGAGGCGGAAGATCTGGTTGTAGACGAAGAAGCCGCCGGGCTGGCCGGGGATCGGCTGCAGGTTGAACGTCTCGGTGAACTGCATGGGCTTGTCGAAGGCGTTGTCGATGGCGAGGCCGCCCGTGACGGTGACCAGTACGCCGTTGCCCGGCGCGGGCTGCGCGTCGTTGGTGGACACCGCGTGCTTGACGGTGGCGAGTTCGGGCGTCGTCAGCTTCGCGAGGATGTTCTGCTGCCCCTGGGCCTGGGTCTTCTCCCAGGTGAGCATCGACTCGGGCCGGTAGAGGCTGCTGAGGTTGTTGCGCCCCGCGATGCCGGAGTCGAAGGTGTTGTAGTAGTGGCACACGAACGAGTTGGCAATGGCGTTGAAGTCCATGCGCGGAACGTACCGGTCCACTCACAACGGGTGTGTGCCGTTTGGGGGAACTGCCACCGGGGCGGCTGGATCCCCTTATCCTGGTGGGCCCCTGACGGGCTCCTGGCGGGCTCCTGGCGGGCTCCTGGCGGGCCCGGCGCCCGTACCCGTCTTGACTCTCCCACCGTGGGAGAGCCGACAGTGGGGCGCATGCACGTCGATGAGGTCGATGAAGCGGTGCTGTTGAGCATCGGAGAGGTCGCGCGCAGGACCGGGCTGTCGGTGAAGCTCATCCGGCACTGGTCCGACACCGGGGTGGTGCCGCCGGCCCGGCGGACCGCTGCTGGGTACCGCCGCTACGACCCCGCGTCCCTGGGCCGTCTGGAACTGGCCCGGACCCTGCGGGAGCTCGGGCTGGACCTGGCGGCGATCCGTGCCGTCCTCGACCGCGAGCACACCCTGACGGGCGTGGCGGCGGCACACGTCGACGCGCTGGAGGTGCGCATCCGCCTGCTGCGCACGCAGCAGGCGGTGTTGCGCTCCGTCGCCCGCCGGACCACCACTGCCGAAGGACTCGCCTTCATGACCCGAACCGCCCGCATGTCCGCCGCCGAACGCCGCTCGCTGATCCACGACTTCGTGGCCGGGACGCTCGCGGAGCTGGACGTGCCGACCTACCGCCGGGAGCAGCTGGCCGCCGTCGCCGACCTGCCCGAGGACCCCACGGACGAGCAGGTCGACGCCTGGATCGAACTGAGTGAGCTGGTGGCCGGCCCGGAGCTGCGTGCGGGGATGCGCCGGCTGGCCGAGTACTCCTCCCGGCACGCGCCCGGCGAGCACGACGAGAGCGCGCTGCGCGCGCTGCGGCAGCTGGCCGAGGACTGGAACCGTCGGGTGGCCGCCGCGATGCGGGAGGGGATCGCCCCGGATTCGCCGGCGGCCGACTCCGTGGTCGCCGCCGTCGTCGCGGCCTGGATCCCCAGCCCTGCGAACACCGGCGGTGCCGCGGACGCCGCCGCGGACGCCGCCGAGGCGACGGACAGTGACGGCGCGCCCGCCCGGCGGAGGTTGCTGGAACAGCTCACCGCGGCGTCCGAGCCCAGTGTCGAGCGGTACTGGCAGCTCCTGTGCGTCCTCAACGGCCAGCCCGTGGCACCCGGCGTGGCGGACACCGGGGCCTGGCTGAAGACCGCGCTCCGCGCCAACCCCGCTCCGGGCGCGCGGGACGGCGAACTCGCCGCCCTGTACGGGGCCGACGCCGACGCCTGGCGGCCCGGTGGCGTGCTCGACGCCTGCGAGCGGGTCCAGAACGCCGTGGCGGAGCTGCTGCGCGACGTCCACCCGGACCAGCTCAACCTGCCGACTCCGTGCGACGGCTGGGACGTGCGCGCCCTGATCGACCACATCGTCTGGGAGAACCTGTTGTGGGGTGGCCTGGCCCGGGGCTTCCCCCGCACCGACGTCGGCGCCGACCATCTCGGAGACGACCACGTCGGGGCGTTCCTCGCCGCCGCGCGCGACGCGCTCACCGCGTTCCGCCGCCCGGGAATGCTCGACCGGCGATTCGGCCCGGCGCCCGGCCGCCGGCTCGTCGAGCAACTCGTCATCGAACTGCTGCTCCACGGCTGGGACTTGGCCGCCGCACTCGGGCGGCCGCGCGACTTCCTCCCGGACCTCGCCGAACTCGCCCTGCCGGTGGTGCGGGAGATCTACGACTCCCTGCCGAGGACCCCGGGAGGCTCCTTCGCCCCGCCCCGGCCCGTCCCCCCTGCCGCACCCGTGCTCGACCACCTGGCGGGCTACCTCGGCCGCACCGTCACCTGACCCCGCCCGCCGATCCATGAGCCCTCAGGGCCGAGTGCGCCCTGGTGCCGGCGGCCGGTGTTCCGGCGCACCGCCGGTGTCGGTGGGTGCGGGTAGCGTGGGCGCACGTGGCCAGTTGGGCCGACACCCGGGGGAACCGATGGAGAACGCGCGGGACCACGGCCGGACCGTGCGGAACGGTTCGCTCGCCATGATCGGCCTGGGGGTCCTGCTGTTCGTCCTCAGCCTGGTCTACCTGATACCGCACGACATGGGGGTGACGTCGGCTCTCCGCAGTCGCGGCGTCCACGTGTCGGCGGTCGTCACCGACTGCGCCGCAGTGAGCGGGCCGCAGGACAATCCGGCGGGCAACTCCCACTGCCGGGTGCGGTTCACGACGTCAGAGGGGGCGTCCGTCGAGACCCGACTCGCCTACGTCACCGACACCGTCAAGGCCCGCGACACCGTGACGGTGGTGTACGACCCCCGGCACACGGACGTCGCCGCCCTTGCTTCGAGCATCGGATTCTGGAACGCACTGGGCCGGAACGCGCTCGATGTGGTCGCACTGGTGGCGTCCGTCCTCATGACCCTGCTGGGCCTCGCGGTCCATCTCGCGTACCGCCGGCTCACCCGGGCGCGCAGACGGCCCACCGCTCCTCAGGCGGTGGGCGGTTGAGAGTGGCTGCTTTTCAACCGGACGAGTTCGCTGCGCCCGGCCAGTGCCTCCTGCTCGACTCCGCCGAGGCTTGCCGCCGGGCGATGTAACTATTACAGTTACGACATGGAGAGGGGTGATGGACGGCATGAGCGCGAACAGTAGGTTGACCGTCGCCGCGCACGCCCTGACCTGGATCGGGCTGTACCAGCGCCGTGGCCACGAGGTCGCCACCTCCGAGCAGATCGCCGCGAGCGTCAACACCAACCCCGTGGTGATCCGCCGCCTGCTGGCCCAGCTGCGCAAGGCGGGCCTGGTCGACTCGCGAAGGGGTGCCGGGGCCGGCTGGACGCTGTCGCGGGACCTGTCGGCGATCACCCTGCTCGACGTCTACCAGGCGGTGGAGCCGGGGCCGATCTTCGCCCTGCACCCCGCCACGCCCGACCCCGAGTGCGTGGTGGGCCACGGCATCGCTCCGGTGATGGCCGCCGTCTACGACGGGATCGAGGCCACCCTCCGCCGGGAGCTGGCGGGGACCACGCTGGAGGATGTGCTGCGCGACGTGCTGAAGGCCGCCTAGCCTCGGCCGTGGCAGTGCTTCCCGTGCCGGTTTTTGCGCCCAAAAATGTAACAAGAATAGTTACGTCAAGATTCGGAGAATCTCATGGGACAGCTGGACAACAAGACCGCCCTCGTCACCGGCGCCTCCACCGGCATCGGCCTGGCCATCGCCCGCCGCTTCGCCGCCGAGGGGGCGACCGTCTACCTCACCGGCCGCCGTGAAGCCGAGCTGGCGGCCGCCGTCGAGCAGGTCGGCAGTCGGGGCATCGGCGTCCGGGGCGACGTGTCGAAGCTCGACGACCTCGACCGGCTCTTCGCCGAGATCACCGAGCGCAGCGGACGGCTCGACATCGTCGTGGCCAACGCCGGCCTCGGGGACTTCGGCCCGCTCGGCGAGATCACCGAGGAGGAGTACGACCACACCACCTCCGTGAACCTCAAGGGCACGGTCTTCACCGTGCAGAAGGCGCTCCCGCTGCTGTCGGCCGGCGCCTCGGTGATCCTGCTCTCGTCGAGCGCGGCCCTGCGCGGCGTCCCGGGTCTGGGCGTCTACGCCGCGACCAAGGCCGCGATCCGCAGCCTCGCCCGCACCTGGGCCACCGAGCTCGCCGGTCGCGGCATCCGGGTCAACGCCCTCACCCCGGGCCCGGTCACGACCCCCGGCGCCGACGAGCTGCGGGCCGCGTCCCCCCAGGTCGATCAGGCCGTCGCCACGACCCCGCTCGGCCGTGTCGGCCGACCCGAGGAGGTCGCCGCCACCGCCCTCTACCTGGCCGGGGACCAGAGCTCTTTCACCACCGGCGCGGAACTGCTCGTCGACGGCGGCCTCACGCAGCTCTAGGGATGTTCCGTCTCGGCGCGGAACCTGGGCGGAGTGGAAAGCCGGAGCGGAAAAGCGGAGCGGAAAAGCGGGGCAGAAAAGCGGGGCAGAAAAGCGGGGCGGCAAAGCGGCGTGGGAAGTCGGCCCCGCCGACTTCCCACTCCCTCACCGGACTTCGGTCAGCGGCACAGGGCCGTGTCGACGACGTTCTCGACGTGCTCCGAGCCGGTGGCGTCCGACGGGATGGTGGTCACCGCGATGTTGACGGCGCGGCCGTCGTCCGTCGCCCCGCCCCGGGTCTCGTAGCCGGGGATGTCGCCGCCGTGGCCCCAGTAGACGCCGCCGCAGGACAGCGGTCGGCTGATGAGTCCCAGGCCGTAGGCGGCGCCGCTGTCGCCGATGGGGACGGTGGTGCGCATCTGGGCGAGCTGGGCCGGTTGGAGGAGGCGGCCGCCGAGGAGGGCGGTGAAGAACTGGTTGACGTCGAAGTTGGTGGAGACCATCTGGCCCGCCGCCCCGCCCGCGGAGGGGTCCAGCTCGGTGAAGTCGACCAGGTGCCCGTCGGCCGCGTCCTTGAGGTAGCCGTGGGGGTGGGCCTCGCGGATGGTCCGGTCGCCCTGGGCGGGGTAGTAGGTGTGCCGCAGGCCGAGGGGCTTGATGATGCGCTGGTCGATCTGTTCGGCGATGGGGCGGCCGGTGACCTTCTGGACGACCAGGCCGGCAAGTATGTAGTTGGTGCTGCTGTACTTGAAGCTCGCCCCCGGGGCGAAGTCGGCCTTGTGCTGGAAGGCGATGTCCAGCAGGTCGCGCGGCTCGAAGTACCGGTGCTGGATGGCGTGTTCGTCGATGTAGCCCTCGTAGTCCGGGAGTCCGCTGGTGTGCTGTAGGAGCTGGCGGACGGTGATGTGGCGCCCGTCGATGCCGTCACCGCGGACCAGGCCGGGGAGGTAGGACTCGACGGGCTCGTCGAGCCCGATCTTCCCCTCGCCGACCAACTGCAGCACGACCACCGCGGTGAACGTCTTGGTGTTGCTGCCGATCCGCACCTGGCCGTCGATCGGCACCTTCGCGCGGGTGGTGACGTCGCCGACCCCCGCGGTGTAGGTGCGGGTGCGGCCGTCACGGCCCTGGACACTTGCCAGCGCGGCGGGCAGGCCGTCGTCACGGACCAGCGCGTTCAGCCCCTGCTGGACGGCGTCCGGGCGGGGGGCGGCGGCTGCCGTGGACGGTGCCAGGGCGGTGCCTGCGGTCATGACGCCGACGGCCACCGCGGCGGCCGCCGCCACGACGACCCCGCGCCGACCGGCCTGCGGGCGCCGGGAGGAGGGCCGGGACGAACGCCAGGAGGAAGGTCGGGAGGAAAGGGGCTGCCACATCTGCTCGCGCACGAGTCAACTCCGGTGCAATCAGGGGGGCCGGGAAGTCCTCCCCGGGTGTGATCGCCAGTCTGCTCGGGCGGCTCGTCGACGACCTCCCCCGACCGGGGGAGCGCTTTCTCCCACGTTTCCGCGATACGCGCCGAGCGCCCCGTACACCGAGTGCCTCGCACGCCGACCGCCCCGCACGCCGACGCGGGGCCGGCCCGACGGGGGTTGCGGGCCGGCCCCGCGGGCCTGGTCGGGCGGTCGTGGCCGGCCGTTCGTGTTCAGTTGGCCGCGTCCGGTCGGCCGCGTTCAGCCGGTCGCGCCGACCGCTACTCGGTCAGCATCTTCTCGCCGGCGTTCGGCAGCTCGGCGCCCTTCTTGTCGAAGAACTGCCACGACGTCACCTTCTTGCCCGGCTGCTCGGCGACCACCAGCCGTTGGTACGGGGAATCCCCGACGGCCTTCAGCCACGGCTCCATGACCGAGCCGTCCGACCAGGTCACCAGGACCTTGCCGACGTCCGGGCCGAGGGCCATCACGGCGAGCTTGATCGGGAGCGGGCCCGGGGTGCCGGCCTTGTCCCGGGCGCCGACCAGGGCGCCGCTGAACGTGTCGGCCATCCCCTCGGGGACGTGCCCGGGCGCCGGGTAGCTGTTCTGGATGTCGGACGGCTGGCGCACCCCGTCCAGGGTGACGTAGTCGTTCACGACGTCCTCGTTGGGCTGCCAGTAGTGCTGGACGTACTCCTCCGTCGGCTGGTCGAGCGAGGAGTCGACGGCGTGACGCTCCTTCCAGACGGCCACCGCCTGCTCGTACGCCTTGTCCTTCGGGGCGACCGGCCAGAGCGCCGTGAAGAGCTGCCACTTCTTGCCGTCGGGGGTCTCGCCCTGGGCGATCGGCACCCGGACCGGGGTGAGCGGGTCCCGCTCGGCCGTCGCCGAGCCGGACGGCTGGGCGGCCGGACCGCCCCCGGTGCCGCCGCCAGGGCCGCCGTTGGCCGGGACGAGCGACTGGCTGCCGCTGCTCGCGGGGGAGCTGTGCAGACCCGCCATCGTCCCGCCGCCCAGCACCACCACCGAGGCCAGCGCGAGCGCGCCGACCACCGACCGGCGACGGCGCCGGATCCGGCGGCCGCCCGCCATGATGTCCGCCATCGGCGCCGGGCCGACCCTGGCCCCGGACGCCACCTCCGCCAGGCCGAGTCCGACC
This sequence comes from Kitasatospora sp. NPDC057940, assembly GCF_042887425.1. Taxonomy (NCBI): domain Bacteria; kingdom Bacillati; phylum Actinomycetota; class Actinomycetes; order Kitasatosporales; family Streptomycetaceae; genus Kitasatospora; species Kitasatospora sp. NPDC057940. The sequence goes on from NZ_JBHVPH010000008.1 coordinate 96,311, forward strand.
CACACGTCGCCGTCGTCGCCCGCCGCGCCCATACCGACCGTCCCGCCGTTGCCGCCCGCGCTCATACCGCACCTCCGATGCTCGTCATGCCCTTGATTTCCTTCAGCGCCGCGGCCCCCCGCAGCCTCGCGATCCCCTTGGCCGCGTGGCTGCGCACGGCTCCGGCCGAGCAGCCCATCGCCTCGGCGGCCTGACTGTCGCTCAGGTCCTCCCAGTACCGCAGCACCACGGCCTCGCGCTGGCGGGCCGGCAGGGCGGCCAGTGCCGTCATCAGCGCGCCGCGCTGGTCGGCGCGGGCGTAGCAGTCCTCTGCTCCGGCCTCGTCCGGCACCGCGTACACCAGCAGCTCCGGCGCGCGGCGGCGCCAGCGGCGGGCGTGTTCGTTCACCAGGATCCGCCGCACGTAGCTGTGCGGATCGCCGGCCCGTCGCACCTTCGCCCAGGCCGCGCAGGCCTTCTCGGCCGCGGACTGCACCAGGTCCTCGGCCGCGTACTGCTCCCCGGCCAACAGGTACGCCGTCCGCAGCAGCCGTGGCCAGGCCCCGACGATGAACGCCTGGAACTCCTCGTCCCGGTCGGTCTTCGTGCCTCCCATGAGCACCTCCTCACCCACCTAGAGCCCGGAAGCGGCCCAAAGCGCTTACTCCCGCCGATCACCAAACCGGTTGGCGTCCCCCAGGGGCGTCGATACGATCCGCAGATGATCCTCTCCCATGACGTATCTCATGACGTGCCGGGGAGCCGCCCGACCCTGGTGCTGCTGCACTCGTCCGTGTGCGATCGGAGGATGTGGGACCCGCAGTGGCAGGGGCTGGTCGACGCGGGCTACCGGGTGATCCGGGCCGACTTCCGGGGCTTCGGCGACACGCCTCCGGCCGACGCCCCGTACAGCGACGCGCAGGACGTGCTGGCGCTCCTCGACCACCTGGGCGTCGAGAGCACCGCGTTGATCGGTGCCTCGTACGGGGGGAAGATCGCCCTGGACGTGGCGGCGCTGCGCCCCGGGGCCGTCACCGCGCTGGCCCTGCTCTGCTCCGGGGTGTCCGGGCACGTCGCCGGTGACGCCCTGATGGCCTTCGCCGCGCGGGAGCGGGAACTCCTCGCGACCGGGGACGTCGAGGGCGCCGTCGAGCTCAACGTCGAGAGCTGGTTGGGCCCGGAGGCGGGCGACGAGGCCCGTGAACTCGTCCGCCGGATGCAGCGGCGCGCCTTCGAGGTGCAGGCGGACGCCGAGGTCGGCCCCACCGGCGACGAGGCGGACATCTCCCGGATCACGGCGCCCTGCCTGGTGGTGACCGGCGGCCACGACCTGGACGACTTCCGGCGGATCGCCGACTCCGTGGCGAGCCGGATCCCCGGCGCCCGCCGGCTCGAACTGCCCTGGGCCGGCCACTTCCCCGGCCTGGAACGGCCCGAGGAGACCTTCGAGCTGCTCACCGGATTCCTCCGCGAGACGGCGTAGGCGCCTGCCCCGCTTCGCCCCGCTCCGCCCCGAGGAGCGCTGCCTCAGTCGGCGGGGCCGCGCCGGCCGGGGCGGGTCGGGTCCGGGCAGGCCGGGTCGGAGGAGGACGGATCGGGACAGGCCTGGCTGGGGCAGGCCGCGTCGGGATCGTCCAGCAGCAGTTCCAACAGCGGTACGGCCGCCTCCAGTTGGCGGCACTGCTGCGGGGTGAGCCGCGTGCTGCGGCGGGCCAGCAGGGCGGAGCGCTCCCGGCGGATCCGGGTGATCGCCGCCAGACCGGCCGGGGTGAGTTCGAGCAACTGGGAGCGGCCGTCCAGCGGGTCGGGGGTCTTGGCGATCAGGCCGTCGGCGATCAGCGGGGCGATCGTCCGGAGCACCGACGGGACGGCCACCCCCTCCAGCGCGGCGAGTTCGCCGAGCCGCAGCGGGCCGTGCACCTCCACCCGGGCCAGGGCGGAGAGTTGGGCGACGGTGAGGTCCTGGCCGCCGGAGGCGCGGGCCATCTGCCGGTTGAGCCGGCCGATCGCCAGCCGCAGTCGGACGAGGGCCTCGGCGGAGAGACCGGCCCCGGCTGCGCCGTGGCTCCCGACCTCGGCGTCGGCATCGGGGTCGGTCACGGCGTCGGGGTCGGTCACGGCGTCGGGGTCGGTCATGGCGCCGGCGTCGGTCACGGCATCGCGCCCGGTCATGGCCTGCGGGCCTTCCCGTGCGCGGCGGGCCGACCCGCGCGGGGCCGTTCGGCGGCCTCGCCCGCGCCCGTCCGGGTGCGGCGGGGGCGGCGCGGCCCGGTCCGCTCGCGCACCAGCGAGGCCGCCGCGGCGACCAGCGACATGGCGATCGCCAGCCAGAACACCACGACCAGGCCGTCGTGGAAGGGGCCCGAGATCAGTTGCGGGAAGAACTCCCGGCCGGTCAGCGTCCGGGCGTTGGCCGCCGGGAGCACGCCGAGCACGTGCGGGCCCAGCAACTGCTGGATCGGGTTGTACCCGAGGAACGCGGCGAAGAGCGTGCCGACCGGTGGCAGCGAGGCGATGGCGTGCGCGTCGGCGGCGGGCACGCCCTGCGCCGTCAGTCCGGCGGTGAGGGTGTGCGGCAGCGAGCCGGCCAGGCCGGCCACCATCAGCGAGAAGAAGACGCCGATCGAGAGCACCATGCCGGCGTTCTGGAAGGTGGCCCGCATGCCGGAGGCGGCGCCGCGGGCCTCGGCGGGCACGCTCGACATGATCAGCGAGGTGTTGGGGGCCGCGAACAGACCGCCGCCCAGGCCGTTGAGGAACACCAGGACGGCGAACCACGGGTAGCCGAAGTCGGTGGGCAGGAGCAGCAGTCCGGCGAAGGACAGGGCCATCACCACCAGCCCGCCGGAGGCGAACAGCCGGGCCCCGGCCCGGTCGGAGAGGTAGCCCGAGACCGGCCCGGCGGCCAGGAAGCCGACGGTCAGCGGGACGAGGTAGATGCCCGCCCACAGCGGGGTGTCGGCGTAGTCGTAGCCGTGCAGGGGCAGCCAGATGCCCTGGAGCCAGATGATCAGCATGAACTGGAGCCCGCCGCGGGCGATCGAGCCCAGCAGGGTGGCCGCGTTGCCGCCGGCGAAGACCGGGTCGCGGAACAGCGCCAGGGGGAACATCGGCTCGGCGACCCTGGACTCGACCAGGCAGAAGGCGATCAGCAGCGCCACGCCGCCGAACAGCCCGCCCAGCACCCAGGGGCTGGTCCAGCCCATGGTGTGGCCGCCGTAGGGCTGGATGCCGTAGGTGATCGCGGCGAGCAGGGCGGTCAGGCCGACGCCGAAGGTGACGTTGCCCCACCAGTCGATCCGGGCGGGCCGCCGTACGCCGGTCTCGCGCAGCGACCGGTAGGCCCAGACCGTGCCGAGGATGCCGATCGGCACGTTGACCCAGAAGATCGACCGCCAGTTCCACTCGGCCAGCAGCCCGCCCAGCACCAGGCCGATGAAGGAGCCGGCGATGCCCGCGACGATGTTCACCCCCAGCGCCATGCCGCGCCGGTGGGCGGGGAACGCGTCGGTGATGATCGCGGCCGAGTTGGCCATCAGCATCGAGCCGCCGATCGCCTGCACCACCCGCCAGCCGATCAGCCACAGCGCGCCCGGCCCGCCGTGCAGCGGGTCGAGGGAGAGGGCCACCGAGGTGAGGGTGAAGATCAGGAAGCCGGCGTTGTAGATCCGCACCCGGCCGTGGATGTCGCCCAGTCTGCCGAGGGTGACCACCAGGACGGCGGTGACCAGCATGTAGCCCATCAGCATCCACAACAGGTAGCTGACGTTGCCGGGTTGGAGCGGGTCCAGGCCGATGCCGTTGAAGATCGCGGGGAGGGAGATCAGGACGATCGAGGCGTTGATGGTGGCGATCAGGGTGCCGAGCGTGGTGTTGGAGAGTGCGACCCACTTGTACCGCGGATGGTCCGCCGCCACGGCCCCGTGGACCGTGCGGACGCGCCTGCCCCTGCCGTTGTTCGGGATCTTCGTCGCCACCGCTGCCCCCAGGTGAGTGGCAGCCCGGGGGCCGCCAGTCGGAGAGTACTTCGATAGCTTTCGCTAACTAACGATAGTCCGACCATCCTGCCGCTGATAGCCCGCAGGCATTCGGGGGACCGCGATCGGCCACGCGCCACGCGCCATGGGCCACGGGCCACCGGCCGCCGGCGGCCCGCTCCCGCTCGGCCGGGGCCCGACGGCCGGCTCGTACGCACAGGCCCGCCGCGTCCGGCAGCCCCTGCTTTCCGACGCGGCGCATGCACATTTCCACCACATTCCCGCGGTGCCGTGCGGCCTTTTCGCGGCGCCGGATGTCCGAATTGCCTGACCGGGGCGGCTTCGTGTCGAATTCCTTGACATGACCACCTTCTCATTTTCGTCTGCCGCAAGTAAAACTTCGCAAAGAATGGCTCTCCGCAGGGGGGCGGTTGACCTGCGCAATCAACATATTGTTGCAGCTCAGAGGCCTGATGATCACCCTTCGCCATACGGGTGTAACCGGTCGTGTCCGCGCCGATCGGCATTCCGCAGGAGTACGGTTCCGGAGGAATCGCCGGGCGTGCTCGCGAGTAAAGTCGAGCAGCCTTGCGGGACTATTCGCCATGCCGTGAAAAGACGTACCGGGAATTGGTGCGAAGTATGGGTCAGAAAAAGGGTGAGCCGGGGGCCTCGAAGGCCGCCCGCCCGATATCCCTCAAGTTAGCCGTCGAAGTCCTGCGCGGCGTCGCGCAGGTGGACTTCATGCCCTCCGCCGTCTGCGGCCTGTTCTTCGTGGCCGCACTCTTCGCGGCCGGCTGGCGCTACGGCGTCTACGGCCTGCTCGGCAGCGCCGTCGGCACCGCCGTCGCGTACGGCCTGCGGCTGGCGCGCGACGCCGTCGAGGCCGGGCTGCACGGTTACAACGGCTGCCTGGTGGCGCTGGGGTGCGCGGTGTTCCTCGGCCCCGACCACCCCGCCACCGTCGCGGCGGCCGTCCTCGGCGCCGTCGTCGCCGTGGTGGTCACCGCGGGCCTCGGCGCGGTGCTCGACACCTGGAAACTGCCCGCGCTCACCGCGCCGTTCTGCCTGGTCGCCACCGCGACGACGGCCGCGGCGCCCGGCTTCCGCCACCTGTGGCACGGCAGCGGCGCCCCGACCGCCCTGGCCGGGCCGGCCGCCGGCCCGACCGGTCTGACCTGGGACCAGCTGTGGCACGGGTTCTTCGCCAACATCGGCCAGATCTTCTTCATGCCCCAGTGGTACGTCGGCCTGCTGTTCCTGGCCGGCATCTTCGCGGCCAGCCGCCCGGCCGGCCTGCTGGCCTGCGCGGGCAGCGCGACCGGGCTGCTCACCGCCTGGGCGCTCGGCGCGCCCGCCGACGCCGTCGGCCAGGGGCTGCTCGGGTACAGCGGGGTGCTCGTCGCGATGGCGCTGTGCGGCGTGTTCGTCGCCCCCGGGGGGTGGAGCGCGGCCTACGCCGTCCTCGGCGCGGCCGCCGCGACCGTCCTGACCCCGGCGCTGGCCGCCGCCACCGCGCCGTTCGGCGGCCACGCCTTCACCTGGCCGTTCGTCCTGACCACCATGCTGTTCCTGGCGGCGGTCCCGGCCATTCCCCGGCTGCGCAGAGTCTGACCGGGTTTCGGTAGCCCGAATTCCCGCTCGTGACAGGCGTGTTCATTCGGAGTTCCTGCGGAGTTCCCTCGGAAAGGAAGAGTGATTCCCGTGAATCTCGCCCCGCGTGAGATGGACAAGCTGTACATCTACGTCGTGGCCGATCTGGCCCGCAAGCGCCGCGACCGCGGTGTGAAACTGAACTACAGCGAGGCCTGCGCGCTGATCAGCGAGGCGATCATGGAGGGCGCCCGGGACGGGCGCACCGTCGCCGAGTGCATGGAGATCGGCAAGCAGGTCGTCAGCGGCGAGGACGTCATGCCCGGCGTCCGCGAGATGCTGCCGCTGCTCCAGGTCGAGGCCGCGTTCCTGGACGGCACCAAGCTGGTCTCCTGCCACGACCCGGTGGGTGCCTGAGTCATGACCGTACGTCAGGCGGAAACGGCGACCGGTCCGACGCCGGCGCCGACCTCGGCCCCGGCACCCGCCGCCACGGTGGTGCTGGCCGGCGGGCACGAGAGCGACGGCGGCCGGGACCTGGCCGCCCTGGTGGAGCGCGAGCCCGCCGTCCACGCCGCGGCCGCCGCCGGTCGGGCGCTCGGCGAGGCCGTCCGCTCGGCGCTGGCCGCCACCGACGGCCCGGTGTGCGTCGTCCCGATGACGCTGGGCCGCGACCCGAAGCTGGTGGCCGACACCGCCCGGGCGCTGCGCTGGCTGGCGGCGGGGGAGGGGCGCGGACGACTCGCCCTGACCGGGGCGTTCGGCGGCAAGGACCACCTCGTCGGCTGGCTGCGGGCCGCGGCCTCCGCCGCCCCCGGGCCCGACGGCGCCGTGCTGGTCACCGCCCCGGCGGCCGGACCGTTCGAGGACGCGGACCTGTTCCGGATCGCCCGGCTGGTCCGCCAGTACGGCCACCACCGCTGGGTCGAGGTGGCCTTCGCGGGCGGCGACCCCGACCTCGCCGAGGGCGCCGAACGCTGCCGGCTGCTCGGCGCCCGCGAAGTGACGGCCGTACCGGCCTCGTTCGGGCCGGCGCTGCGCACCGAACTGCCCGGGGTGCGGGACGGCGGGCCGCTGCTGCGGCCGTCCGCGATCGCCGGCGTCGTCGCGGCCCGCACCGCGGCGGCCCTGCACCTGCTCGGCCACGGCGAGGACGGCATCCTGGCCGGCCTCGACGCCGAGCACGGGCACGGCTACGCCCACAGCCACGGCCCCGGCGGGGACCACTCGCACGGCCACGGCCATGGGCACGACCACGGCCACGGGCACGGCCACGGTGCCACCGACGGACCCACCCACGGCCACGCACACCACTGAACCGAAAGAACTGAACCGACAGAGAGGAAGGGCCCGCCATGTCTGGTGGCGCCACGTACCTGTACGGCGACGACCCGGTGGAGATCAACGCCGGTCGCGCCCAGGTCACCATCACGGTCAGCAACACCGGCGACCGGGCGATCCAGGTCGGCTCGCACTACCACTTCTTCGAGGTCAACCGCGCCCTCGACTTCGACCGCAACGCCGCCTACGGCAAGCACCTGGACATCCCGGCCGGCACCGCCGTCCGCTTCGAGCCGGGCGACACCAAGGACGTCACGCTCGCCGAGTTCGGCGGCCACGGCCGCCTGATCGGCTTCAGCAACCTCGTCGACGGCGGCATCAGGTCGGCCGACACCCGCGCCCGGGCGATCGACCGGGCGATCGCCCTCGGGTTCAAGGGCACCAACCTCGACCACAAGGAAGGCGACCGCTGATGGCCACGCTGTCCCGCAAGCAGTACACCGATCTCTTCGGGCCCACCGTCGGCGACCGCTTCCACCTCGCCGACACCAACCTCGTCGTCGAGATCGAGAAGGACTTCAACCAGGGCCACTACGGCGACGAGGCCGTCTACGGCGGCGGCAAGGGCATCCGCGACGGCATGGCCCAGGACCCGGCCGCCACCTCCGCCCAGGGCGCGCTGGACCTGGTGATCACCAACGTCGTCGTGATGGACGCCGTCCTCGGCGTGGTCAAGGGCGACATCGGCGTCAAGGACGGCTTCATCACCGCCGTCGGCAAGGCCGGCAACCCGCACACCCAGAGCGGCGTGCACCCCCGGCTGGTCATCGGCCCCGGCACCGAGGTGATCTCCGGCGAGCACCTGATCGCCACCGCCGGCGGCATCGACACCCACATCCACTTCATCGCCCCGCAGCAGGTGCAGGAGGCGCTGAGCAACGGCATCACCACCCTCATCGGCGGCGGCACCGGCCCCTCCGACGGCACCAACGGCACCACCTGCACCCCCGGCCCGTGGAACATCCACCGGATGTACCAGGCGGTCGAGGACCTCCCGGTCAACGTCGGCCTCCTCGGCAAGGGCAACGGCTCGCTGCCCGGCGCCCTGCGCGAGCAGGTCGAGGCCGGCGTCTGCGGCCTCAAGGTGCACGAGGACTGGGGCAGCACCCCCGCCGCCATCGACAGCGCGCTCGGCGTCGCCGACGAGTACGACGTCCAGGTGGCCATCCACACGGACACCCTCAACGAGGGCGGCTTCTTCGAGGACACCCTCTCCGCCATCGACGGCCGCACCATCCACACCTTCCACACCGAGGGCGCGGGCGGCGGCCACGCCCCCGACATCATGCGGATCGCCGGCGAGCCCAACGTCCTGCCGTCCTCCACCAACCCCACGCTGCCCTACACCGTCAACTCGGTCGACGAGCTGCTGGACATGGTGATGGTCTGCCACCACCTCAGCCACGACATCCCCGAGGACGTCTCCTTCGCCGACTCCCGGGTCCGCGCCGAGACGATCGCCGCCGAGACCGTCCTGCACGACGAGGGCGTCATCTCGATCTTCTCCTCGGACTCGCAGGCGATGGGCCGGATCGGGGAGTCCTTCACCCGCGCCTTCCAGACCGCCCACCACTGCAAGGACCAGCGCGGCAAGCTCGACGGCGACACCGAGCGCAACGACAACTTCCGCGTCCTGCGCTACCTCGCCAAGCTCACCATCAACCCGGCCATCGCCTCCGGCACCGCCGACCACATCGGCTCGCTGGAGAGCGGCAAGCTCGCCGACATCGTGCTCTGGCCGATCAACTCCTTCGGTGCCAAGCCCAAGATGGTCATCAAGGGCGGCGTCATCAACTGGGCGCTGATGGGCGACCCGAACGCCTCGCTGCCCACCCCGCAGCCGGTCTACTACCGCCCGATGTACGGCGCGCTCGGCCGGGCGAAGCAGGCCACCCGGGTCTCCTTCATGTCGCAGGCCGCCATCGACCTCGGCGTCCCGGCCCGACTCGGGCTGGACAGCAGGGTCCTGCCCGTGCGGCGCTGCCGCTCGGTCGGCAAGCAGCACATGGTCCGCAACGACGCGCTGCCGAAGATCGCCGTCGACCCGGAGACCTACAAGGTCACCCTGGACGGCGAGCCGGCCACCATCGAGCCCGCCCGCGAACTCCCGCTCAACCACCTGTTCTACCTCGCGTGAACAGCGCTTCGGGGGCCGGCGCAGGACCCGCGGGAGGCCTGGACGCCCTGCTGGTCAGCCTCCAGCTGACCGACTCCGCCTTCCCCAGCGGCTTCTACACCCTCTCGCACGGCCTGGAGGGCTACGCGCAGGCCAAGGCCGTCACCCCGGACACCATGCCCGACCTGCTCACCGACCTGCTGCGCCACTCGGTCGGCCCCGGCGACGCCACCGCGCTCGCCCTCGCCCACGGCGCCGCCCGGGCCGGCGACTGGGGCCTGCTGGTCGAGGTGGACCAGCGGCTGCACGCCACCAAGCTCAACCGTGAGCTGCGCCTGGCCTCCACCCGGACCGGGCGCCAACTCCTCGACATCGCCCGGGAGTCGATCGGCGGCGAACCGCTGGACCGGTACGCCGAACTGGTCGCCGCCAAGCAGGCCCCCGGCTCCCAGCCGGTGGCCGCCGGAGTCGCCTACGCCTCCGCCGCCGTGCCCGTCGACCAGGCCGTCGCCAGCGACCTGTTCGCCTTCTGCACCAGCTTCGTCGGCGCCGCCCTTCGGCTGCGGCTGACCGACCACCGCAAGGCGCAGGTGGTGCTGCGGGCGGTGGCGCCGGTGATCGAGGAGACCGTAGGGGCCGCCCTCGCCCGGGAGTTGGACGACCTGGGCGGGTGCGTGCCGGTCGCGGACGCGATGTCCGGGCGGCACGAACGGGCCGAGGCCCGGCTGTTCGCCAGCTGAACCGCGTCCGGGAGGTGCGGGCGGGCGCGGGATCGCCGCAGCTCCCGTCCCTCCCGGACGCAAGAACCAACGTCACACCGCATCAGAAGGAGACAGCAATGACCGAGAACGTGCTCCGCGTGGGCATCGGCGGGCCGGTCGGCTCCGGCAAGACGGCGCTCATCGAGGCCCTCGTCCCGGTGCTGATCGCCAACGGCCACCGCCCGGCGGTCATCACCAACGACATCTACACCCAGGAGGACGCGCAGCACGTGCGTCGCACCCTGGCCGGCGTCCTCGACCCCGAGCGGGTCGTCGGCGTCGAGACCGGCGCCTGCCCGCACACCGCCGTCCGGGACGACCCGACGATGAACCTCGCGGCCGGCGCCGAGATGCTGGAGCGCTTCCCCGACGTCGACACCCTGCTGTTCGAGTCCGGCGGCGACAACCTCACGCTGACCTTCAGCCCCGTCCTGGTGGACCTCTTCCTCTTCGTCCTGGACACCGCCGAGGGCGAGAAGATGCCCCGCAAGCGCGGCCCGGGCATCACCGAGTCCGACCTGCTGGTCATCAACAAGATCGACATCGCCCAGTACGTCCGCGCGGACCTCGGCATCATGGAGTCCGACGCCCACCGGGTCCGCGAGGGCGGGCCGGTCGTGCTCACCAACTGCCTCACCGGGCACGGGCTGGACGAGATCGCCACCTTCCTGGAGACCTTCCGCAAGGTCCCGGCATGACCGTCACGGTGGCCGCGGGGGAAGCGGCCGCGGGGGAGGCCGCCGTGCCCCGGCTCGATCCGCGGCACTACGAGCCGGCCCGCGTCCCGTACGCCGTCCGCCGGTACGCCGGGACGCCCGACACCCTGGGTGTCGGGCGCCCCGGCAAGGTCGGCCTGCTGGAGCTGGCCTTCGAACGGATCGGCGAACGCACCGAACTCACCGGCCACTACCAGAAGTCGCCGCTGCAGATCATGCGCCCGCTCTACTTCGACCCGGCCCGCCCGGACCTCGCCGTCACCTTCCTGATGTCCACCGGCGGCGGCATCCTCCAGGCCGACCGGCTGCGCACCGACCTGCGCTGCGGCGCCGACACCGCGACCCACCTCACCACCCAGGCGGCCACCAAGGTCTACCGGATGGAGTTCGACTACGCGACGCAGCTGGTCAACCTGGACGCCGGCCCCCGCGCCTACGTCGAGTACCTGCCCGAGCCCGTCATCCCCTTCGTCGACTCCCGGCTCTACCAGCGCACCGTCCTCACCGTCGACCCCACCGCCACGGTGCTGGCCGGCGAGACCGTCCTCGCCGGCCGCCTCGCCCGGGGCGAGCGCAACGCCTACCAGGTGTTCGCCTCCGACCTCGAAGTGCGGCGCCCCGACGGCCAGTTGATCGCCCTCGACACCGTCCGACTGGAGCCCCCGGAGGCCGGTGTGACCGGCCCGGCGGTCCTGGCCGGCCACGACGTCATGGCCAGCCTCTACGTCGTCACGCCGCTCGCCCCCGCCGCGCAGGTCGCGGACACCCTGCACGAGGCCCTGGCCGGCAGCGGCCTGCTCCACGGCGTCAGCGTCCTCCCGCACGACAGCGGCGCCTGGCTCCGCCTGCTCGGCTCCGACACCCGCGCCTGCGCCGCCGCCCAGCGCACCGCCTGGGACGCCGTCCGCCGGCTCCTCATCGGAGCCCCGGCTCCGGCCCTGCGCAAGACCTGACCCCGCTCCGCACCTCTGGTTACCTTCCCGGACCTCCCCGTACCTCCCCGAAGCGCCCCGGCGCCTCGGGGAGGGGGCGCGAGGGGGGCGGGGGCGGCTCCGGATGCAGTCGGACCGGCCTGGTCGCAGCATGGAACCGGAGGTTCTCATGCGCCGACCCACGTTCGGACCTTCCCCGCCCGACCCCGCGTCCGGTGCCCCCGCGCCCGGCGGCCCGGCATCCGGCCCGGCAGCCGATCCCGCCCCCGGCCCGGGGTCGGAGCACCGGGGCCGGGGCGGTCTGCGGTCCGGCTCGGTCTTCCTCTCGTTCGTGCCGTGGATCGTGTTCGACGTCATCGCCGGGCCGAGCACCTGGTAGCCGGCGGCCCTGACGGCGCTGATCACCGCGCTCCTGGGGCCGGCGGCCCTGCACGTCGGCTCGGCGAAGGACTGGCTGACCTGGGTCATCCCGGTGATCCTGCTGGTGCCGGCGTTCCGGATCACCCGCTGGTACCCCGAGCACGTGCGCGAACAGGCCCGGCGCGGCCGGTGAGCAGCACACCCGGGGGGCGTCCGGGCGCCGCGACGGCGGGATTCACCCGGTCGGGTGGATCCGATGGGACCTCTCCCGGGCGGGCGAGGAGCGGCTGGATAGTGAGGAGGCAGTCGCATTCCTCGCTGTTCGCGGTCTCAACTCGCTTCAAGGGGAGGACACATGGTCGGTACGGCGCACCGGAGCACCGGTGTGGAGGGGGTGGGGGGCGGTGTCGGTCTGACGGCCCTCCTGGTCGCCGCGGCGCGCGCGATCGAGACCCACCGGCACGACACCCTGGCGCAGGACGTCTACGCGGAGCACTTCGTGCTCGCCGCGCCGGCGTCCGCGGGCTGGCCGGTCCGGATGCACCAGGTGCCGGACGGGGACGCGAACCCGCTGTGGGGGCGGTTCGCGCGCTACTTCGGTCTGCGCACGAGGGTCCTCGACGACTTCCTGCTCCGGTCGGTGCACGCGGGCGCCCGCCAGGTGGTCCTGCTCGGAGCCGGGTTGGACACGCGGGCGTTCCGGCTCGACTGGCCTCCCGGCTGCACGGTCTTCGAGGTCGACCGGGAGGGCGTACTGGCCTTCAAGGACGGGGTGCTCGGTGGGCTGTCGGCCTCCCCGAAGGCGGCACGCGTACCGGTCGTCGCCGACCTGTGCGACGACTGGGCCGCAGCGCTGACCGGGGCCGGCTTCGACGCGGCCGTACCGAGCGTCTGGCTGGCGGAGGGGTTGCTCTTCTACCTGCCCAACGGTGTCGAGACGCAACTCATCGACACGGTCGACCGGTTGAGCGCGGGCGGCAGTGCCATGGCGTACGAGGTCAAGCTGGAGAAGAACCTGCTGGAGTACCGCGAGAGCCCGCTCTACACCTCGACGAAGCACCAGATCGGCATCGACCTGCTCGATCTGTTCGACGGAGAGCCGCGGCCCGACTCCGCGGGCGCCCTGGCCGGCAAGGGCTGGATCACCTCGGTCCACACCCCCTTCGACTTCACCCACCAGCACGGTCGCGGCCCCCTGCCCGAGCCGAACGACGCGCTGGAGGGCAACCGCTGGGTGTTCGCGCACAAGCCCCGGGTGTAGGTCCTGTCCGGCCGGATCCGGGCACAGGGAGGGCGGAGCGCCTCGCTCAGCGGGCGCTCCGCTCCGGGACCAGGACGGGTTTGACCACCCGGCCCGCGTCGCAGTCGCGTTCGGCCTCGTTGATGGCGGCGAGCGGGTACCGGCGGATCAGCTGGTCGAAGGGGAACCGCCCGGCCTGCCACAGCCGGGTCAGCCGGGGGATCAGCAGCGCCGGCACCGCGTCCCCCTCGCAGATGTGCGAGATCCGCCGGCCCCGGTCCAGTGTCCCCGGATCGAGCGACAGCGCGGTGCGGAGCCGGGCCACCAGCCCGAGGTGGCCGGTCGGGCGCAGGGCCCGGAGCGCCTCGTTGATCAGCGGGGCGGAGGCGGTGGTGTCCAGCGCGTACCGGGCGCCGCCGTCGGTCAGCCGCTGGATCCGCTCGGCCAGGCCGGGCCGGGGGACGAGGCCGGAGCTGGAGGCCGGGTCGGCCCCGCGGGCCTGGTCGGCCGGTCCGGCGCGCAGCGGGATCGCGCCGAACCGCTCGGCGAGGTCCAGCCGTTCGGGGTACCGGTCGACGGCCACGGTCACCGCCCCGGCGGCCGTGGCGGCCATCACCGCGGCCAGGCCCACCGCCCCCGCGCCGAGGACCACGACGGTGTCGCCGGGGCCGGCGCCGAAGGAGTTGAACACCGCCCCGGCCCCGGTCAGGAAGCCGCAGCCGAGGGGCCCGAGCAGCTCGACGGGCAGTGAGCGGTCGACCCGGACGGCGTTGCGCGCCGGGACCATCGCGTACTCGGCGAACGAGGACTGGCCGAACCACCGGGGAGCCAGCTCGCCCCCGGCCGCGTCGGTGAACCGTGCCGCGTCCTCCTTGCGCCCGCCGAAGAGGTTGAGCGCGGCGAAGGAGTCGCAGTAGGCGGGGGCCGCGCCCAGGCAGTTGCGGCAGTGTCCGCACGAGTCGAAGCTCAGCACGACGTGGTCGCCGACGCTCAGCCCGGTGTGCGGGCCGCCGGTCTCCACCACGACCCCGGCCCCCTCGTGCCCGAGCACCGCCGGCAGCGGCGAGCGGCCCGCCGAACGCCGGACCGCGAGGTCGGTGCGGCACATCCCGCAGCCCGCGATCCGCACCAGGACCTCGCCGTCGGCCGGCCCCCCGTTCAGGACCACCTCCTCGAGGGCGAACCCGCCCTCGTACGAGCGCAGTACCGCCGCGTCGAACCTCATCGTCACGCCTCCTCCGGATCGTCAGGCCTCCTCGGGCCGGTGCACGACGAACGGCCTGAGGTTCCCGTAGAGCCCCCACGGCCCGCCCGCGACGCCGACACCGCTGTCCTTGATGCCCGCGAAGGGCTGGGCGAGGGACAGTTCGGCGTGGTGGTTGATCCACGCCGTCCCGCACTCCAGCCGGTCGGCCACCGCCTCGGCCCGGTCGAGGTCCGTCCCCCACACCGAGCCGCCCAGCCCGAACCCGGTGTCGTTGGCCGCCTCGACGGCCTCGTCGACGCTCCGGTACGGCAGCACCGGCAGGACCGGGCCGAACTGCTCCTCCGTCACCACCGGACTGTCGCAGGGGACGTCGGCCAGGACCGTCGGGGCGAAGAAGTAGCCCGGCCGGTCCAGCCGGTGGCCACCGGCCGCGGCCCGGGCGCCGCCTGCCAGGGCCCGGGCCGTGTAGCGCTCGACCCTGGCCAGCTGGGGGGCGTTGTTGACCGGCCCCAGCTGGGTGAGCGGGTCGAGTCCGGCGCCGACGACCACGCTCCTGGCCCGCTCCGCGAGGGCCTCGACCACGCGGGAGTGGAGCCGGGCCGGGGCGTAGACGCGCTTGACCGCCATGCAGACCTGCCCGCAGTTGCGGAACGCCGCCCAGAACAGCCGGTCCGCGATCCGGTCCACGTCCACGTCGTCCAGCAGGACGGCGGCGTCGTTGCCGCCCAGCTCCAGGGTGACCCGGGCGAGCGAGGCGGCCGCGCCCGCCGCGACGGCCCGCCCGGTGGGGACCGAACCGGTGAAGGTCACGTGGCGGATCCCCGGGTGGGAGGCGAGCCGGGCGCCGAGGGGTTCGCGGCCGGTGACGATCGTCAGGACGCCCTCGGGGAGGGCGGCGGCGAGGACGGACCCCAGCAGCCGGGTGGCGAGGGGGGTGAACGGGGAGGGCTTGAGCACCATCGTGTTGCCCGCGGCGAGCGCGGGCGCGAACTTCGCCGCCGCGAGCTGGAGCGGGAAGTTCCACGGGACGATCGCGGCGACCGGCCCCAGCGGCCGCCAGCGGATCTCGCTGCGCAGCGGACGGCCGTCCGCGATCGGCTGGGGCGCGGGGGCCAGGTCGGCGAAGTAGCGCAGGCGGGCCGCCGTCCGGGCGACCTCGGCGGCCGACTCGGCCAGGGGTTTGCCCTGTTCCCGGGTGAGCAGTGGGGCGAGGTCGGCTCCGGCCGCCTCCACGGCGTCGGCTGCCGCGCGCAACGCGGCGGCGCGGGCGGCGGGGTCGGCCCGCCAGCCGCGCCAGGCCTCGTGGGCCCGGCCGACGACGGCGTCCAGCACGTCCGGCTGCTGGTCGGGGGATTCGGCGAAGGCCTCGCCCGTCGCCGGGTCGACGACGGCGAAGCGCCCGCCGTCGGGCACGGGCGGGCGGTCGGGCCGGCTCGTCGGCATGCCGGCGGTCAACTCGCGGCGGTGACGGCAGCGTGTTCCCGGGCGTGCCGGTCCATCTCCGCCCGGAAGTCGGCCACCAGCTGCGGCCGGATCCTTCCGGCGGTGCGGTCGCCGCCCTCGCAGACGGCCCCGCGCACCCCCACGATGTCCGTGCCGATGCGGGTCAGCGTGCCGAGGTCCGCCGCCCTGACGCTGCCCGCGAGCGCGGCGAGCAGGTCGGCTTCGTGGGCCAGCCGGACGAACTCCGCGCAGACCTCGGGCGGAACGTGGTCGAACAGCCTGGTCCCGTCCTTGATCGCGGTGTCGAGCATGGCCGCGTCGGAGCCGGAGCGACGGGCGATGTCGGGCAGCGCGAGCGGGTTGACGCAGCCGATCCGGTGGGCGTCGGCGTAGCCGGAGGCGACGACGAACGCGTCCGGCCGGTAGTCCTTCACGGCCCGGACGACCCCTCGCATGACGTCGACGGCCTGTTCGGGCGTCGTGCACCCGTACAGGCCGACCTTGATGTACGTGGCGCCGGAGACGGCCGCACCGAGCGCGGCCTGGGCCACCGTGCCGGGCTTGTACGGGACGTCCCCCACGGTGGCGGACAACGGCTTGTCCGCCGGGACGGCGTCACGGATCTCCCTGATCACCCACGGGAAGTTCGCGCCGAGCGAGCCCTCGTCCGGCTTCTTGACGTCGACGATGTCGAGGTGCTCCGCCGCCTTCGCACAGTCGAGGGCCTCCTCGACGCTGTCCGGGGAGATGAGCAGCAACAACGTGGGCTCCTTCCACCGCAGGTCCACCGGCCGGGGGCAGGTGTGCGGAGTCGTCTGGATCACGTGCGGTCTGTTCATCATTCCTTCGGCCCGTGGCCCCCGGTAGGGCGCGCGGAGCCCGAACGGATCACTGCCGTGGCGCGATCACCACCCGACGCGCCGGACACGCCAGTTCGAACCCGTCGCACGCGAGTGCGGTCGGGGCCCGGGGGTGGGATGCCGGCTCCCGGCCGCCCGGGGCGGCCACTCGGGCCTCAGGCCCACCGCTCCACGAAGCGGCGCTGCCAGGGCGTCTCCACCGCGTGCCGGTCGTAGTGCTCCCGGACGTACGCGACGGCCTCGGCGGCCGGGACGCCGTCCAGGATCGCGACGCAGGCGAGGGCGGTGCCGGTGCGGCCGTGGCCGCCGGCGCAGGCGAGTTCGACGTGTTCGGTCGCCGACCGCCGCCAGACCTCGCGGAAGGCGTCGGCCGCGTCCGCCCGGTCGGCGGGGAGCCGGAAGTCGGGCCAGTGCACCCAACGGCCCTCCCACGGGAACGGCTTGGGCGGGCGGCCCAGCAGGTAGAGCCCGAAGGAGGGGTGCGGGCCGGGCGGCAGCGGGCGGCTGAGGCCGCGCCCGCGCAGCAGCCGGCCGGAGGGCAGGCGCAGCACGCCGGGGGCGGCCGGGTCCCAGGGCGCGTTCGGCCCGTTCGGCCCGGTCGGCCCGGGGGTCTCGGCGGTCTCGGTGGTCTCGGGGGTCTCGGTCATCTCGCGGTTCTCCTCAGGACGCCACGTGCAGGGCAGGGGTACCCGGCATCCCGGCCCGGTGGGCCAGGGCCGCCGCCTCGCCGCGCGAGGAGACGCCGAGCTTGGCCAGGATGTTGGCGACGTGGAACTTCACCGTCGACTCGCTGATGTGCAGCGCCGCGGCGATGTCCCGGTTGCGCCGGCCCTGGGCCAGCTGGTCGAGCACTTCCAGCTCGCGCGGCTGGAGGCCGTCCAACGGGTCGGTGGCGAGCGGTTGTTCGGGCAGGCCGAGCGGCAGGTCGACGCTCACCGTGGTGCCCCAGCCGGGGACGGCCTCGATGGCGCAGCGCCCGCCGAGGGCGGCGATCCGGTCGGCGGTGCGGTGGACGGCCAGCGCGTCGGCGGCCAGCAGGCCGGGGCCGTCGTCCCGGACCGCCGCCCGCAGCGTGTCACCGGTGAACCGCCAGCTCACGTGCAGCCTGGTCACGGCGTCCTGCTCCAGCATCACGAGGACGGCCGCCCGGACGGCGTCCCGGGCGGCGTGCGCGGTGTCCGCCGGCACGGACCGGTCGGCCTCCGCCGGCGGCGCCACGTCCAGCCGCACCCGGGTGTGCCGCAGCAGCGGGCGCAACTGCTGGTCGAGCCGGGCGAACGCGGCGTCGGCGGGCTCCTCGCTGAGCGCCCGGTCCAGGTCGGCGCCCCGGCGCAGGTCGAGCAGCGCCGTCACGGCCAGTTCGGTGGCGGCGCGGCGGGCGGTGGCGTCGTCCAGTGCGGCGGAGCGCAGCGGGGCGAGGATCGCGGTGAGCGCCGCGCCGTGGGAGCCGGTGAACTCGGCGATCGCCCGGGCCCGGGCGTTGGCGGAGGCCCGGGAGGCCACCGCGTGGGTGGGGCCGGCGTCGGTGGCGCGGTGGTGCGAGTGGGTGGTGACCAAGTCCCACAGCTGCTGGAGGACGGCGAGTGCCCCGGCCGCCACCGGGTCGGCGCCGCCGTCCCGGA
Source organism: Kitasatospora sp. NPDC057940 (assembly GCF_042887425.1). Taxonomy (NCBI): domain Bacteria; kingdom Bacillati; phylum Actinomycetota; class Actinomycetes; order Kitasatosporales; family Streptomycetaceae; genus Kitasatospora; species Kitasatospora sp. NPDC057940. Next base: position 114,458 of record NZ_JBHVPH010000008.1, read on the forward strand.
CCAGCACCAGCACCGCGGTGGTGGCGTCCGACGCCGACGCCGTGACCACCACGACGGACCTCGCCCGCCCGGCCAGCTGCGCCTCGCCCTGCCAGGCCCGGCCGTCGGCCGTCGCCGGGGTGGTCGTCTCGGCCAGCTTGGCGAGCTCCAGGCCGCTGACGGCGGCGGTCAGCTCGGGCGGGCCGTAGGCGAGCGTGGGGGAGTAGGTGCAGATGCCGCTGAGCTGGGCGATCGCGACGTGCGGGACGAGGGTGGCGACCACCTCGGAGAGCCGGTCCATCAGGTGCGGCCGGGGGGTGCGCAGCACCTCGACGGCCCGCGCCAGCGCCTCCTCGGGGCGGCCCCAGTGCTGCCGCCACCGCTCGTCCGCGCCGTCCCCGTTCCCGCCGTCCCCGTTCCCGGAGTCCAGGTCCCCGCCGTCCACGTCCACGTCCTCGCCCGTCTCGTCGCGCACGCCCTTGTCGGCGCCGGTGCCGTCGCCCATGCCGGCCAGCCTAGCCCGGGGGCCGCGGTGGCGGCCTGGCCGTTCGGACAGGTGGAACCGTCCGAACGGCGGGCCTGGCGCTCACCCCGGACGATCCAGGATGGAGCCGTCGGAAGAAACAACTCACCGAACCCGCAAGGACATTCCATGACCAAGGCGATCGCCTTCTCCGAGTACGGCGGCACGGACGTGCTGCGCCCGACCGACGTCGAGCTGCCCGCCCCGGGCCCCGGCCAGGTGCGGGTCGCGGTCCGCACGGTGGGCGTCAACCCGCTGGACCACAAGGTGCGCAGCGGCTCGATGGTGGCGGCCTTCCCGGTCTCCTTCCCGCACGTCGGCGGCTACGAGCTGGCCGGCGTGGTGGAGGCCGTCGGCCCGGACGTGACCGCGTGGGCGCCCGGCGACGAGGTGTTCGGCGCCGTCATGGGCGGCGCGTACGCCGAGCAGGCGCTCGTGGACGCCGACCTGCTGGCCCGCAAGCCCGCCTCGCTGAGCTGGGAGGAGGCCGCGGCGATCCCGGTGGCGGCCGAGACCGCCGAGCGGGTGCTCGGCGTCCTGGGCGTGCGGGCCGGCGAGACGCTGCTGGTGCACGGCGCGGCCGGCGGGGTCGGCACCCTGCTGCTGCAACTGGCCCGGGCACGCGGGATCACCGTGGTCGGCACCGCCGGCGAGGCCAACCACGGCTACCTGCGCGAGCTGGGCGCGATCCCGGTGGCCTACGGCGACGGCCTGGCGGACCGGGTGCGGGCCGCCGCCCCGGGCGGGGTGGACCGGGCGCTGGACGCGGCAGGCAAGGGCGGGGTGCTGCCGCTCTCCATCGAGCTGACCGGCTCCGCGGACCGGGTGGTGACGATCGTCGACTTCGCCGGCTCGGCCGAGTACGGCGTCCGCTTCAGCGGTGGGGTGGAGGGCGTCGAGCCCTACCACCAGCGCGCCTACGCCGCCGTGCTGGCGCTGCACGAGGCGGGCACCCTGCGGCTGCCGTTGCACCAGGTGCTGCCGCTGGCGGAGGCGGCCGAGGCGCACCGGGTCAGCGAGCACGGGCACCTGCGCGGCAAGATCGTGCTCACGGTCTGAGGCCGTCGGAGCCGTGAGTCGTCGGAGCCGTGAGCCGTCGGCGACCGGGCGGTCGGCCCGGTGTGTTGATCAACTGGTCGATGCACCGGGCTTCCTGACGCGGAATCGGTAGAGTCCGGTGGCATGGTGACTGAGAACGCAGCAGGGGAGTCGGCGGGCCGCCTGGCCGGGCGGTCCTGCGTGGTGACGGGCGCGGCCAACGGCATCGGCCGGGCCGTCGCCGAACGCTTCGTGCGCGAGGGCGCGTCGGTGGTCGGCACCGACATCGACGCGGAGGGCCTGCGCCGGCTGGCCGACCGGTTCCCGCACGCCGTCAGCACGGTGGTCGGCGACGTGGCCAGCGACGAGGACGCCCGCCGGATGGTCGACGCCGCCGTCGAACGGCACGGCCGCCTCGACGTCCTGGTGGCCAACGCCGGGGTGATCCCGCTCATGGAGGTCACCGAGGCCACCGCCGAGGAGTGGGACCAGGTCATGGCGGTCGACGGCCGCGGCATGTTCCTCACCTGCAAGTACGGCATCCAGGCGATGGCCGCCCAGGAGCGGCCCGGTGGGGCGATCGTCTGCGTCTCCTCCATCTCCGGCGAGGCCGGCCAGCGCGGCCAGGCGGTCTACGGGCCCGCCAAGTTCGTCGCCTCCGGCCTCACCCGGCACCTCGCCGTCGAATGGGCCGACCGCGGCATCCGGATCAACGCCGTCGCCCCCGGCACCATCGCCACCGACCGCGTCGCCCGCCTGTACGACGAACCCGGCGGGACGGAGTACCTCGCCGCGATCGAGAAGCGCCACCCCATGGGCCGCCTCGGGGCCCCGGCGGAGGTCGCGGCGGCCGTCCTGTTCCTCGCCTCCGACGACGCCTCCTTCATCACCGGCGCGGTGCTGCCCGTCGACGGCGGCTACCTCGCGCAGTAGCCGTCGGCCCTCGGCGTTCCCGACCGGGCGGGCGAGCCGGGGGAGCCAGGGGAGCCGGGGGGCTAGGGAAGCCGCTCGACGATGACCATCGCCGCGTCGTCGTCCAGCCGGCCGCCGACGTGGGCGAGCAGGTCGCGGCGCAGGTGGTGGAGCAGGGCGGTCGGGCGTTCGTCCTGCCAGGCGGTGACGCGGTCGGTGAGCGGGTAGAAGCGCCGGTCGGCGTCGCGGGCCTCGATCACGCCGTCGGTGTAGATCAGCAGCCGGTCGCCCGGGTGGAACGGGAAGGTCTCCACCTTGTACCGGACCGGGGCGAGCTCGCCCAGGCCCAGCGGCGGCGCCGGGTGGCGGGCGGCGAGCGTGGTGATGCCGTCGGGGCGCAGCAGCAGCGGGGGCGGGTGGCCGCAGTCGATCAGCCGGACGGCCGTGCCGTCGTCGGGGATGTCGAGCAGGACGGCGGTGATGAAGGACTCGCCGCTGTCCTCCGGCGGGGCCGCCTCGTCCGGGGCCTCGCCGCTCAGGCGGCGCCGGCGGGCCTGTTCGCCGAGCTGGGCGAGGTCCCAGCAGACGCTGCCGTCCAGGTAGGCGGCGAGCCCGGGCAGGTCGGCGTGCAGGTGGGCGGCGGCGCGGAAGGCGCCGAGCAGCAGGGCCGCGTCGCCGAGCGAGGACAGGCCCTTGCCGCGGACGTCGCCGACCAGCAGCCGGGTGCCGGTGGCGGTGCGGGCGGCCGCGTACAGGTCGCCGCCGACCTGTGCCTCGGCCTCGGCGGCGAGGTAGACGGAGGCCAGGTGCAGCGGCCCGATCCGGTCCGGCAGCGGGCGCAGCAGAACCCGCTGGGCGGCCTCGGACACCGAGCGGACCTGGGCCAGCTCGCGCTCGTACCGTTCGCGCAGCGCCCGCAGTCCGATGATCAGGGCGGAGACGACGACCTGCGCGCCCAGCTGGGTCTCGATGTTGGCGCTGGTGAGGCCGTCCCGGGTGATGCCGATGACGGTGAGCGCGGCGAGGGCCAGCAGGGCGACGCCGGCGGTGGCCCGGGCGCCGGCGTAGGAGGCGGTGAGCGCGGGGGCGACGATCAGCAGCGGGCCGAGGTGGATCTGCGCGGGGGAGAGGATGTCGACGACGGTGATCACGACGATCAGCGCGAGCGACAGCGCCGTCAGCGCGCGGCGGTCGGGCCGCCGGGGGCGGCGGCGGTCGCGCGGGCGGTCGCGGGGCTGCGGGTCACGGGGACGCTGCCGGAGTGGCACCTTTCCTCTGTACACCGTCGGGGCGGTGGGGCGCACCCCGGGCGCTCCTCGGGTGCACCCCGGAGGCCCCCGGCCGCACCCCGTACAGGGGGTCTCAGACCTCTTCGCCGTAGCGGGCCAGGTAGGCGGCGAAGCGGGCGACGTCCTCGTCGGACCAGTCGGTGAAGCGGGCGGTGAAGGCCAGCCGGCGCTGCTCGTTGGCGTCCTGCAGCAGGGCGAGCCCGGCCTCGGTGGCGCGCAGGATCTGGCCGCGCTGGTCGTCCGGGTCGGCCTCGCGCCGCAGCAGGCCGAGCTTCTCCAAGGCGGTGACCTGGCGGCTGACGGTCGACTTGTCGAGCATGAAATGGGCGGCCACGTCGGCGGCCCGGCAGCCGCCGCGCTCGGTGATCAGGTCGAGGATGCTGTAGGTGACCAGGGAGAGGTCGGGGTGCAGCTGGGAGGCCTTGTGCCGGGCGCGCCGGGCGAAGGCGGTCAGCTCGCGCTGGATGGCGTCGATGGACGACTGGCGGCCGGGCACGGGCGTTCCTACCTCCTCGATATTTGTTGCACTATACAACGGATTCCCTCGGGTCCGCGCGCCGCTCCGGGCCTCCCTGTCCCTGAGTGGCCTGCCAGGCGCGGGCGGCGGCAATCCGGCGGGTCGCACTCGGGTGAGTGGCGAACAGTAGCTCAAGCGCCCTCGGCGGGTCGACATCGGAGACGTTCGCCAAGGCCAGTCTGCGTTGCATCGCGACGAACTGCTCGGCGTCCGAGGTCAGTTCGAGCGCGTGCCGGTCCGCCCTGGCCTCGATCCGGCGGCTCACCGCGCACTGGGCCGGCCCCGACAGCGCCCCCAGCAGCGCCGCGCACGCCGCCAGCAGCGGCAGCGCCCGCGGATCGGCCGCATCCGTCGCCCCCGCCGCCGACAGCAGCGGCTGCCAGGATCCCAGCACCCCCAGCACGGCCACCGCCACCGCCGCGCCCACCGCGCCCAGCAGGGTGCCGAACGGCACGTCCCGGTGCTTCACGTGGCCCAGCTCGTGCGCCACCACCAGTTCCACTTCGCGCGGGGTGGCCGTCGACAGCAGCGTGTCGTACGCGACGATCCGGCGGGTCGCGCCCAGCCCCGACACGTACGCGTTGAGCGCGGTGGTCCGCCGCGAGGCGTCCGCCACCAGGACGTCCCGCACCCGTACGCCGTCCCGCTCGGCCAGCGCCAGCAGGGCGCTGCGCAGCGGGCCCGGCGGCATCGGAGCGAAGCGGTTGAACACCGGCTCGATCAGCAGCGGGTGCAGGAAGGACAGCGCCCCCGTCAGCACCGCCGCCGCGCCCGCCGCCGGCAGCCACCAGTGCCGCGGCGACCAGGCGGTCAGCGCGAACAGCCCGAGCGCGAGCGGAAGGACCAGTACGAGGGCCAGGCCCAGGCCGCGCAGCGCGTCCACCGCCCAGCCGGCCCAGCCCTGCGTCACCAGCCCGTACCGGGCCCGGACCACCCGCAGCCGGGCGCCGAAGGGCAGCTGCAACGCCTGGCCGAGCACCACCAGGGCCGCCGCGCCCGCCAGCACCCCGGCCGTCCGGGAGCCGCCGAACCAGCCGCCGACGGCCGAGACCAGGCCGGCCCCGGCCGGGGTCAGGCCGAGCAGCAGGGTGAGCGCCAGGCCCGCCAGCCGACCGCCCAGTGCCCAGGGCAGCTGGGCGCGGCGCAGCGCGCGGCCGCGGGCGCGCTCGGCGGGGGTGAAGTCGGCGGGCGGGCGGCCGGTGGGGCCGGCGGAGGCGGTGGTGTCGGTGTCGTCCATGGGGTGGGTGCGGCTCCGGGATCTGGCGGACGGGGGCGGTTCAGCATCTCCTACCGCGCGGGGGCGGCGCTCAGTCCTCGGCGCCCGGTGCTCCAGCCTTTGGTGTCCGGCCGCGGGTGTTCGGTCGCGGGTGTTCGGTGCCTGGTGCCCGGTGGTGGGGGTTCGGTGGTGGGGGTTCGGTGGCTGCTGGTGTTCGGGAGGGGGTGTTCGGGGGCGGGTGTCCGGCCCGCCGGTTTTGTGCTCGGAATGTTGCGGAACCGAGGCGGATGGGTGCGGAAGCCGTGCCGTAGGCTGACCGCTTCTGGATCGACCCGGGGGGAACCACTCATGCGCCGTGCCGCGGCCGCCGTCGCGCTGTTCGTCGGCCTGACCGCCGTCGCCGCCTGCGGGCCCGACGACCCCGCCCCGGCGCCGGCCGCCGCGCCAGGCTCGGCCGCGGCCTCCTCGGGCGGGGCGGCGGGCACCTCCACCAGCCCGGGCGCGACGCCGTCCGGAACCGCCGCCGGGAAGAACGCCGCGCCCCGGCCCGACGGCAGCATCACCGTCGCGTTCGCCGGAGACGTCCACTTCGAGGGCCGCACCGAGGCCCGGCTCGCCGTCCAGCCGCCCGAGCAGGCCCTCGGCCCGCTCTCCCGGACGCTCGCCGACGCGGACCTGTCCGTCCTCAACCTGGAGACGGCGATCACCGGGCGCGGCGCCCCCGAGCCGAAGACCTACACCTTCCGCACCTCGCCCAAGGCGCTCTCGGCGCTCAAGGACTCCGGCGTCGACGTCGTCTCCATGGCCAACAACCACGCCGTCGACTTCGGCGCCGACGGCCTCACCGACACCCTCGCCGCCAAGGACTCCTCGCCGATCCCGGTCGTCGGCGTCGGCCGCAACGCCAAGGAGGCGTACGCCCCGTACGTCACCACCGTGCGCGGTGTGAAGGTCGCCGTCGTCGCCGCCAGCCAGGTCGAGGACCTCACCAACCAGAAGTGGCGGGCCGGCGCAAACAAGCCGGGCATCGCCTCCGCGCTGGACGTCCCCGCGCTGGTCAAGGCGGTCGAGGCGGCCAAGCAGCAGGCGCCCGTCGTCCTCGTCTACCTGCACTGGGGCGACGAGGGCAAGGCCTGCCCCACCGGCCCGCAGACCGCCATCGCCAAGAAGCTCGCCACCGCCGGCGCCACCGCCGTGGTCGGCACCCACGCCCACACCATGGTCGGCTCGGGCATGCTCGGCAACACGTACATCGGCTACGGCTTCGGCAACTTCCTCTGGTACGGCACCTCCAACTACGCCTTCTCCAACGAGACCGGCGTCACCACCCTCACCCTCACCCGCGACGGCAAGGTCACCGGCGAGGCCTTCGCCCCGGCGACCATCGACGACAAGGGCGTTCCCGTCCCCGTCACCGGCGCCACCGCCGAGGCGGCCCGCAAGCGCCGCGACGGCCTCCGGGGCTGCACCGGCCTCGCCCCGGCCCCGGCGGCGCCGTCGGCTCCGGTGACGGGCGCTACGGGCGCGACGGGCTGAGTCGCCTCCGGGGGCCCGTGGCCCTCTCGTGATCCACCGGGAGCCGCCATCAGCTCCCGGTCGCCGTCCGGCAGTTCTCCGGCCTCCGGCCGCCGCGGCACCGCGGCTCCAAGAGGTTCGGCCTGCCGTCTCGGCGAGACGAAACGTCTCGTCCTGCTGTGCCCGGAAACGGCGGCGATCGGACCGGGGCCGAGGGGGTGGCGGTGAGTTGACGGCGACACAGGGAATCGGCGCAGCCGAACATATGTGTTAGGTTAGGCTTACCTAATATTGCTGGTCGGAGGGGATGTCCGTGCAGAAGTCCGAATTCGCCGGTGCCGTCGCGATGGTCACCGGGGCCGGGCAGGGCATCGGTGCGGCCGTGGCCCGGGCGCTCGTCGCCGAGGGTGCCGTCGTCGCCGCGGTGGACCGCAACCCCGGCCCGCTCGCCGCCCTCGCGGCGGAGTCGCCCGCCGTGCACCCGTACGTCCTGGACGTCGCCGACGGCCGGGCGGTGGACGACACGGTCGACCTGATCGAGCGCCGACTCGGGCCGATCGCCGCGCTGGTGAACGTCGCCGGGATCCTGCGCACCGCACCCGTCGTCGAACTCACCGACCAGGACTGGGCGGAGACCTTCGCGGTCAACACCACCGGCGTCTTCCACACCGGCCGCGCGGTCGGCCGCCGGATGGCCGACCGCGGCCGCGGCGCCGTGGTCACCGTCGGCTCCAACGCCGCCGGGGTGCCGCGCGCCGGCATGGCCGCGTACGCGGCGTCCAAGGCGGCGGCCACCATGTTCACCCGCTGCCTCGGGCTGGAACTCGCCCGCTCCGGCGTGCGGTGCAACATCGTCTCGCCCGGCTCGACCGACACCGAGATGCAGCGCGCGCTCTGGGCCGAGGACGCCGAGGCCGCCGAACGGCGGGTCATCGACGGCGACTTGGGCGCCTGGCGGGTCGGCATCCCGCTCGGGCGGATCGCCGCACCCGCCGACATCGCCGAGGCGGTGGTCTTCCTGGCCTCCGACCGGGCCCGGCACATCACCATGCACGACCTCTACGTCGACGGCGGCGCGACCCTGCGCGCCTGAGCGCCCTCGCCGTCCCCACGCCTTCCTCGCCGCTTCCCTCCGCTCCCTTCCGCGCCCCGGGCAACCCCCGGGCGTCGGCCATGCCCTGACCGCCCTCCCCGTCCTTCCACCCCGCCCTTTCACCCTGTCCTTCCGCCCCGACGCCCAGACCGTCCAGACCGTCCCAGACTGGAGACTTCACGGTGACCACGGTGCACCACGCCCCCGCCGGGGGTGTCGTCGAGCACGCCGCTCCCGCCCCCGCCGCCCCGGCCCCCGCCGCCCCGGCCCCCGCCGGGCCGGCCGACGCTTCCGCCCCGGCCCCCGACCACGCCGTCATCGGCGCGGCCAGCGGCCTGCTCGGCCAGTACCGGGCCGCGGCCGACGAGGCGTTCTTCGCCTCGCCGACCCGCACCCTGCTCACCGCCGGGGTGCACGCCCGTGTCCCGCAGGACGAGCGCCCGCTGCCCGTCCGGGTCGCCGCGACGCTGGCCGAGGCCCGTCGCGCCGGGGTCGAACGGCCGCTGGTGGTCGGCGCGGTGGCGTTCGACCACGACAGCCGGGTCGAACTCGCCGTCCCCGAGAGAGTCCGCAGAGCCGGGGCGCTGCGCGACGACCCGCTGATCGCGCTGCCCGCGCCGCCGGCCGAGCCGGTCGACTGGCAGGTGCGTCCGATCCCCGAGCCGGACGCGTACGGCGCGGGCGTCGCGGCGGCCGTCGAGCGGCTGCGCGGCGGCGAGTTGAGCAAGGTCGTGCTGGCCCGCACGCTGGAACTGACCGCCGACCGCCCGCTGGACCTGCCCGCGATCCTCCAGCGGCTCGGCCGCCGCGACCCGGGCGGCTACACCTTCGCCGTCCCCGCCGGCGGCGGGCGGACGCTGATCGGCGCCAGCCCCGAACTCCTGCTCTCCCGGAGCGGAACGGCCGTCCTGGCCAACCCGCTGGCCGGTTCGGTGCCGCGCAGCGCCGACCTCGGCGAGGACGTCCGGCGCGCCGCCGCGCTGCTGGAATCGCCCAAGGACCTGCACGAGCACGCCGTCGTGGTGGACGCGATCCGCGTCGCGCTGGAGCCGTACTGCCGCACCCTGGACGTGCCGGCGCGGCCGACCCTGGTGCGCACCGCCGCGATGTGGCACCTGGCCACCACCATCACCGGCGAACTGGCCGATCCGGCGGTCTCCGCCCTGGAGCTGGCCACCGCCCTGCACCCGACCCCTGCGGTCTGCGGCACGCCGACGGCCGTCGCCCGGCGGGTGATCGGCGAGGTCGAGCCCTTCGACCGGGGCCTGTACACCGGCATGGTCGGCTGGGGCGACGCGGACGGCGACGGCGAGTGGGTCGTCACCATCCGCTGCGCGGAGGCGGACGAGCGGACCCTGCGGGTGTACGCGGGTGCGGGCGTCGTCGACCGGTCCCGGCCCGAGGACGAACTCGCCGAGACCAGTGCCAAGTTCCGCACCTTCCTGGACGCCGCGGGGGTGTCGCAGTGACGGCGCCGACGAGCTTTCCGATGCAGGACCAGGGTGTCGTCGTGGACCAGGCCTCCGTCCAGGACGCCGCGTTCACCCCGTACCCCGCCGAGTTCGCCGAGCGCTACCGGGCCGCCGGGTACTGGCGCGGCGAGACCTTCGGGCGGATGCTGCGCGAGCGCGCCGCCGCGCACGGCGAGCGGATCGCCATCGTCGACCCGGCGGGGGAGGGGCGGCGCTGGACGTACGCCGAACTCGACCGCCGCGCCGACCGGATGGCCGCCGGGCTGCTCGCCCGGGGGATCGGGCGCGGCGACCGCGTGGTGGTCCAACTGCCCAACGTGGCCGAGTTCTTCGAGGTGGTCTTCGCACTGTTCCGGATCGGCGCGCTGCCGGTCTTCGCGCTGCCCGCCCACCGCTCCACCGAGATCGGCTACTTCTGCTCCTTCACCGGGGCGGCCGGCTACGTCGTCGCGGCCGTCGACAACGGCTTCGACTACCGCGAACTGGCCTCCAAGGTCAAGGCGGAGAGCCCGGCACTGCGGCTGGTCCTGGTGGCCGGGGACGACCCGGGCGAGCACCTCCGGCTGGCGGACGTGCCCTGCGACGGGCCTGGGCCGGCCGAGGAGCCGGAGCCCGGGAGCGTCGCCTTCCTCCAGCTCTCCGGCGGCAGCACCGGCGTGCCCAAGCTGATCCCGCGCACCCACGACGACTACATCTACTCGCTGCGCGGCTCGGTCGAGCTGTGCGCGCTCGACGAGGACAGCGTCTACCTGTGCGCGCTGCCCGCCGCCCACAACTTCCCGCTCAGCTCGCCCGGTTCGCTCGGCACGCTGTACGCGGGCGGCCGGGTGGTGCTGTGCCCGCGGCCCAACCCGGAGACGGCCTTCCCGCTGATCGAGCGCGAGGGCGTGACGATCACCGGCCTGGTGCCGCCGCTGGCCCTGCTCTGGCTGGACGCCGCCGAGCGCGACGCGGGCGGCCCCGGCGCGGGTGACCTGGACAGCCTGGAGGTGCTGCTGGTCGGCGGTGCCAAGTTCAGCGCCGAGGCCGCCCGGAGGGTGGGCCCGGTGCTCGGCTGCACGCTCCAGCAGGTGTTCGGGATGGCGGAGGGGCTGGTCAACTACACCCGCCTGGACGACCCGGAGGAGCTGATCACCACCACCCAGGGCCGGCCGATCTCCCCGGACGACGAGGTCCGGGTGGTCGACGACCAGGACCGCGACCTGCCCGACGGCGTCACCGGCCACCTGCTCACCCGCGGCCCGTACACCATCCGCGGCTACTGGAACGCGCCCGAGCACAACGCCAGCTCCTTCACGGCCGACGGCTTCTACCGCACCGGCGACCTCGTCCGCCGCACCCCCACCGGCCACCTGGTGGTCGAGGGCCGGGCCAAGGACCAGATCAACCGGGGCGGCGAGAAGGTCGCCGCCGAGGAGATCGAGAACCACCTGCTCGCCCACCCCGCCGTGCACGACGCGGCGGTGGTGTCGATGCCCGACCCCTACCTCGGCGAACGCACCTGCGCCTACGTCGTCCTGCGTACCGAGCACCGCGAACAGCCGCCGAAGAGCATCGAGTTGAAGCGCTTCGTACGGCAGCGCGGACTGGCCGAGTACAAGGTGCCGGACCGGGTCGAGTTCGTCGACGCCTTCCCCGCCACCGGGATCGGCAAGGTCAGCAAGAAGGACCTGCGCGCCGCCATCGCGGCCGCACTCCCTACTCACTGAAGGAAAGACCACCGTGGGCCTGCCCCGCATTCCCTCCTATCCCCTGCCCGCCGCCACCGAACTGCCCGCCAACCGGGTCGAGTGGACGGTCGATCCGGACCGCGCCGTGCTGCTGGTGCACGACCTGCAGAACCACTTCCTGGACGCCTTCGACGCCGCCGCCGCGCCGGTGCCCGAACTCCTCGGGAACGTCGGCCGGTTGGCCGAGGCGGCGCGCGCCCACGGCATGCCGGTGCTCTACTCGGCCCAGCCCGGCGGGCAGAGCCCGGCCGAGCGCGGCCTCCAGCAGGACTTCTGGGGCCCGGGCATCCCGGACGACCCGCGCGCGACGGCGATCGCCGATGCCGTCGCCCCCGCACCGGGCGACACGCTGCTCACCAAGTGGAAGTACAGCGCCTTCGTGCGCACCGATCTGGACCGGCTGCTGCGCGAGCACGGCCGCGACCAGCTGGTGATCACCGGCGTGTACGCGCACATCGGGGTGCAGGCCACCGCCTGCGACGCCTGGATGCGCGACCTGCCGGCCTTCGTGGTGGCCGACGCGGTCGCCGACTTCGGCCCGGACGAGCACCGCGCGGCGCTGTCCTGGGTGGCCGGCCGCTGCGGGCAGGTCACCACCACCGACGCCGTCCTCGCGATGCTGGAAGGGAAGTGACGGGCATGGCCTTCACCGTGGAGCGGATCCGGGCCGAGGTCGCCGACCTGCTCGGCGAGGACCCGGCGGACGTCCCGCTGGACGAGAACCTGGCCGACTGGGGCCTGGACTCGGTCCGGCTGATGGCGCTCGCCGAGCGCTGGCGGGCCGAGGGCGCCGAGGTGGCGTTCGTGCAACTGGCCGAGCGCCCGGCCGTCGAGGCCTGGGCCGCACTGCTCGGCGCGGCCTGATGGAGACCGTGCTGCTGGAGGCCGCCGGGCCGCAGGCGCCCCCGAGCACGGACCGGGCGGCGAAGTACCCGCCGACCACCGTCGTCGGGCCGGTCGAGGCGCAGGCCGCCCGGACCCCGGACGCCCCCGCCGTGCTGCTCGCGGGCGGCGCGGTCGTCACCTACCGGGACCTGAACGCCGCGGCCAACCGGCTGGCGCGCGCCCTGGCCGCGCGCGGCGCCCGGCCGGGGGCGGTGGTCGGCCTGGCGCCGGCCCGCCACCCGGCGCAGCTGCTCACCGCGCTGCTCGCGGTGGTCAAGTCCGGCGCGGCGTACCTGCCGCTGGACCCGGCGGACGCACCCGGGCGCCGGGAGCGGCTGCTCGCGGAGACCGCGCCGGTCTGCGTGCTGGGGGAGGGGGTGCCGGAGGCGCTGACCGGGCTGGACGTGGACGGCGAGCTGGCCACCGACCCGCCCCGGGCGCTCACGCCGCAGCACCTGCTGTGCGTCGGGTACGGCCCGGGCGGGCGCCCGGACGCCGTCCGGCTCACCCACGCCGAGGCCGACCGCCGGGTGCGCGAGCTCCAGGCGGCCCACCCGCTCGGCCCGGGCGACCGGGTGCTGCAACTGGGCCTGCCGCTCTGGGAGTTCCTCTGGCCGCTGCGGACCGGCGCCGCCGTGGTGCTGGCCGACCCGCAGCGGCCGGGCGAGGTCGGGGAGCTGGTGCGGGAGCTGGGCGTCACGGCGGTGCGGGCGTCGCCGGCCGCGCTGCTGGGCGGCTGACGGCGGCGGGGGCGGGGGCGGGGCTGGGGCGGCGAACAGGTGACGACGTTCAGCGAACAACTTTCAGATGACAGATGATGAAATCTGTTATCTGAAAGTTGTCATCTGTCAGCCGTCAGCCGTCAGCCGCCAGGTCCGCCGCCGTCCAGGCCATGGCGACCGCTCCGTCCAGCACCGCCCGGTCGGCCTCCGCCCCCACCGCGGCCTCGGCGAACGCGGCCTCGTGCGGGGCGCAGGCGCCGCCGGTGATGTCCAGCACCGGGTGGATGGCGGGCACGGCGTGGGAGACGTTCCCCATGTCGGTGCACGCGAACGGCCCGCTCTCGACCGGTTCCGGCCGGCCGAGCGCCGCCGCGTTGGCCCGCCAGAGGTCGAGCAGGGCGGGGTCGGAGCGCATGTCCAGGTAGTCCGGTTCGGGCCGGTCGAGCGTCACCTCGCAGCCGGTGGCGAGCGCCCCGGCCCGGAAGCAGTCCTCGACCCGGGCGCGCAGCTGCGCGAGGTCCTCGGCCGCCGAGGCGCGGATCTCGTACTCCGCGCTCGCGCTGTCGGGGATCAGGTTGGGTGCGGTGCCGGCGGCGGTGGTGATGCCGTGCACCCGCCACTGCGGCGGCAGGTGCTGGCGCAGCAGCCCGAGGGCGACCTGGGCGACGGTGAGGGCGTCGGCGGCGTTGCGTCCCTGGTGCGGGTTGAGGCTCGGGTGGGCGGCGCGGCCGGTGTAGCGGACGGAGAGGGTGCCGAGCGCGAAGGAGCGGAAGTCGGCGACCTCGACCGGGCAGGGGTGCACCATCATCGCCGCGTCCACGCCGTCGAAGGCGCCCGCCTCCAGCAGCAGTGCCTTTCCGGCTCCGCGCTCTTCGGCCGGTGCGCCGATCACCCGTACGGTGAGCCCGAGTTGGTCGGCGTACGGGGCGAGGCCGAGCGCCGCGCCGAGGCCGGCGGCGGCGATCAGGTTGTGCCCGCAGGCGTGCCCGAGGCCGGGCAGCGCGTCGTACTCGCAGACGAGGGCGACGGTGACCGGCCCGCTGCCGAGGCTCGCGGTGAACGCGGTGTCGAGTCCGTGCGCGGGCGCGGTGACGGCGTAGCCGTGGGCGCGCAGGAGTTCGGCGCACCAGGCGGCCGCGCGGTGCTCCTCGAACGCGGTCTCGGGGTGGGCGTGGATGCGGTGGCTGAGTGCGAGCAGTTCCGCGCGGTGCGCGTGGATGCGTTCGCGGACGGCCTGTTTGGTCGCGGTCAGGGGCATGGGCGGCGCCTCCGTGGTGTCAGGGCCCCCGCACTGGGGGGCCGTTGACCAGATCATATGAAGTTAGATTAGGCTAACCTAACTAGGCGTTTCGTTCGCCGGACCCCGAGGAGCACCCCGAACCATGCCTGCCGTCGAAACCCAGGCCGTCGATGTCCCGCTGCTCGCCGCCCAGGCCGCCATCTGGTACGCGCAGTCACTCGACCCCGACAGCCCGGTCTACAACACCGGCGACGCCGTCGAGATCACCGGCCCGCTCGACGAGGCCCGGTTCGAGGACGCGCTGCGGCAGGCGGTCGACGAGGCCGAGGCGCTGAGCGCCGTCGTCGTCACCGACCCGGACGGCACGCCCCGCCAGCAGCCGCGCCCCGGCCGCCGCTGGCCGCTGCACCACCTCGACCTGCGCGCCGCGCACGACCCGGCCGCCGAGGCCGAGGCCTGGATGCGCGCCGACCTCGCCCGCCCGGCCGACCTCGCCGAGGGCCCGCTGTTCACCCACGCGCTGATCCGCCTCGCCGACGACCGGTACCAGTGGTACCGGCGGATCCACCACCTCGCCGTCGACGCCTACGCGTTGAACCTCCTCGGCGAGCGCCTCGCCGAGTTGTACACCGCGCACGCCACCGGCACCGAGCCCGCCGCGCGCCCGTTCGCCACCCTCGCCGAGGTCGCCGCCGAGGAGGCCGCCTACCGGGACGGCGAGGAGTACCCGGCCGACCGCGCCTACTGGGCCGACCGCCTGGCCGGCGCCGACACCCCGGCGACCCTGCCGGGCAGCCCGGTGCCCGCGCCGTCCGCGACCCCGTCCCAGGCCCCCCTGCGCCTCACCGCCGAGCTGCCCGCCGGCACCCGCGACCGCCTGGAGCGCGCCGCCGCCACCGCCCGCGCCACCTGGGCCGAACTGCTCCTCGCCGCCACCGCCGGCTACCTGCACCGCCTGGCCGGCACCGAGGACGTCGTGCTCGGCCTGCCGCTCGCCAACCGCCGCGGACCGGCCGCCCTGCGCACCCCCGTCGCCGCCGCCAACGTCCTCCCGCTGCGCCTGGCCGTCCGCCCCGCCGACAGCGCCGAGGCGCTGCTGCGCCGGGTGGTCCGCGAACTGCGCGCCGTCCGCCGCCACCAGCGCTACCCGCTGGAGGACCTGCGCCGCGACCTCGGGCTGACCGGCGAGCGGCGCGCCCTGTTCGGCCCGATGGTCAACATCAAGGCCTTCGAGGGCGATCTCGACCTGGCCGGCCTGCCCGGCGTCGTCCGCAACCTCGCCGCCGGGCCCGTCGACGACCTCGCCGTCGGCGTCTCGCCCGCCCCCGGCGGCGCGCTGCGCCTCGTCCTGGACGCCGACCCCGCCCGCCACGACGCCACCTCGCTCGCCGCCCACCGGGACGGGCTGCTGCGCTACCTCGACGCCCTCGCCGACCTGCTGCTCACCGCCCCACAGACGCCCATCGCCCGGATCGACCTGCTCGACCCGGACGGCCTGCGCCGCGCCACCGCCGGCCGCGCGGAGCCGCCGCTCGACCGCACGCTGCCCGAGCTGTTCGCCGCGCAGGCCGCCCGCACCCCGGCCGCCGTCGCCGTCCGCAGCGGCAAAGTCGCCCTCACCTTCGCCGAGTTGGACGCCGCCGCCAACCGCCTCGGCCACCGCCTGATCGCCCTCGGCGTGCGCGCCGGTGCGCCGGTCGCGCTCGCCCTGCCGCGCGGCGTGGACACCCTGGTCGCGATGCTCGGCGTGCTCAAGGCCGGCGGCGCCTGCGTCTCCCTCGACCTCGCCCACCCCCGGCAGCGCCTGGCCGCCGTCCTGGACGACGCCCGCCCGGTCTGCGCGGTCGGCACCGCCGAGGCCCTCGCCCAACTGGACCTGCCGGCCGGCCTGCCCGCCGTTCTTCCCGGGGACGCGGACGCCGAGCCCGCCACCGCGCCCCCGGCCCCCCGGCCCCACCACGCCGCCTACGTGCTGCACACCTCCGGCTCCACCGGCCGCCCCAAGGGCGTCGTCGTCACCCACGCCTCGCTGGCCAACCTGTACGCGGGCCACGGCGAGGACCACATCGCCCCGGCCGTGCGCCGCACCGGCCGCGAGCGCCTGCGCGTCGCCCACAGCGCCTCGTTCGCCTTCGACGCCTCCTGGGACCCGGTGCTGTGGATGGTCCACGGCCACGAGCTGCACCTGCTCGACGATGCCACCTACCGCGACCCGGCCGCCCTGGCCGGCCACCTGCACCGGGAGCGCGTCGACTACCTCGACGTCACCCCCTCCTACCTCGAAGTCCTGCTCTCCGAAGGCATCCTGGACGAGGAGTGGCACCGCCCGGCGGTCATCGCGGTCGGCGGCGAGGCCACCCCGCCCGCCCTCTGGCAGCGCCTCACCGCCGCACCCGGCCTGCACCCGATCGACCTCTACGGCCCGACCGAGACGACCGTCGACGCCTACGCCTGGACGCCCGGCCCGGACGGCGCCCCGGTCGGCCGGGTGGTGCGCGGTTCCCGCGCCTACGTCCTCGACGGCTCGCTGCGCCCCGCGCCCGACGGCGTCGCCGGCGAACTGTACGTCGCCGGGGCCTGCCTGGCCCGCGGCTACCTCGGCCGCCCCGACCTCACCGCCGAGCGCTTCCTCGCCGACCCGTTCGGCCCGCCCGGCGACCGGATGTACCGCACCGGCGACCTCGCCCGCCGCCGACCGGACGGCACCCTGGAATTCCTCGGCCGCGCCGACGACCAGGTGAAGATCCGCGGCTTCCGGATCGAGCCCGGCGAGATCGCCGCCGTCCTCGCCGAACTGCCGGGCGTCGCCCAGGCCGTGGTGATCGCCCGCTCCGGTCCGCAGGGCAAGCGGCTGCTCGGGTACGTCGTCCCGGAGGCCCTTCCCGAGGCGGCTCCCGAGTCCGAGGCCGTCCCCGAGACCGTCACCGGGGGCGCAGCCGAGCCCGCCCCCGCCCCCCGCGTCGCCCTCGACCCGGCCGCGCTGCGGGCCGCCCTCGCCGCCCGGCTGCCCGGACACATGGTCCCGGCCGCCGTCCTGGTCCTCGACGAACTGCCGCGCACCGCCCACGACAAGCTCGACCACCGCGCCCTGCCCGAGCCCGCCGCCGCCGAGCCCGGCACGGCCCCGGCCACGCCGCAGGAGGAACTGGTCTGCGGGCTGTTCGCCGACGTCCTCGACCTGCCGCAGGCACCCGGGCGGGACGCCTCCTTCTTCGACCTCGGCGGCCACTCGCTGCTGGCCGGCCGCCTCGCGGCCCGGCTGCGCGAGACCTTCGCCGCCGCCGTCGGGTTCGCCGACGTCTTCCGCCACCCGACCCCGGCCGCCCTCGCCGCCCTGCTCGACACGCACCCCGGCGGCGAGCCCGAGGCCCGCCCCGCGCTGGTGCCCGTGCCGCGCACCGAACGGATGCCGCTGTCGCCCGCCCAGCGCGGCCTGTGGTTCCTGCACCGGCTCCAGGGCCCCAGCCCCACCTACAACATCCCGCTCGCCCTCACCCTCACCGGCCCGCTCGACCGGACCGCCCTCACCCTCGCCCTCGGCGACCTCACCGCCCGGCACGAGGTGCTGCGCACGGTCTACGGCGAGGAGCCGGACGGCACGCCGTACCAGCGGGTGCTGCCCGCCGCGCCCGTCGACCTGCACGACGGCACCGAGCTCGCCGAAGCCGTCCGGCACGCCTTCGACCTCACCGGTCGGCCGCCGCTGCGCGCCACCCTGTTCACCCACGGCCCGGCCGAACACACCCTGCTCCTGCTGCTCCACCACATCGCGAGCGACGGCGCCTCCACCACCCCGCTGGTCCGCGACCTTGCCGCCGCCTACACCGCCCGGCTGGCCGGCCGCGCACCGGAACTCCCGGCGCCCGCTGTGCAGTTCGCCGACCACACGGCCTGGCAGCGGCAGCTGCTCGGCACCACCGAGGCGCCCAGCCCGCTCGCCGCGCGGCAGTCGGAGTACTGGCGCACCGCCCTGGCCGGCCTGCCCGACCAGCTGGAACTGCCCACCGACCGCCCGCGCCCCGCCGTCGCCGGCCACCACGGCGCCACCGTGCCCTTCACCCTCGACGCCGAGGCGCACGCCGCCCTCGCCGAGCTCGCCCGGTCGGCCGGCGGCACCGTCTTCATGGCCGTCCAGGCCGGACTCGCCGCCCTGCTCACCCGGCACGGCTGCGGCACCGACATCCCCGTCGGCACCCCGGTCGCCGGCCGCGACGACCCCGAGACCGCCGACCTGGTCGGCTACTTCGTCAACTCCGTGGTCCTGCGCACCGACACCTCGGGCGACCCGACCTTCCGCGAGCTGCTCGGCAAGGTCCGCGGCACCGTCCTCGCCGCCCACGAGCACGCCGACCTGCCCTTCGACCGCCTGGTCGAGGAGCTCAACCCGCCGCGCTCCCTCGCCCGCCACCCGCTGTTCCAGGTGATGCTCGCCTGGCAGAGCCGCCCCGACGAGCCCCACCCGCTGGGCGGCGGCCTCACCGCCCGGATCGCCGCCGTCCCCAGCGGCACCGCCAAGTTCGACCTCACCCTCAACGCGGGCGAGCTCCCCGGCGGCGGCATCGGCGGCTTCCTGGAGTACCGCACCGACCTCTTCGACGCCGCCACCGTCGAAGGGCTCGCCACCCGTCTCGCCCGGCTGCTCACCGCCGCCGCCACCGCCCCCGACACCGCGATCGGCCGGCTCCCGCTGATCGGCGAGGAGGAGCGGCTGCGCGCCCTCGTCGAGTGGAACGGCACCCCGCACACGTCGGCGCCGCACGTCCTGACTCCGGACACCTCGGCCGCGCACACTTCGGCTCCGCACACCTCGACTCCGCACACCTCGGCCCCGGACGCCACCCTGGCCGAGCTGTTCGAGGCCGCGGCCGCCGCCAACCCGCGGGCCGTCGCCGTCAGTTGCGCTGACGAGCAGCTCGACTACACCGAGCTCGCCGCCCGCGCCGACCGCCTGGCCCGGCTGCTGGCCGCCAACGGCATCGGCCCCGGCACCATCGTCGCCCTCGCCCTGCCGCGCTCGCTCGAACTCGTCGTCGCCCTCCTCGCGGTGGCCAAGTCCGGCGCCGCCTACCTGCCGCTCGACCCCGACTACCCGGCCGACCGCCTCGCCTACATGCTGGCCGACGCCACCCCCGCCGCCCTGCTCACCGACCGCGCCACCGCGCCCCGGCTGCCCGCCCACCAGGTGCCCCAACTGCTCGTCGACGGCCCGGAGTCGGCCGCCCACCCGGCCACCCCGCTGGCCCGGCACGAGCGCACCCGCCCGCTGCGCGCCGAGGACACCGCCTACGTCATCTACACCTCCGGCTCCACCGGCCGGCCCAAGGGCGTCCCCGTCACCCACCACAACGTGGTCCGGCTGTTCAGCTCCACCGACCACTGGTTCGGCTTCGGCGCCGACGACGTCTGGACCCTCTTCCACTCCTACGCCTTCGACTTCTCCGTCTGGGAGCTGTGGGGAGCCCTGCTGCACGGCGGCCGCCTGGTCGTCGTCCCGCACCTGGTCAGCCGCGACCCGGCGGCCTTCCTCGACCTGCTCGCCCGCGAACGCGTCACCGTGCTCAACCAGACCCCGTCCGCCTTCTACCAGCTCAGCGCCGCCGACCGGGACCGCCCCGGCTCCGAACTCGCCCTGCGCTACGTGGTGTTCGGCGGCGAGGCGCTCGAACTGGCCCGGCTCGACGACTGGTACGCCCGCCACCCGGAGGACGCGCCCACCCTGGTCAACATGTACGGCATCACCGAGACCACCGTGCACGTCTCCTACATCGCCCTCGACCGGGCCACCGCCGCCGCCGGAAGCAGCAGCACCATCGGCGTCAACATCCCCGACCTGCGGGTCTACGTCCTGGACCAGCACCTCCAGCCCGTCCCGCCCGGCGTCACCGGCGAGATGTACGTCGCCGGGGCCGGCCTGGCCCGCGGCTACCTCGGCCGCCCCGACCTCACCGCCGGACGCTTCGTCGCCGACCCGTACGCCGAACTGTTCGGCGAACGCGGCACCCGGATGTACCGCTCCGGCGACCTCGCCCGCCGCCGTGCCGACGGCGTCCTGGAGTACTTCGGCCGCGCCGACCAGCAGGTGAAGCTGCGCGGCTTCCGGATCGAACTCGGCGAGATCGAGGCCGTGCTGGCCGCCCACCCGGGCGTCGCCGACGCCGCCGTGGTCGTCCGCGAGGACGCCCCGGGCGACAAGCGACTGGTCGGCTACGCCGTCACCACGGCGGGCCCCGAGGAGTCGAACGGCGCCGCCGCCCCCACCCCCGAGGACCTGCGCGCCCACGCCGCCGCCGAGCTGCCCGCCCACATGGTGCCCTCCGCCGTCGTCCTGCTCGACCGGCTGCCGCTCACCGCCAACGGCAAGCTCGACCGCCGCGCCCTGCCCGCCCCCGACGCGCCCGCCACCGGCGCCGGACGCCCGCCGCGCACCCCGCGCGAACAGCAGCTGTGCGAACTCTTCGCCGAGGTGCTGGGCGTCGCGACGGTCGGCGTCGACGACGACTTCTTCGCCCTCGGCGGCCACTCGCTGCTGGTCGTCCGCCTCGCCGGGCGGATCCGCGAACTGCTCGGCCTGGACGTCGGCATCGGCACCCTGTTCCAGTCGCCCACCGTCGCCGCCCTCGACACGGCCCTGGCGGCCGGCTCGCAGGACGCCGACGCGCTGGACGTCCTGCTCCCGCTGCGGCCCGCCGCGCCCGGACGCCGTACCCCGCTGTTCGCCGTCCACCCCGCCGGCGGCCTCAGCTGGTGCTACACCGGCCTGATCCGCCACCTGCCCGCCGACCTGCCGATCTACGGCCTCCAGGCCCAGGGCGTCGGCGCCGCCACGGCGGCCCGGCCCCTGCCGCAGACCCTGGACGAACTGGCCGCGCACTACGTCGACCGGCTGCGCGAGGTCCAGCCCGAGGGCCCGTACCGGCTGCTCGGCTGGTCCACCGGCGGGATCATCGCGCACGCCGTCGCCGTCCGGCTCCAGGACCTCGGCCACGCCGTCGAACTGCTCGCGATCCTGGACGCCTACCCCGCCGAGGGCTTCCGCGACCTGCCCGTCCCCGACCAGGCCGAGGCGCTGGAGGCGCTGCTCACCATGGGCGGCTACGGCCCCGAGGACCTCGCCGGGCGGCCGCTCGAACTCGCCGCCGTCACCGAGCTGCTGCGCCGCGAGGGCAGCCCGCTGGCCGGACTCGACGACGCCACCGTGGCCGCCCTCAACCGGATCTACCTCAACACCAACCACCTCGTCCGGGGCCACGACCACCGCCCCTTCGACGGCGACGTGCTGTTCTTCCGCGCCACCGTCGACACCATCGACGAGACCCTGGTGCCCGAACTCTGGACCCCGTACGTGTCCGGCCGCATCGACAACACCGACGTCGCCTGCTCGCACAAGGACATGACCCTGCCCGCCCCGATCGCGCACATCGCCCGCGTGATCACCGACCACCTGGAGAAGTCCTCCGATGAGTGACGCCCCCGCCAACCCCTTCGACGGCGAGGGCGAGTTCCTCGCCCTCGTCAACGACCAGGGCCAGCACTCGCTCTGGCCGGCCTTCGCCGCCGTCCCGGCCGGCTGGAACGTCTCCCACGGCCCGTGCGAGCGCGCCGACGCCGTGCAGTGGATCACCGCCCACTGGACCGACCTGTGACCCCTCCGGCCGTCGAGGCCGCCCCGGCGCGCCCCCTGCTCGCGGGGCGCGCCGCGGTGGTCGTGGTCTACACCGCCGCGATGTGCATGAACGGCCTGGACTCGACCATCGTCAACCCCGCGCTGTTCACCATCGCCGAGGACTTCGGGCGGCCCGTCTCGGCCGCCAACGCCGTCGAGACGGCCTTCCTGGTCGGCCTCGCCGTCGGCCTGCCGGTGGCGGGCTGGCTCGGCGACCGGTTCGGCGTGAAACGGGTCTTCCTCGGCTCGCTGGCCGCGTTCACCCTCGCCTCCGCCCTGTGCGCCGCCGCGCCCGGCCTCGGCTCGCTCGCCGCCGCGCGGGCCGTCCAGGGCGTGGCCGGCGGGCTGCTCACCCCCGTCGGGATGACCCTGCTGTTCCGGGCCTTCGCCCCGCACGAACGGGCCGGCCTGAGCCGGATCCTGATCGTCCCGACCGCCCTGATGCCCGCCCTCGGCCCGCCGCTCGGCGGCCTCCTGACCGAACACCTCTCCTGGCACTGGCTGTTCCTGGTCAACGTGCCGATCGGGGTCGCGGCCGTCGTGACCGGGCTCGTCGGCCTGCGCGCGGCGGACGAGCCCCCGGCCGGCCGCTTCGACACCACCGGCTTCCTGCTCGCCACCCCCGGCCTCGGACTGCTCACCTACGCGCTCGGCTTCGGCCCGGCGCACGGCTGGTCCTCGCCGGGAGTGGCGCTCAGCGGCGTGGCCGGCCTCGTCCTGCTCGGCATCGCCGTGCGCCACCAACTCCGCGCCGCCGAACCGCTGGTGGACCTGCGGCAGCTCGCCGACCGCACCTTCGGCACCGCCACCTGGCTGGCCCTGCTCACCTCGGCCGGCCTGATGGGCGCGCTGTTCGTCCTCCCGCTGCTCTACCAGGCCGCCCTCGGGGCCTCGGCCCTCGACGCCGGGCTGAGCGTCTTCCCCGAGGCGATCGGCCTGATGGCCGCCTCCCAGGTGGTCGACCGCCTGCTGCCCCGGTTCGGCCCCCGCCGCCTCGCGCTGCCCGCGCTGCTGCTCGCCGCCCTCGTCCTGGCCGCCCTCGGCTTCGCCGAGAACCCCTGGGCCGTACGGGCGCTGATGTTCGCGGTCGGGCTCGTCCTGGGCACCGCCGTGCTCACCGTCCAGATCGCCGGCTTCGCCGACGTCCCCGGGCCCGCGATGGGCCGCGCCATGGGCCTGTTCACCATCGTCCGAACCCTCGGCGGCGCCCTCGGCATCGCCGCCACCGCCGCCCTCATCGGCGCCCTGGACACCGACGGCGGCTCACCCGGCCCCTACCGCCTCGCCCTCCTGCTCACCGCCGCCCTGGTCGCGGCCGGCACCCTCCTCACCACCCGCCTCCCCCGGGAGGCGCCGGGACCCTGAATCGGCTCCGGCTGCCGTACGGTGGCCGGAGCACTGGAGGAGAGCCCATGAACCCCGAGCACTACCGTCTTCTCGAAGAGGCCCGGCGCAGTCTCCCGGACGGCTACAAGGTGGAGTTGTCCGGCGACATCATCGTCATGCAGGCGTCACCGTCGTCGGTCCACCAGCTGAACCTCGCGCTGGTCCAACGCCAGTTCGAGGCGCACTGCCCTCCCGGCTACTTCCCCACCGGGAACAGTGACCTCTCCTCACCCGAGGTCGGCTCCGTGCGCAATCCCGACCTCACCTACCTGCCCGAGGACGTCATCGACCTGGCCGGCCACGACATCCCCGCCGAGCTGGCCCTGATCGCGGTCGAGATCGTCTCCCCGTCCAATCCCGAGAACGACTGGACGGGGAAGGTCCGCGACTACCCGCGCATGGGCTTCCCGCTCTACCTGATCGTGGACCCGCGGCAGCAGACGGTCACGCTGTTCTCCGAGCCGAACCACGACCGGTACCACACGAGGACCGAGCGGGAGTTCGGCGGGACGATCAGGGTTCCCGATCCGTTCGGCTTCGAACTGGACCTCTCGCGGCTCGTCCCGTACAAGGACTGATCACCGGGCGCCCGGCCGATGGGCTCAGGCGCTCGGCCAGAGGATCAGGTCGGGCAGGGCGTGCCGGCGCGGCCGGTCGCCGAGGTCGGCGAGTGCGGTGCGGATGGCCCGGAGGTGTCCGACGGTCAGCTGCAGGGGCGGCTCGTCGGGCTGGTGGGTCGTGCGGATGGGGTAGTCGACGCCGGGGGTGCGGGTCATCTCGATGTGGCAGCCGAGCAGGTGCGTCACCGGGCGGCGTTCGGCGAAGTCGATCAGCCGGTCGACGGTGCGGGTGAAGGCCGGCCAGTCGTCGATGTAGAGGCGGCCCGGGTAGACGGTGTCGCCGGTGAGCAGCAGGCCCGTCCACGGGTCGTAGTAGGTGACGGCCGCCGGGTGGTGGCCCGGGGTGGCCAGGCATTCGAGCACCCGGCCGCCGCCCAGGTCCACCCGCGCGACGGCGTCCGGGTCCTGGTCGAAGCCGAAGTACGGCCAGGCCGTGGCCGGGTCGGCGCCGACCAGGGTCGTCGCGGGCCGGTCGGCGAACTGTCCGTCGCCCGCGACGTGGTCGCCGTGCGGGTGGGTGTGCAGGACGAGCAGTCCGTAGCCGTCGCGGGGGTGGTCGGCGAGCCACCGGTCGATGAGCCCGTCGACCACGGTGCGCAGCGGGAAGTACGCGGCGGAGGCGGTGGCCCCGGTGTCGATCAGGACGGCCCGCTCGCCCCCGAACAGCAGGAACAGGAACGGCGCCTCGTAGTTGACCGCCTTGTTCTGCCGCAGGATGACGGTGTGCTCGTCGTACGCGTGGACCTGGATGTCCGGGTCCGCGTTGTGCTTCGCGGACGGGGACCCGTGGATCCACCGCACGTCGAGCGGACGGGCGATCGGGGCACCGGCGGCCATGACGTCTCCTTCGGTGCGTCGTCTTGGCGGGCCGGGTACGGCGCACATCTCGTCCGGGGCGGTCACCGGCGCGCCGCCACCGGGACGCTAGCACGCCCCCGTCGCCGCGCGCCGGTCCGCCGATCCGGTGGGGACCGTCAGGCAGCCCCGAGCAGGTGCGCCAGTCCGTCCGCCAGCCCGCCGCGCCAACAGGCGTAGTCGTGGCCGCCGTTGAACTCGCGGTACGCGAGGTCGTAGCCGCGGGCGGTGAGGACGTCGCGCAGGTGGCGGTTCTGCGGGAGCAGCATCCACTCCTGGAGGCCGACCTCGACGTAGAACCGGGCCTCCCGCCGCTGCTCGCGGGCGAATTGGCGGGTCAGCCACTCACTGCCCTCGTCGAACTCGGTCTCGTCCGGCCACCAGAAGGAACCGGACTGGCAGAGC
This sequence comes from Kitasatospora sp. NPDC057940, assembly GCF_042887425.1. NCBI lineage: Bacteria > Bacillati > Actinomycetota > Actinomycetes > Kitasatosporales > Streptomycetaceae > Kitasatospora > Kitasatospora sp. NPDC057940. The sequence continues at coordinate 139,518 of NZ_JBHVPH010000008.1, forward strand.
GCGCCGCCGAAGCGGTCGGGGCGCCGGAACGCGGCGAAGGCGGCGGTGAGGCCGCCCGCGCTCTGGCCGGCGATGACGGTGTCGGCCGGGTCGGTGGTGGTGCCGAACTCCGCCGCCGCCCAGGGGAGGAGGCGGTCGGCGAGGAGGTCGACGAAGGCCGGGTTGCAGCTGAGGTCGTCGGGCCGGCAGGGGCCCATGGTGTGGACGAGCAGGGCGACGGTGGGCGGGATGGCGCCGTCCGCCGTCAGGTTGTCGAGGGTGTCGCCGACCGACAGCACCTCGCCCCACATCTCGCCGTCCAGCAGCACGGCCACCGCGAACGGCCCGCCGCCGGCGGAGGGCCCGCCCCCGGCGGGGAGGTGGACGTCCACCCGCCGCCCGGCCACCTCGTGGGCCACCGTCCGCCCGCGCGGCACGCCGTCGCGCCGCCGGACGTACGGCTGGGCGGGGGCGTCGGGCAGGCTGAGCACGGACGACGGGTGGCGCCCGTCGCGGGCGGGCAGCCGGGGGGCGGCGTCGTGCGGGTCGGGGCGGGCGTGGTCGAGGACGCGCAGCCAGTCCGCCCGGGCGGTGCCGGGGGCGTCCCCCCGGAACGGGTACAGCTGGTAGGACGCCCGGTGGTCGGCGCGCAGCCGGTAGGTGATCGACCAGCGGCCGTCGTCGCGGCGGGTCATCAGGTGCGGGGCGAGGTCGCCGGCGTGCCGGTCCTTGTCGGTGACGGTGTGCAGGAGGGCGAGCACGCCGTCGCACGACGCGTCCTCGTGCACGAAGGTGACCAGGCGGTAGGCGGGGTCGGCCGGATCGGGCTCGACGAGGGGAAGGGTTTCCATCTGCGGGACTCCTCGGGGAGGTTAGGCGGGGGTGCCCTTGCGGCCGAGCAGCACCCAGAGCAGGAAGGGGCCGCCGAGGACGGTGGTGACGATGCCGACGGGGATCTCCACCCCGCCGATCAGCACCCGCCCCACGGTGTCGGCGAGCACGACGAGGACGGCGCCGGTCAGCGCCGAGCCGAGGACCGGCACGCGCGCCGGCCCGGCCAGCCGCCCGGCGATCACGGGCGCGGCCAGCGCGACGAAGCCGACCGGCCCGCACACGCCGACGGCCAGCCCGGCCAGCGCGACGGCCAGCAGCAGGCAGCCGAGCCGGACCCGGCCCGGGTCGACGCCCAGCGAGGCGGCCACGCTGTCGTCGAAGCGCAGCACCGCCAGCCGCCGGGCCACCGCCAGGGCGAGCGGCACGAGCACGGCCAGCCCGATCAGGACCGGGGTGGCGATGGCGTAGTCCCGCCCGTTGAGGCTGCCGGAGGTCCAGACGTACAGCGAGCCGGCCGAGTTGAGCGAGCGGCGGGCGAGCGCGACCTGGATGACGGCCGAGGCGAGCGCGGACATCGCGAGGCCGACGACCAGCACCCGGTAGCCCTGCGCGCCGAGCCCGCCGGAGACCAGGGTGACGACCAGGACGGCGGCCAGCGCGCCGAGCGGGCCGGCCCACCAGGCGCCGAAGGTACCGGAGACGGTGGCGGAGATCAGGACGGCGGCGGTGGCGCCGTCGTTGACGCCGAGCAGTTCGGGGGTGGCGAGGCGGTTGCGGGCGAGGGTCTGGGTGAGGCAGCCGGCCAGGCCGAGGGCGGCGCCGGCGGCGAGCCCTGCGACGATCCGGCCGAGCCGGAACTTCTGCACCAGCAGCACGTCCAGCCGGTCGCCGTAGCCGAACACGGCCTGGAGGGTGCGGCCGAGGCCGAGTTCGCTCTGCCCGGCGTGGGCGGACACGACGACGACGGCGAGCAGCGCCGCGGCCAGGGCGAGCGAGGCGAGCAGTGCCCGGCGGGGGAGCAGCAGCGACCAGGCGCCGCGCCGCACCACCAGGTCGGGTTTGGGCGCGGGCGGCTCGGACCGCCGGACGGGGGCGGCCTCGGCCGGGTCGGCCATGCCGAGCGCGGCGGTCCGGCGGGAGCGGACGATCGCGATCAGCGCGGGGGCGCCGACCAGGGAGACGATCACCGACACCGGCGCCTCGAACGGGCGGGCCACCACCCGGGCCAGCACATCGGCCCCGGTGAGCACGGCGGCGCCGAACAGTCCGGCGAGCACGGTGAGTTGCCCGACCCTGGGGCCGGCGACGGCCCGCGCCAGGAACCCGGCGAGCAGGCCGAGGAAGGAGATCGGGCCGGCCAGCGCGACGGCCGAGGCGGTCAGCAGGGTGACGGCGAAGGCGACGGCGGCCCGGGTGGCGCCGGGCCGGTGGCCGAGGCCGCGGGCGAGGTCGTCGCCGAGCGCGAGCGCGGTGAGCGGCCGGGTGGCGAGCAGGGCGAGCAGGAAGCCCACGCCGAGCACCGGGGCGAGCTGGCGCAGCGTCGTCCAGCCCTCCACCCCGGCCAGCGAGCCCAGCACCCACACCCGGTACCGGTCGTACGCCTCGGGCGAGTTGACGATCAGCACGCCGGTGAGCCCGCCGAAGGTGGCGCCGACCGCGGAGCCGCCGAGCACCAGCCGCATCGGGGACCCGCCCCGGGCGCCCGCGATGAGCAGCACCAGCGTGCTGGCGAGCACGGCGCCGCCGAAGGCGAAGGCCAGGTACCCGTACGAGGTCTGGACGCCGAGCACGGCGATGCCGAGCACGACTCCCAGCGAGGCGCCGGCGTTGACGCCGAGCAGTCCGGTCTCGGCGAGCGGGTTGCGGGTGACGGACTGCAACTGCGCCCCGGCGACCCCGAGCGCGGCGCCGACCAGCAGGGCGGTGGCCGTGCGGGGCAGGCGCAGGTCGCCGACGACGAGGGCGAGCCGGCCGTCCGCGCGGGCGCCGTGGCGGTCCAACAGGTAGTCCAGCACCCGCCCGGGGCCGACCTCTCCGGCGCCGACGGACAGCGAGAGCGCGGCGAGGGCGAGCAGGACCGCGACCGCGCCGAGGGCGATCGGCCAGGCGGCGCGGCGGCCGTCCCCGCGCGGTGGCGTCGGTGGCGGCGGGGCGTCCGGCTCGGTGCGGGACTCCCGAGGGGCGCCCACTTGCGACAATGTCATAAGGTAAGGCTAACCTAATGAGCGCATCGTCCTGTGGGCACCGTCATCGTGCCGGGTCGCCCGGACGCCGCCCAACCCCCGTACCACCGCTGCCCGGAGGCACCCATGCCGTTCGCCCAGAGCCCGCTCCACCCCGTCCGCCGCCGTGCGGCCCGGGCGCTGGCCGTCACCGGGGCGGCCGCCCTCCTGCTCGCCGGGTGCGGCTCCTCCGGGTCCTCCTCGGGCTCCGCGGGCTCCTCCTCCGCCGCCGGCAGCCCGGCTGCGGACGCGGCCGGTGGCAAGCGCACCGTCAAGGACGCGACCGGCAAGGCCGTCGAGATCCCCGCCGCGCCCCAGCGGATCGTCACCCTCACCCAGGAGGACCTCGACGCGGTGCTCGCCCTCGGCGTCAAGCCCGTCGGCATCACCAACGGCCAGGGGCTCAACGAGCCGCCCGCCTACCTCAAGGACAAGGTCCAGGGCGTCCCGGTGGTCGGCAACCTGCTGCAGCCCGTGATGGACAAGGTCATCGCCGCCAAGCCCGACCTCATCCTGGCCGGCGACATGCAGGACGAGCAGATGCTCAAGCAGCTGCGCGAGATCACCCCCGCCACCCTCGTCACCATGGCGCCCACCGACGACTGGAAGCTCGCCTTCCGCGGCATCGGAAACGCCGTCAACAAGCTCGACCAGAGCAACAAGGTGATCGCCGACTACGAGGCCAAGGCCGCCAAGGCCGGCGGAGACCTCGGCAAGAACAAGGGCGCGGCCGTCTCCATCGTCCGCTGGAACCCGACCGGGCCGAGCTGGATGGAGAAGAAGCAGTTCGCCAGCGGCGTCGCCCTCGACATGGGCCTCACCCGCCCGGCCGCGCAGGACAAGGACGGCAACGCGCACAGCCCGGCGCTCAGCCTGGAGAAGCTCGCCGAGATCGACGGCGACTGGCTGTTCCTGTCCACCCTCACCGACGACGGCAAGACCGCGCTCAAGGACGTCCAGTCCAAGCCCGCCTACCAGGAGCTGGGCGCGGTGAAGAACAAGCACGCCGTCACCGTGGACGGTTCGGTCTGGTCCACCCGCGGCGGGCCGCTCGCGGCCGACGTGGTCATCGGCGACATCGGCAAGGCGCTCGCCGCCTCCTGACCGGTCCGCGTTCGCTGTCGGGCCCTCGTCCGGGCCCGTGCCCGGCCGGCCGGCACCTCGCCGGCCGGCCCGCAGCCCCCTCCAACCGAAGGAAACCGCGATGGAGTTGACGATCCAGGGCCTCACCGCCGGCTACGGCCCCGGCCGCCCGGTGCTCGCCGGCGTCGACCTCACCGTCCCGGCCGGCCGGGTGGTGGCCGTCGTCGGCCCGAACGGCTGCGGCAAGTCCACCCTGCTGCGGGCCGTCGCCCGGCTGCACCGGCCGGAGGGCGGGCGGGTGCTGGTCGGCGGCGAGGACGTCTGGCGGCTGCGGCCGCGCCAGGCCGCGCACCGGGTCGCGCTGCTCCCGCAGAGCCCGCAGGCCCCCGAGGCGGTCACCGTCGCCGGACTCGTCCGCTACGGCCGCCACCCGCACCAGGGGCTCTTCCGCCAGTGGTCGGCCGACGACGAGCGGCTCACCGCCGGGGCGCTGCGCGCCACCGGCGTCGAGGAACTCGCCGACCGCCGGCTGGACCGCCTCTCCGGCGGCCAGCGGCAGCGCTGCTGGCTCGCCATGGTGCTCGCCCAGGACGCGCCCGTCGTGCTGCTCGACGAACCCACCAGCGCGCTCGACCTCGGGCACGCCGTCGAGGTGCTGGAGCTGGTCCGGGAGGTCGCCGCCGGCGGGCGGACGGTCGTCATGGTGCTGCACGACCTCGCGGCGGCGGCCCGCTACGCCGACCTGGTCGTCGCCCTGCGCGACGGCTCGGTGGTGGCCTGCGGCCCGCCCCGCGAGGTGGTCGACGCGCCGCTCGTGCGCGCGCTGTACGACATCGACAGCGACGTGCTCGCCGCCCCCGGCGACGGCGCGCCGGTGATCGTTCCCCGGGCGGCGCCAGTGAGTTGACGCTACGTCAGGCCCGACCTGACGGGCGACGGGAGACGGGTGGCGGGGCAGGCGGCGGGTCGCCTGCCCCGTTCACTCGTTCGACGGGTTTGCGCCCCGGAGGCCGCGGAACGGCCTCCGCGGGCGCCGCTTTGTCAGTGGGCCTCGCTACGTTCCTCGCATCGCAAACCGGCAGGTGGGAGGAGACGTCCGTGGCATGGGTGGAAACAGGCGCGGGAGGGTACCGCGTCGCGCTCGACGGGGAGGGCAAGGTGGTCTGCCGCAACGCGGCGGGCCGCGAGTTGAAGTCCCTGCCGTCGAAGCTCGGTGACGATCCGGTGGTCGTCCAGCTCAGGCAGCTCACCGAGTGGCTGGCCGCGCACGAGCGGCGCTGCCAGGAGGACGTCGAGCGGTGGATGGTCCGCTCGCTGCCGGTGCCCGCCGCCGTGCTGACCGCGGTCTGGGCGGACGAGGCCTGGCAGGCCGTCCTGCGCGACCTGGTGGTCACCGGCCCGGACGGCGCCGTCGCCGGCTTCCTGCGCGGTGCGGACGCCGAGCGCGGGATCGGCCTGGTGGACCTGGACGGCGACACCGTCCGGCTCACCGACGGCGAGATCCTGATACCCCACCCCGTGCTGCTCCCGGACCTCGACGACCTGCGCGAGTTCGCCGTCGAGATCGGCGTCTCCCAGCGCGTGCCGCAGCTCTACCGGGAGGTCTGGCACCGGCCGGACGAACTGCCGGCCGGCACCGAGGTCGCCACCTACGCCGGCGGCCGCTACCGGGAGCTGCGCGAGCTGCTCGGGCGCTGCGCCCGGCTCGGCCACCGGGTGCGCGGCGGCTCCGCCGTCCAGCCCGTGGTGGAGGCGGGGCGCACCGTCGAGGCCCGCGTCTGGGTGGGCGACTACTACGAGTACGACGCCTGCGAGACGGGCGCGCTCAGCTGGGCGGGCCCGGACGGCCGGGTGCTGCCGCTCGCCGAGGTCGGCCCGATCGCCTGGTCCGAGGGCATGCGGATGGCCGCCGCACTGTACGCAGGCCGCACCATCGAAGGGGAGGACGCCGCATGACCGCCACCGGACTCGACCAGAGGGCCGTTCAGGACGCCGACCGGGCGGCCGCCCAGGGCACCGGGCCGCACGAGCGGCTGCTCGACGCGGGGGCCGTGCTCCCGCCCGGCACCCTGCCCGGCGCCGGCCGCCCCGACAGCGCCGCCGACGTGCTCACCGCCCGCGCCTACACCCACCCCGCGCTCGACGGGCGCCGGATCGTCCGGCTGGTCCCCGGCGCGCTCGGACCGGCCGAGGACCTCGCCGTCGACTTCCTCGGGCTGGTCCCCGACGGCGCGCCCGCCGAGGTCGGCCAGGTCCGCCAGGAGGCGCTCGGCTTCCCCGCCTGGGCGCTGGTCCACGACCCGGCCAACGGGCACCACGCGCTCGCCCTGGTCAAGGAGATGGAACGGCTCTCCCGCCAGGCCCGGTCCAAGCCCGGCACCGCCAAGGACGGGTTCGAGGAGCTGGCCGCCCGTCTCGGCCGCGCCGTGCCGCACTTCCTGCCCACCTTCTGCGAGGAGGTCGGCCGGATCTTCCTCGCCCACGGCAACCAGACCTACGCCGCCAGCTACTTCGGCAAGGCCCGCGAGGCCGAGCGCACCTACCGCCTGACGGTCGACGAGGAACGGCTGCGCGCCGTCTTCCTGGAGTTCGCCCTGGCCGGCGCGCTCACCGTCAAGTCCCTGCGCCAGTACGTCAAGGAGCTCGCCGGGCGGCTCGACGCGCTGACCGCCTGGCAGCGCTTCCGCCAGCTGTGCACCGAGCGCTCCGCCGCCGGCATGGCCCCCTACGCCGGGGTCGCCGAGGACGCCCGCGCGCTGATCAAGGCCGCCGGGCTGGACCGCGCCGAGCACGAACAGGCGCTGCTCGCCGAACTGCTGGCCGCCCCGGGCGTCAACCGGGCGCCCGGCGCGTTCTGGAAGTCCTGGCACGGCTCCCTGACCGAACTCGGCCGGCGCGACCCGGCGGTCCGGGCCCGCCTGCTGGAGCTGATGCCCGACCCGGCCGGCACCGACACCGCCCTGAACGACACCGCCTGGCTCGACCTGCTCGCCGAGACCGGAGCCGAACAGCTGCTCACCGGCCCGCGCACCGAGGGCGCCGAGCCTGCCGCCGCGTGGCTCCAGCGCTGGTGCCACCACCTCGGGCGCGGCTGGCGCTCCCGGCCCAGCTGCGCCGCCACCGTCGCCCTGGCCGGCCGGATGGCCGAGCGGCTGCGGGCCGACGGGGTCCCGGTGGACCTGTACACCGACGTCCGCCGCAGCCGGACGCAGCTCGACCTGCTGGACCAGCTGCTCGCCGACGGCGTGCCCGTCGCCGACCCGTCGGCCACCCACCGGTTCGACCTCAAGGACTGGGTCGACCAGTGCGGCGCCGACAGCACCGGCCTCGCGGCCGTCGCCGCCGACCCGCGCTTCCGGCCCGCCCTGCTCGCCGCCACCCCGCCCGCCTGGGACACCGCCGTCAAGCGGCAGGTGCCCGCCCTGCCGCTGCTGCGCCGCCTGTTCGAGGAGTGGGCCGAACTCCGGGCCGACGAGCTGACCGCCGCCCGCGGCCTGGCCGCCGCCGCCGACCTGGTGCAGTCGCTGAGCCCGTACCGCACCGCCGTGCGGGCCGTCGCCCCGGCCGCCGCCGAGCGGATCGCCGCCCTCGACGTCACCGGCCTGCTCGCCGGGGCGCTCGGCGCCGGCATCCTCGACGAACTCGGCTGGCCCGCCCTGGAAGAGGCCGTGGCCAAGCTCACCGACCCGGCCGACCCCGCCAAGCCCGCGGACCCCGCGGACCCTGCGGACACCGCGGACCCCGACTCCGCCGGACCGGACTCCGAGTCGCCCGCCGCCCCCGGCCTCAACGGCGGGCGCCTCACCGGCCTGATCGTCGAGGACGCCTGGCCGCACCTGATCCTCGCCCGCCACGACCAGGCCGTCGTGGTCGGCCCGCAGGGCGTCCTGCTGGAGCACACCCTGCGCCTGCCCCCGGCGAAGGAGCGCTGGAACCAGCCCCGGCTGCGCTTCGTCGACGGCGAACTCCTCGTCGCCTGGTACCAGGACGGAAAGCAGCACGCCTACTGGTCCAGCCGGCCCGACGAGGTCATCGAACTCACCGGCGAGTCCATCGCCGGCTACTACTACGGCGACCGGGATCCCGAGCCCCCCTCCCTCCCGCTGCCCGGCGGCGGCCGCACCACCGGCGAACGCCCGCTGCACCCCGGCGACACCCGGATGCCCGGCGAACACCGGGTCCTCAGCGACGGCACCGGCCACTGGACGCTGCGCTACGGCCAGGGCGGCGCCGTCCTGCGCGAACTCGACCCGCACACCGGCGCCCTCGGCCGCGCCGCCGAACCACCGGTGATCGCCGCCACCGCGGCCGCCGGCTGGCTGCCCGCCGCTCGCGCCCGACTGCTGCCGCTCCAGCCCGGACTGGAGCAGACGCCGCTCGGCACCGACGGCACCGTGCTCGGCAGCTGGGTCCGGATCGACCCCGGCCGCGCCGTCACCACCACGACCGCCGACGGACAGGCCATCGTCCTGCCGATCACCGACGGCCACCCGGACCACGTCCCGGTCGGCCGCCTCACCCTCCCCGGCCAGGCCCGACCGGTCGTCACCGAGGCGCAGCGCGGCGGCCTCGCCCTCACCCTGCCCGACCTGGCCACGGACACCGACCGCAGCATCGACCTGCGCCCCTGCCGCCCGGGGGACTTCGCCGCCGCCGGCACCGCGCTCGTCCCCCCGCTCGACCACTGGCACGCCCTGCGGCCCCGCGACGAGGCGGGCTCCCGCGTCCTGCGGGGCGTCGACACCGAGCAGGCCGCCCGCCTGATCGACGCCGCCTGGCCGACCGACAGCCGGCCCGCGCCCGAGGAGGAGCAGCGCTGGATCACCGCCCAGGGCGTCCGGCGCCCGCTCGCCCGCTCCGGCGGCGCCCGCCGCGCCCTGCCCGTTCAGGCGGTCGGCACCGTCCTGCCCGGCATCAGCCACCCGCTGCTGCTCGCCGGGGTCGCCGGGCTCGCCCGCACCGCCGCCGACCTGCTCGACCGGACCGCCCGGTTCGTCCCGCAGCCGGAGGCCGAGAAGCCGTCCAAGGCCGAGGCCGCCGAGTACCGGCCCGAGCACGGCCGTGACCACGAACTGCGCGAGGCCGTCACCACCCTCCTGCCCGACGTCGCCTGCTTCGGCCCCAACTGGGGCGACGGAGACCGGTGGCGGGTGCTCAACAACCTGCGCGCCGTCACCGCCGTCCTGGCCGACCCGCCGACCGCCACCGGCGAGGGCTGGAGCACCCCGGCCACCGTCACCCTGCAACACGGCGACACCCACCACGGCTGGCTCCACCTGCTCGGCCGTCTCGACACCCTCGCCTACGCGGTGGCCGCCCCGCTCACCGAACCGGCCCACCGCTCCAGCCTCGTGCTGCTCCTCGGAGAACTGACCGAGGGAGTGCTCGCGGACCGCGGCGCCGCCCTGCGCGAGATCGTCCTCGGCGAACCCGCCGACCGCACCGACCGCCGCCAGCCCGCCGTCCCCCGCGAGGGGCAGGTGCTGCGCCACGGCGACCGCACCGTCGTCATCCTCGGCCACCGCCGGCACCACGAGGGCACGGAGCAGTGGTACGCCGTCGACCACGACCCGAGCGGCGCGTTCGGCCCCGTCGCCCACTTCACCACCGTCAAGGAACGCGGCACCGAGGAGCGGGTCAGCGCCGCCTGGATCGCCAAGTTCTGGCGGGTGGCCGCGCTGAGGGGCAGCGTCCCCTGGCAGCCCGCCCGTGCCACCGCCTTCGGCGGGCTCACCGGGATCGGCGCCGCCCGCGCCGCCCTGCTGCTCAGCCCGCCGCCCGGGCTCTTCCAGTGGCACAGCGCCGTGCTGTCCGCCGACCGTCTCGCCGAGTACGGCCTCAAGTCCACCGAGGCCAGGGCCGCCCGGGACTGGCTGCGCGGCCGCGACCGGAGCGCCCTCGCCGACGTCTGGGGCGCTCTGCTGCCCGCCGACCCCAAGACCCTCTGGACGGAGGGCCCCGACGTCGACGCCGGCGCCGCCGCCTGGATCCGGCACTTCGGCCGGCTCGTCACCCTCCCCGAGGCCGCCCAGGCCACCGTCACGGGCGCGCGGATCGAACACATCGAGGCGGTGCTCAACCCCGCACAGACCCCCTGGCTGACCGGCACCACGGGCTTCCGGCTCAGCGACGACGGCGGCTCCACCCCTCAGCTGCTCGCCGAGGACCAGAGCGCCGCACCCGCCCCCGGCGACCTCGGCCGCGCCGTCGACGCCCTGCGCTGGCTCGCCTACCACCTGCCCGCCGACAGCCCGCTGCGCCCGTTGCTGCCCGCGCCCGCCGCCGCGCTGCGAAGCCGCCTCGCCGATCCGGAGCTGCTGCTCGACCTCCACCTCGTCCACACCACCAAGGGCGCCTCGATGTCGGCCGTCCTGCGCACCCACTTCGGCCTGCCGGCCGTGGGCGGAGCCGGCCCGACCGGGCTGGTCGACTGCGGCCCGGCCCTCGTCCTGACGCCGTACCACGACGAGTACGAGCGGGTCTGGCTGCGCCCGGCCGGGCTCACCGGCCCCGACGACCCGGTGCTCGAACTGCTCGGCGGGCTGGGCGCCGGCTACTGGCTGGACTCCGAGCGGGGCGCCATCGAGGCCGTCCTGCGCGGCGAAGTGGAGCGCCTGGCGGCCGCCGCGGGCCCCGCTGCCGTCAGCCCCGCCGTCAGTTCCGCCGCCGCGTCCGGTGACGCCGCGGCCTGGCTGCAGCATCCGCAGCTCACCGTCCCCGACCTGGTCGCCGAGGCGGCCCGGGCCCACGGCCTCGGCGAGGACGCCGCGGTGCTCTACCTCCAACTGCTGGCCCTGCCCGACCCCACCGACCGCAACGTCGCCCGCTGGACGGGCTGGAAGCCGGCCAGGCTCAAGCGTGCCCGCGCCGAACTCGCCGCCACCGACCTGGTGCTGGAGGCCAAGCGGGCCCGGGCCGGCCGCACCCTCTTCCTGCCCGGCGGCTGGCAGGAGGCCAAGTCCCCCGCCCTGCCCGCCGAGACGTGGAAGGCCGCGCTCTACGAACTGCCCACCCACCGCGTCTCGCTGCCCCACCTGCCCGTCCCGGAGCTGTTCGCCCGGGCCTGGCAGCGGACCCTCGACGGCGACGCCCCCGGCTACGAAGAGCTCCAGACCAGCAAGCGCAGGAAGGCCCGCCGATGAGCGCCACACCGCCGAACAGCACGCCGCTGAGTGCCGACACCGCCGCCGCGAGCCGGCAGATCATCCCGCCCGAGGAGAAGCACGCCGCCGAACTGGAGTTCCTGGCCGCGTACGACACCGGCCCGCGCCCGCCCGGCTGGCGGCTCACCCCGCGCGCCGTCGTCACCTTCGTCATGGGCAGCGACGGCGAGAAGCTCAAGGCCGGCCGCCGCGGCCTCGCCGTCGAGCAGAAGTTCGTCGGCGAGCGCGCCCTCGTCGAACGCTGCGTCGTCACCCTCGCCGGGGAGCGCGGCCTGCTGCTCGTCGGCGAGCCCGGCACCGCCAAGTCCATGCTCTCCGAACTGCTCGCCGCCGCCGTCTGCGGCACCAGCGCGCTCACCGTCCAGGGCACCGCCGGCACCACCGAGGACCAGCTCAAGTACGGCTGGAACTACGCCCTCCTGCTCGCCAAGGGGCCCAGCCGGGACGCTCTGGTGCCCTCCCCGGTGCTCACCGCGATGACCACCGGGGCGGTGGCCCGCGTCGAGGAGGTGACCCGCTGCCTGCCCGAGGTGCAGGACGCGCTGGTCTCCCTGCTCTCCGAACGGCGGGTCGCCGTGCCCGAGTTGGCCGGCACCCCGGACGGACAGCTGCACGCCGCCGCCGGCTTCACCCTGATCGCCACCGCCAACCTGAGGGACAAGGGCGTCAGCGAGATGTCCGCGGCGCTCAAGCGGCGGTTCAACTTCGAGACGGTCGGCCCGATCGCCAGCCTCGCCGCCGAGGTCGAACTCGTCCGCCGGCAGTCGACCGTCGCCGTCGCCCGGGCCGGAGCCGCCTACGCGGTGGACGACGCCGTCCTGGAGGCCCTCGTCACCGCCTTCCGTGACCTGCGCACCGGCCGCTCCACCGAAGGCTGGGACGTCGAGCGCCCGTCCACCGTGATGAGCACCGCGGAAGCCGTCTCGGTCGCCACCGCGCTCGGCGTCACCGCCGCCTACCTGCCCGACGGCGGAGACCTGCTCGGCCGCCTCCCCGGCCAGCTCATCGGCGTCGTGCGCAAGGACGACCCGGCCGACGCCGCCCGACTGCTCGGCTACTGGGACGGACCGGTCCGTCGGCGCGCCGAACAGGGCGCCGGCACCTGGCGCACCCTGTGGGACCTCCGTTCGGCCCTGGAGGCATGAGGCGATGACCAGCACGGTGACGCCCGCCCCGGCCGGCCCTGATCGCCAGGCCGGCCGCGACCACCAGGACGGCCCCGCCCGTCCGCTCGGCCCTGACCACCTGGACGGCCCGGACGGCTTGGACGGCCTGGGCGACCCGCGCCAGGCCGTCCGGGCCGCGGCCGACCACCTGGCGGACTCCGGCACAGGCCGGCCCGGGCCCTATCTGATCGGCGTGCGGCACCACGCGCCGTCGCTCAGCGCGGTCCTCCCCGCGCTGCTCGACGCCGCCGAACCCGAGGTGGTGCTGGTCGAACTCCCCGCCGAGTTCCAGCCCTGGCTCGGCTGGCTGGCGGACGAGGCCACCCAGGCCCCCGTCGCCCTCGCGGCCGCCCCGGCCGGCCGTGAGGGCGGCCGGGGCCCCGCCGCCGACTCCGGCCCCGGCGGGCTCGCCTTCTACCCGTTCGCCGACTTCTCCCCGGAGCTGGTCGCCCTGCGCTGGGCCCGGCGCAACGGCGTCGAGACACTCGCCTGCGACCTCCCGCTCGCCCACCGCACCACGCCCCACGAGGAACAACAGCCCGTCGCCGGTGCCCCAGGCGCCCCCGGCGTCGCCGACGCGCTGCGCCACCGCCTCACCGGGCGCGATTCCGACGACGACCTGTGGGACCGCCTCGTCGAGACCGCAGCCCCCGGCTCCACCCCCGACGCCGTCCGGCGCGCCGCCCTGCTGGTCGGCTGGGCACTGCGCCGCGACGCCGAGACCGGCCCCGGCGTCGACCCGTACGACCTGCGGCGCGAAGCCTGGATGCGGGCCCGGATCCGGGCCGCGGCGGCCGGCGGGCGTCGGGTCGCCGCCGTCGTCGGCGCCTTCCACGCGCCCGCCCTGCTGGACGGGCCCGCCGCCACCGAGGAACCGCCGCACCCGGACGACCTCGGGCACGCCCTCTCCCTGATCCCCTACACCTACCCGCTGCTCGACGCCCGCTCCGGCTATCCGGCGGGCATCCGCGATCCCGAGTGGCAGCACACCGTCCTCGACGCCGGCGGCGACCCCGACCGCCTCACCCGGGCCCTCACCACCACCGCCGTCCGGATCTGCGAAGCGCTGCGCAGCCAGGACCACCCCTCCGGCCCGGCCGACGCCCGCGAGATCGTCCGCCTCGCCGGAGACCTCGCCCGCCTGCGCGGCCACGCCGCCCCCGGCCGCGGCGAACTCGTCGAAGCCGTCCAGACCGTCCTCGCCCAAGGCGAACCCCTCGGCCGCGGCCGGGCCGTCGCCCGGGCCCTCGAACGCGTCCTGGTCGGCACCCGAACCGGCCGCGCCACCCCCGCGGCCCCGCGCAGCGGGCTCGCCCCCGCCGTCGAAACCCTCCTCGCCGACCTCGGCCTCCCCGGCCCCGCCGACCCCGAGCCCCGCGAACTCCGCCTCGACCCGCTGCGCACCCCCCTCGACCGCCGCCGCGAGATCCTCCTCCACCGCCTCACCACCTGCGGGGTCTCCTACGCCGACCCCGTCACCACCACCGGCGCGGGCGGCACCGAAACCATCGGCACGCGCTGGAACCTCCACTGGACCCCGGCCACCGCCGCGATGCTCACCGTCGCGGGCACCCGAGGCGTCACTCCCGCGCAGGCCGCCGAAGGCACCCTGCGCGAACGCCTCCGCCGAGAAGAGCAGGCCGACGGCCCCACCGCCCGCGAGGTCCTCCAAGGCCTCACCGACGCGGCCGCCTGCGGCCTCCCGGCCCTCGCCGACACCCGCCTCACCCAACTCGCCGCCGTCCTCCCGTCCTCCGGCACCCTCCCCGAACTCCTCGACGCCCTGGCCCTTCTCGACCGCCTCGCCGCCGGCCACCTCCCGGGGTATCCCTCACCCGACGCCCTCGACGGCTCCGACGGCTCCGAACTGCTGCCCGATGCGCCCGACGCGCCCGATGCGGGCGGGGCGTCGGTCGGGCCCGCGGGGCGGTTGGGGGCGGTGGGCGAGATGTTGACCGTGGCGGCCGTGCGCCAGCTGGAGGGGCTGGGCGGGTCGGACGATCCGGCCGATGCGCGGGCGCTGGTGGAGCTGGCGCGGCGGGCGGACCTGGACGGCGGGTTGCGGCTGGGGCACGTGCTGGCCGAACTCGCGGACCGGGGGAGCCCGTTGGTGCGAGGTGCGGCCGGTGCGGTGCGGGTACTGCTGGGCCGGGAGCGGGCGGAGGTGCTGGGCGGGCGGGCGGCTTCGTGGGTGGACGGGGCGACCGGTCCGGAGGCCCGGCACGCGCTCGGTCGGGGGCTGGTCGGCCTGCTGACGGCGGCGGAGGGGCTGTTCGCCGCCGCGCCGGAGGCGCTGGAGCCCGTGCTGGAGCGGGTCACCTCGCTGCCCGACGCCGCCTTCCTGGACCGGCTGCCGGCGTTGCGCGGCGGCTTCGACACGCTCAGCCCGGCCGCCCGGGACCGGTTGCTGGTCCTGGTCGAGGAACGCCTGGGTGCCCGGCTCGCGAGCCTGCCCGAGGACGTCCCACCGGCGGTGGTGGCCGGCTGGGTCCGCGCGGATCTGGCCGCCCGCGCGGCGCTGGCCCGGCGCGGACTGCTGCCGGCGCCCGGGGGCGATCCGGTGCCCGAGCCACCGCACCACGCCGGCCCTCTTCCTTCCGTGCCCGTCGCGACGCGGCACGCCCTCGCCCCGGCCGAGCGCTGGCGGCTGCTCCTCGGTCGCCCCGGCAGCGGTGGCCTGAGCGGGCGTTGCGCCCGACTCGCCACCGCCCTGGACGAGTTGTACGGCGGCGGGCGAGGCGAGGGCTCCGGCCCGGGCCTGGACGGGCGGTCCGGGCGGGGCGGCCGCGAGGCGCCCTTCCCGGGGGTGCGGGAGTGGGCGGAGGAACTGTCGGCGCTGTTCGGGCCGGGCGTCCGGGAGGAGGTGCTGGCGGCCGCCGTGGCGCAGGGCCGGACGGACGTCCTGGAGGCGATCGAGCCGGGGGCCGTCCGCCCGTCGGTCGACTTGCTGCGCGCGGTGCTGGAGCACGCGGGCGGCCTGCCGGAGGCGAGGGTGGCGCGACTGCGTCCGCTGGTGCGGCGTCTGGTGGACGAGCTGACGCGCGCGTTGGCGACCAGGCTGCGTCCGGCGCTGACCGGGATCAGCGTGCCGCGTCCGACGCGTCGGCCGGGTGGCGGACTGGACCTGGACCGGACCATTCGCGCCAATCTCGCCACGGCCCGCCCGTCGGGCGGCGGCGGCACCCTCATCGTGCCCGAGCGCCCGGTGTTCCGGACCAGGGCCCGGCAGTCGGCCGACTGGCGGCTGATCCTGGTCGTGGACGTCTCCGGGTCGATGGAGGCGTCGACGGTCTGGGCGGCGCTGACGGCGTCGATCCTGGCCGGGGTGCCTTCGCTGAGCACCCACTTCGTGGCGTTCTCCACCGAGATCGTCGACCTGACCGAGCGGGTCGAGGATCCGCTGAGTGTGCTGCTGGAGGTGCGGATCGGTGGCGGCACCAGCATCGCGGGCGGCCTGCGGTACGCGCGGAAGCTGGTGACGGTGCCGTCCCGGACGCTGGTCGTGGTGGTCAGCGACTTCGAGGAGGGCGGTCCGGTGGGCGGGCTGCTGGCCCAGACCCGGGCACTGGTGGATTCCGGAGTGCACCTGCTCGGTTGCGCGGCGCTGGACGACACGGGGACGGCCCGCTATTCGAAGGCGGTCGCGGGCCAGCTGGTCGCGGCCGGCATGCCCGTGGCGGCGTTGAGTCCGCTGGAACTGGCCCGCTGGGTGGGGGAGAAGGTGCGATGAGTGTGGCGGAGCGGACGAGCGGCTGGCCGACGGTCCGGCCTGAGGTGGTCGCGGAGGTGGTGGCCGGGTTGAGTGCCCGGTTGCAGAAGCGGCTGGACGGCGCGGCGGCGAAGCTCGCGGAGCGGCCGGTGACCCGTTGCGGTGACGAGTGGCGGGTGGAGGTGGACGAGGAGACGGCGCTCGTGCTGCACGCCCCGGGCGCGGTGGTCGCGGATGCGGACGATGTGCGCTGCGGCTGCCTGCTGGCCCCGGCCTGCGTGCACCGGGCCGCTGCGGTCACGCTCTGCCCGCTGGCCGAGCTGGCTGATCTGGCCGAGCAGGCCGAGGAGACCGAGGAGGCCACACCGGTCGAGGCCGCCCCAGCGTCCTCGGCGGAGGCGCAGTCCGAGGCCGGGCCCACCCCGGTGGAGCTGGCGGCGGCCCGCCACCTCCACCGGGCCGGGTGCGCGGTGCTGGCCGCCGGGGTGAGCGGAGCGGGGGCGGTCGCGCAGGCCGAGCTGCTGCGGGCGGCCCACCGGGCGCGGCTGGCGGGGTTGTACCGCCCGGCCGCGGCGGCGGTCGCGGTGGTGACGAGGGTGCGCGCGGCCCGGTCCGGGGCGCCGGACCACCGACTGGCGGACCTGGTGGCCGGTCTGCGTGAACTGCTGGACCTGACCACCGCTCTGAGCACCGGCTGCGGCCCGGTCGCCGAGCTGCGCGGCACCGCCCGCCAGGCGTACGGCGAGGAGGGCGGGTTGCGGCTGTACGGGCTGTTCACCGAGCCGGTGCTGACGGCCACGCATGCGGGAGTGGTGAGTTGGGCGGTGGACGCCGGGGGCCGGCTCAGCACGGTGGCCGAGGTGATGCCGCACGGTGACGCGGCCGCCGCGGCCCCGCAGGCGGTCGGGGCGGGCAACCGGACGGTCCGGCTGGGGGAGGCTCCGCTCAGCCACCGGGAGTTCAGCCGTGCCGGGCTGGCCGTCCAGGGCGCCACCCGGTCCGCCGCCGGGCGGCTGGGTGCGGGTGCTTCCGTCCGGGCGGTCCGGGCGGCGGGCGCGGCGTGGACGGTGGAGCCGGTGGCCGCGCTCTGGGCCGAACCGGTGGCCGCCCAGGTGGCGCGGGCGCTCGCGGCGGAGTCGCTGCCGTACGAGGGCCGCCCGGCCGGGAGCGACCTGCTGTTCCTGGACGTGACCCTGCTGGGCCCGGCTCCGGCCGGCCCGGGCGGGTCGCTGCGGCTGCTGGGACGCTGCGAGGGCGGTACCGACGGCGCCGACGGCGGCTTGGTGGTCGGTCTGTGCGCGGGGCACGAGCACCCGGGGCTGGCCTTCCGGGCGAACCTCGCACTGCTCGCCACCGCGCCCGGCTTGCGGCTGCGGGTGATCGGCCGTCTGGAGCGATCGGACCGCCCGGAGCTCCGTCTGCTCGCGGTCGGCACACCCCCGGAGTCCCCGACGGCCCCCGCGACCCCCGGCCTTCCCTCGCTCGCCGTCCCCGCGGACCGGGCCGACCGGGTCAATCTCGGCCTCGAACGCCTCCAGACCGCCGACCTCCGGACCGCCGACCAGCGGATTGCCGACCAGCCGACCACCGCCCCCGCCGATGCCGCCCCAGCCGATGCCGGGCCCGGCCTCCCGGTCGGTCTCCCGAACGAGGCCCCGTACGGTCCACCCGTCCACGTGCTCGGCCGCCGGGTCGAGCAGGCGGTCACCACCGGGCGCCACGCCCTGGCCCCGAGCGCGGCCACGGCGGCCGCGGACGGGAGCCTGCTGCGCGCCGCCGGGCTGGTGACGGCCGCCGAGCTCCTGGACGCCCTGCGGGCCGCCGCGGCCGACCGGCGCCGCGACGTGTTCGGCCGGGTGGTCCCGGACGACCACGACGCCTTCGCCGGGTCCTGGCTGGCAGCCGCCTGCTACACGGAGGAGCTGGCCGCCGCGCTCTGTGCCGCCGCCTGGGCCGGGGAGCCCGCTCTGTACCGGCATCGGGGGGAGGTATAAGGAAAACTATTTGCATAGACAGCTAATCCGCGTCGGCTGGCATACTTGTCGCAGGGAAGACGTCGTGAGACGTGCGGGGAAGTGGAAGGGAAGGCGAGCTATGGGTATCCGCGACGACGCGGCCGAGGTCCGGGCGGGTGGCTGGCGGACTCTCGCCGCGCTGCACGGGCTGATCGACGCGGCGCTGGAGAAGGCGCTGCAGGCGGAGCACCGGCTCTCGGTGGTCGAGTACACGGTGCTGGACGCCCTGTCGCGCCAGGACGGGTGGCACATGCGGATGCAGCAGCTGGCCCGCGCCGCCGCCCTGAGCAGCAGCGCGACGACCCGCCTGGTGACCAGGCTGGAGGATCGTGGGCTGCTCAGCCGCTACCTCTGCGCCGACGACCGGCGCGGGATCTACACCGAGCTGACGCCGGAGGGCCGCACCCTGCTGACGGCCGCCCGCCCGGTGCACGACGCCACCCTGGAGGCGACGCTGGCGCAGGCCGCCGAGGTGCCCGAGCTGGCACCGCTGGTCCACGCGCTCTCCGGACTCGACGGTCCGGCCGGGCTCACCGACCGCACCCCGGCCAACGCCTGAACCCCGGCCCCGACCTGACCCGGCCCTGACCTGACCCGGCCCTGACCTGCCCTCGACCCCGACACCAAGACCGGGTCCGGTCCCGGCCCCCGGCAAGCCGGCAAGTCACCAAGCCAGTACGGCCCGCACGGCCTGGACGCTCAACGCCCCCCGGCGGACAGGGCGTTGCGGTGCACCTGGTCGAGCAGGGCGAGCAGCAGCTCCTTGCTGGACGCCCGTTCCCGCACGTCGCAGAGCACGATCGGGACTTCGGGGCCGAGGTCGAGGGCGCGCCGGACGTCCTCGGGGCTGGCGTCGCGGCGGCCGTGGAAGCAGTTGACGCCGATCGCGAACGGGATGCCGCGCTGCTCGAAGAAGTCCACGGCGGCGAAGCTGGATTCGAGCCGCCGGGTGTCGGCGAGGACGATCGCCCCGAGGGCGCCGAGCGCGAGGTCGTCCCACATGAACCAGAACCGGAACTGGCCGGGTGTGCCGAACAGGTAGAGCACCAGGTCCTCGCGGACGGTGATCCGCCCGAAGTCCATCGCCACGGTGGTGGTGGACTTGCCCTGGACGCCGTCGAGGCTGTCGACCCCGATGCTGGCGCGGGTCATCCGCTCCTCGGTCTGCAGCGGTTCGATCTCGCTGACCGAGCCGACCATGGTGGTCTTGCCGACGCCGAAGCCGCCGGCGACGAGGATCTTGACCGCGCCCGGCACCAGGCTCTGGGTCGTCAATTCGGGTCTCCTGGAGTGGGGCTGAGAGGTGCGGGGCGGTCGGGTCCGCGGGGTCAGAGCCGGCGGACGCCCTCGATCACGGCCTGGATCAGCGAGATGTCCGGCGCCTCGGCGAGCTGGACCGGGGCGCGGGTGAGGATCAGCCGGGCCTCGGCGAGGTCGTCGAGCAGCACCTTGACGACGCTGACCGGCAGGTCGAGGGTGGCCGCGATCTCGGCCACGGCCAGCGGGCGTTCGCGGCACAGGTCGAGGATCGCGGCCGGTTCGGGCGTGAGCCGGCTGGTGTCGGTGCGCGGGTCGGAGGTGACGACCAGGGTGATCAGCGCGAATCCGTCACGGACCGGGCCGGTGCGCCCGTTGGTGATCGCGTAGGGGCGGACCAGATGGCCTGCGTCCTTGTCGTAGAACCAGGCCTCGTCGGCGTCGGCGGTCACGCACCGCCGCCCGCGCCGGCCTGGCCTGCGTCGCTGCGCGGTGCCGCGGTGAGGTACTGGCCGACCTGCTTGACCAGCATGTTGATCTCGTAGGCCATCAGCCCGGCGTCCACCTGCTCGCTGGTGAGGACGGCGAGCCGGGCGCCCTGCCCGGCGGTGGTGACGAACAGGAACAGCTGGTCCATCTCGACCACGGTCTGCCGGACCCGGCCGCCGTTGAAGCGGTGGCCGGCGCCGCGGGCGAGGCTCTGCAGGCCGGAGGCGACGGCGGAGAGGTGTTCGGCGTCGGCCCGGTCGAGCCCCTGGGACATGCCGACCAGCAGGCCGTCCTCGGAGAGGACGATGGCGTGCCGGGTCTCGGGTACCCGCGCCACCAGCTGGTCCAGCAGCCAGTTGAGGTCGCGCTGGGTGTCGGTGTGCTGCGTCATCACTGCTGTTCCTTGGCTTCCTGAACGGCGGAGGCTTCCCGGGCGGCGGCAGGTGCGGCCGGGAAGTGGGGCGCGGCGGGCGCCTGGGGGGCGGTGGGGGTGGTCGGCGCGCCGGGGTCGGCCGCGCGGGCGGTCCGGGTGCCGCGCTGGATGGCGGCCATGGTGGTGCGGGAGCGCTGCGGCGACGGGTCGTCGGCCCTGGCGGCCCAGGTTTCTCCGGTGGCCCCGGTCTGTCCGGCGGCCCCGGCGGCTCCGTGCCACGGCCCGGCCTGGGGCGGCGGGCCGACCACGGGGGGCGGCATGGCGCCGGGAGCGTGGGCCTCGCGGAGCTGCTCGGCGAGGCTGGCGTTGCGGACCCGCTGGGGCAGGACCCGCGGGGTGCGCAGTTCGCCGTCCGGGCCACGGTCCGAGTGCCCCTCCGGGGAGCGTTCGTGGGCGGGCGCGGAGGGCTCGGCGGTGGCGCCGTCGACGGGCCCGGCCGTGGTCCCGGCCGGCACGTCCGCAGCACGGCCGTCGGACGACGGCTCACCGGGCGAACCGTCGGACGGGACTTCGTACGGGCGCGGGAAGGCGGGCCGGGGGACGACCACGGCCCCGGGCAGGCCGGGTATCTCGGCACCGACCGGCAGACCGCCGTTGGCCGGGCCGGGGGCGGCTCCTCCGACGGGGCCGCCGTCCAGGGGGTACTGGGCGAGTAGTTCGCCGATGATCACACCGCTACCACCCGCACCGGGAACACCACCCGAACCGGGAGCACCAGGCACGCCGGGAACACCGGGCACGCCGGGCACACCAGGCACCGCCGGGCCACCGGCCACACCGCCAGCCCTGGGCCCGCCGGGCGCACCCGGCTCGGCCCCGGGCGCCGGAGTGCCCGGCCCGGTGCCGATCAGCCCGCCGAGCACTCCGCCGAGCGCGCCGGTCAGCCCCCCGTCCGGACCGCCGGTGCCGTTACCGCCCGCCGCCCGCAGGGGCTCGGGGACAGGGGTCCGGGTGACCCGCGCGCCGGACGGCAGCCCGGCCATGGCGGCCGGCTGGTCGGCCTGCTCCAGCAGCACCGACGGCACCAGCACCACGGCCCGGGTGCCGCCGTAGGGCGAGGGCCGCAGGGTGACCTGGATGTCGTGCCGGGCGGCCAGCCGCGCGACGACGAACAGGCCGAGGCGCAGGTCGTCGCCGAGGGCGGAGACGTCCAGCTCGGGCGGGTTGGCCAGGTAGTCGTTGAGCCGTTCGTACTCGTCCTCGCCCATGCCGAGGCCGCGGTCCTCGACCTCGACCGCCAGGCCCTTGGGGACTTCCTGCGCGGAGACCTGCACCTGGGTGTACGGGGGGGAGAAGGTGGTGCCGTTCTCGATGAGTTCGGCGATCAGGTGGATGACGTCGGCGACGGCCTGTCCGCTGAGTGAGGCGCGCGGCACGCCCTGGACGACGACGCGGGCGTAGTTCTCGGTCTCGGAGACGGCGCTGCGCAGCACGTTGACCATGGGCACGGCGTTGCGCCAGCGCCGGGCGGGCAGGGCGCCGCCGAGGATGACGAGGTTCTCGGCGTTGCGCCGCATCCGGGTGGCGAGGTGGTCGACCGCGAACAGTTCGCGCAGCAGCTCGGGTTCCTCGTGCTCGCGCTCCAGGGCGTCGAGCATGCTGATCTGTCGGTGGATCAGGATCTGGGTGCGGCGGGCGATGTTGAGGAAGACCTTCTTCGTCCCCTCGCGGCCCTGGGCCTGGTGGATGATGGCGGCGACGGCTGCCTGGCGGACGGCGGCGAGGCCGTCGGAGGTCTGCTGGACCTCGTCGCCGGTCCGGCGGGACGGCGACCAGGCGGGCGGTGTGGGCACGGGCTCCCCGGCGCGCAGCCGCCCGACGACCTCGGGGATCTCGTCCCGGGCGAGCGCGAGGGTGTCGGCGCGCAGTGCGCCGAGGCGGGCGGACAGGGTTCGCGCGGTCCGGATGCCGTGGACCAGGCTGATCAGCAGGACCAGGGCGACGACGGCGCTTCCGGCGATCACGGCGGTGCGGTGTTCGGCACCGCGCAGCAGGTAGGCGGCGTAGGCCCAGGCGGCGGCGAGGCCCAGGCCGGGGACCAGGACGAGGGCGAGGAGCGAGCTGCGGAGCGAGCCGGACCGGCCGGCGCGGTGGGCCGTGCGGGGAGCCGATATGCCTGGCATCTGATTCCTTGTTGCAGGGCCGAGTCGCTGGGCCGAACGGCGGGCCGACCTGTACGCGGTCCGTCCGGGGCTTCAGGGCGCCACGGCCGGGGTGGCCGGACGGGGTGACGCGGTGTCATCGCCCGGGCGGGGGTGCAGCACGGCCGCCGACGGCAGGAACGGTATCAGTCCCAAGTGCCCTCATCGCAACATCAACTGACGATATGTGGACGGGTTATAACAATGACGGAGGCGTCCGAAAGGAGTGTCCGCCGGCGGAAAGTCGCAGCTCACGTCGGTCGCGCGCGGCGCGTGGACGGTGCGCGGACGGCTCTCCGGGGGTCGGGAGAACCTCCCGGAGAGTCGTCAGGAACAGGTCAATTCACCGCCGCGCCGAACGTTCGCCCTCGTCCGACAGCCCGACAGTCCGGCAGCCCGGTCCGCCGGTGCGTGGGTCCGACGGTGAGTAGGTCCGCTGGTCCGCCGGTGGGCAGCTCCCACCGGTGCGTCGGCGCGCGGTGCCGGTTCAGCCCGCCAGCGGTATCGGTACCACCTGCCCGCCGCCGAAGGCCTGCAGCTCCACCGCGGCCTCCCGCTGGGACAGTTCGGTCCACGCCCAGCTCGCCAGGTCGGACAGCTCCGCCGACCACTGCTTGCCGTAGGTGCCGCAGGCGACCTGGCCGAGCCGCAGCCGCTGGACGTCCGAGGTCCCGGCCGGCGGGTAGACGTGGGTGGCGTCGCGCAGGTAGCGCTCGATGCTGAACTCGGTCTGCAGGCCCCGGGCGGCGTGGATCTCCATGGCGTTGCGCGCGGAGTCCAGCGCGTACTCGGTGTTGATGAGCTTGGCGTTCATCAGCTCGGCGTCGCAGGCCCTGCCGTGGTCGAGGAGGTGCGAGGCGTGGTAGGCGGCCAGCTTGGCGGTCATCAGCCTGGACTGCATCTCGCCGAGCTTCAGCGCGATGTTGGGCAGGCGGTTGATCGGTTTGCCGTAGAGCACCCGTCCCTCGGCGAAGCGCGCGGTGTCCTCGACGATCGCGGTGTGGATCCCGAGTGCGACGGCGGCGAGGTTGAGCCGGCCGTAGAGGGTGGAGGAGGAGTAGGCGACGTCCAGGCCCTGGCCCTCCAGGCCCAGCCGGTTGCCGACGGGGATGCGGCAGTCCTCGAAGACGATCTCGCCGAAGCTGAAGCCGTGCAGGCCGCTCTGCGAACCGAGTTCGCCGACGCGGAAGCCGGGGCGCTCGCTCTCGACCAGGAACGCGGACAGGCCCCTGCTGCCCTCGCCGGTGCGGAGGACCACGCCGTGCACGTCGCCGATGTGGGAGTTGCCGACGAACCACTTGCGGCCGTTGAGCACGTACTGGTCGCCCTCGCGGCGGGCGGTGCCGGACATGCCGAGCACGTGGCCGCCGCACTCCGGCTCCGTGACGGCGATGGTCGGCAGCGACTCGCCGGAGGCGAACCTCGGCAGCCACTTGCGCCGCTGGACGTCCGAGCCGAAGTGGATGACCTTGGCGACGCCGAGCTGTGAGGCCTGTGCCACCGCGCCCATGGCGCCGCTGACGCGGGCGAGTTCCTCCACGATGACGGTCTTGGCGAGGTGCCCCAGCCCCAGTCCGCCGAATTCGCGCGGAATGGTCACCCCGATCCAGCCCCGCCGGGCGATCTCCCGCGACAGTTCGAACTCGACGGTCCGTTCGGCCTCCATTCGGGCCACGTGCGGGCGTACCTCCTTCTCCGCGAACTCCCGGACCTCCGCTCGGAGACTCTCGTGGCGCTCGTCGGTGAAGTAGTCCATCGCCATGCTGGGGTCCTCTCGTGTCAGTGGATGTGCCGTGCCTCCGTCCGTGCTGTCGAAGTCGCTCCAGCCGCTCCCCGGAGATGAGTGGGGGTTCGAGGTGGTGGCGGCCGACTGCCCCGTCGCAATCGGTGCATGCGGAACTCGGGGCGGCTTCCCAGGGGTTGGGAATGCCGCCCGTGTCTTCGGCAGGGCTCATTGTCGTATGGGCCTCCTGTGCTGACCCAGAGTCGATCTTGAATTGGCGGAAATCGGCCCGTCCTTACGCTGAGGAGTTTTGCCATGGCTCTGAGTGGGAAGTGATCTTGACCCGCCGCGGCAACCTGCTGAGCGGCCGCTCACATGCGGCTTTGACTGTCCATCAGCAACGGTGATGAGCCGGACCGGGAGCACCGAACCGCCCGGATGTCTGATTACATGTGCGCCATGACTGATGTGATGAGCACTCAAGGCCAGTTCCCGGGTGCCGCCGGGGAGTCCGAGCGGACCCGCAGGCTGCGCAGCCTTGGTCTCAACGAACCGTCCGCGGACGAGGCCTTCGACCGCTTCGCCCACCTGGCCGCCAGCATCACCCGCGCTCCCATCGCGATGGTCAACTTCATCAACGACGAGCGCCAGATGTTCCGGGGGCTCTACATTCCGCCAAACTCGAACGACGTCGCGGTCGACGACGGCGCTTCCTGGGCCGATCGGGGCATCGCCTTCGACCTGCCCACCCGTCAGATGCCGCTGAGTCACGGTTTCTGCCCGCACGTCGTCGCCCAGCGCTCCCCCCTCGCGCTCGACGACATCCTCGCCTACCCCCGGTTCTCCGGGAACCCGGTCGTCGACGAACTGGGTGTGCGCGCCTACCTCGGCGCCCCGCTCGTCGACGACACCAACACCGTCATCGGCACCGTCTGCGTCCTCGACCGGGAACCCCGGCAGTGGGGGCGCGAGCGGCTGCGCGACATCCAGCACCTCGCCGAGGCGCTGCTCTCCGAGATCCGGCTGCGCGACAACCTGCTCGCCCAGCAGCAGGAGATGTTCGCCGCCTTCGACGGCTCCCCGTTCCCCATCATGCTGACCGACGGCCCCGGTCAGGAGATCCGCTACGCCAACGCCCAGCACGCCGACACCTTCGGCGCCCCGGTGGCGTACGGCGCGATCGGCCTGGCCTACCCGCAGCTCGGCGCCGCCGGCCTCCAGCAGGCCA
Organism: Kitasatospora sp. NPDC057940; assembly: GCF_042887425.1. NCBI lineage: Bacteria > Bacillati > Actinomycetota > Actinomycetes > Kitasatosporales > Streptomycetaceae > Kitasatospora > Kitasatospora sp. NPDC057940. The sequence goes on from NZ_JBHVPH010000008.1 coordinate 164,960, forward strand.
TCGTCGAGGCCTACCACACCGGGCGCAGCACCGTCCTCAACGACGTCCGGATCCAGTCAGGCCGCCCCGACGTCCAGCGCGGCCAGCAGGTCTTCAGCTTCACCTGCACCCCGCTGCGGGCCGCGCGCACCGGCCAGGTCAACGGTGTCCTCACCGTCGGCATGGACGTCACCGCGCAGTCCCGCACGGAGGAGGAACTCGGCACGCTGGCCGCCCTGCTGGTCGACCGGCTCCAACAGAGCGGCGCCACCCCCGCCGGCCGCCCGGGCATCGCCGGGGAGTCCGGACTCGTCCTGCCGAACTGAGCCGCCGACCCGCCGTCCGCGCGCGGCGTCGCCGTCCCCTTCCGCACCACCGCTCGTCGAACCGCACCACCGCGCACCACCCACCACCGTGGCGGGGCGCCTCTCACCCCCGAGGAGAGGCTCCCCGCCACGGTGCCGTCCGGGGGCGGGCCCGTGCGGGTGAACCGCCTCCGCCCGCACCCCGACCGTGACCCGCCCGGCGGCCGCCGATGGTAGGCATGGGCCGCATGGACTGGATGGACTGGTTCGCCGCCCCCGACTACTGGCTGAGCCGACTGCTCGTCCAACGCCTGCTCGCCGGCCTCTACCTGATCGGATTCCTCGCCGCCGCCGCACAGTTCCGCGCCCTCATCGGCAGCGACGGCATGCTGCCGGTGCCCCGCTTCACCGCCCGGGTCCCGTTCCGCCACGCGCCCGGACTGTTCCACCTCCACTACAGCGACCGCTTCTTCGCCGCCGTCGCCTGGAGCGGCGCCGCGCTCGCCGCCGCCGTGACCGCCGGACTCGGCGACGCCGTCCCGCTCTGGGCGTCCGTCCTGCTGTGGGCGGTGCTCTGGGGGCTCTACCTCTCGATCGTCAACGTCGGACAGACCTGGTACTCCTTCGGCTGGGAGTCGCTGCTGCTCGAAGCGGGCTTCCTCGCCGCCTTCCTCGGCAACGCCGACACCGCCCCGCCCACCCTGGTGCTCTGGCTGATGCGCTGGCTGGTCTTCCGGGTCGAGTTCGGCGCCGGACTGATCAAACTGCGCGGCGACCGCTGCTGGCGCGACCTCACCTGCCTGCGCTACCACCACGAGACCCAGCCCATGCCCGGACCGCTCAGCTGGTTCTTCCACCACCTGCCCGACCCGCTGCACCGCGTCGAGGTCGCCGCCAACCACTTCGTCCAACTCGTCGTCCCCGTCGGCCTCCTCCTCCCGCAGCCGGTCGCGAGCTACGCCGCCTGCGCCGTCGTCGCCACCCAGCTGTGGCTGATCGCCTCGGGCAACTTCGCCTGGCTCAACTGGCTCACGATCACGCTCGCCCTCGCCGCCGTCGACCCGGCCCGCGTCGGACTGCCCGTCCACGCCCGCGTCCACCCCGCCGCGCCCGTCTGGTTCGAGGCGCTGGTGATCGCCCTGACCGCGGCCGTCGCCGTCCTGAGCTACTGGCCGGTCCGCAACCTCGTCTCGCGCGGCCAGGCCATGAACCGCTCCTTCAACCGGCTGCACCTCGTCAACACCTACGGCGCCTTCGGCAGCATCAGCCGCGTCCGCCAGGAGGTCGTCGTCGAAGGCACCGACGAACCGACCCTCACCCCGCACACCGTCTGGCACGAGTACGGCTTCAAGGGCAAACCCGGCGACGTGCGCCGTCTCCCGCGCCAGTACGCCCCCTACCACCTGCGACTCGACTGGCTGATGTGGTTCGCCGGCATCTCACCCGCCTACGCCCGCCCCTGGTTCCTGCCCTTCGTCGCCCGCCTGCTCGCCGGCGATCCCGCCACCCTCCGCCTGCTGCGCCACAACCCCTTCCCCGGCACCCCGCCGACCCACGTCCGGGCGACCCTCTACCTCTACCGGTTCACCAGTTGGCGCGAACTGCGGGAAACCGGCGCATGGTGGCACCGCACCGCGCTCCACGAGTACCTCGCGCCGGTCGACCTCACCTCCCTCGGCCGCGCCGGGTACCGCCCACCCCTCGGCCGGCGGCTCCGCGCCGTCCCGCTGGACCGGCCGCGGCGGCCCGGGGCCCGCCCGGGGGCCCCGCCCGCCCGGCCCGACGGCCGCGGGCCCCAGCACCCGTCCGGCCCAACGTCCCACCACCCGTGCGGCCCTCCCGGGTAGCGGCCAGGCGGGGGGTATGGCACACGACACCGGCCCGTCGGGCGGTGGGTGCGTGCAAGGCTCGAACGGGCACCCGTATTCTGGGCGTCCACAACCGGCGGCCCTCCCGCGCGCCCCCCAGCCCCGCCCCCGGGGCACCCCGCGCAACCGGTCCGCCGCCCCCTCGCCGCCAGCCCCGCCGTCGTCGCCCAGAACCGGACCTCACATGACAGTGCTTCACTCGCGCAACGCCGACGCAGCCGACCCGGCGGACGTCGCCGACGCCGCAGACGTCAAGGACCCCCAGGACGCCAAGGCCACCACGGCGGAGACCGACCTCCGCGAGGACCTCGGCCGCTACGCCGAACTCGGGGCCTTCACCCTCACCGCCGACACCCACGCCTGGTACGCGGCCGTCGACACCGTCGCCACCCCCGAGGACGCCCGGGCCGCCTCCACCGCCCTCGCCGAACTGCGCGGCCGCGACCTCCACCAGACCTGGGACGCCGTCGCCGTACTCGCCGCCGACGCCAAGCTCGACGAGCCCGACACCGTCGCCAAGGCCGCACTCCTCGTCGAGATGCTCCAGCGCGTCCACCGCACCTCCGCCACCCTCACCACCGCCGCCTACGACGCCGACCTCGGCGCCCTCGCCGCCGCCACCGCCGACGGCACCTGGCGCCGCGAGAACGGCGTCAAGCTCTCCTGGCTGCGCGCCCGCTCCCTGCGCAAGCAGGCCACGGCCCTCGCCACCGACCGCCGCATCCGCCGCGAGGACCTGCACGAGGCACTCGCCTCCGCCGAGGTCGAGCGCCGCGCCTGGGCCGCCCTCGCCCCCGCCGGCACCCTGCCGGTCGTCCCCGCCGACGGCGCCCTGGTCGAGCGGACCGCCCAGGCCTTCGAGGCGATCAACACCGGACTGCGCGGCCTCGCCCGACTGCTCCCCGACCACGACCTCGACGGGCTGGCCTTCGCCGAGCTCGTCGACCTCGTCGAGCGGCTCGCCGCGGACGAGGGCACGCTCTACCGCCTGCCCACCATCCGCGGGCTGCGCACCACCCTGGAGGAAGCCGGCCTCGGCGACCTGCTCACCGAACTCGCCGCCGCCCGGGCCGACCGCCGCGCCGCCGAAGCCGCGTTCGCCGCCCGCCAGGCCCTGGCCGGCGGCCAGCGCGACGGGCTCGCGGGGGAGGGCAGCGCCGTCGAGGCTCCGGCTCCGGCTCCGGCTTCGGCCGAGGAGACGGTGACCGACGCGGACGCGGACGCGGGCTCGGAAGCCGGCTCGGGCGAGGCTGAGGCCGAGGCCGTGGTCGAGACGGCCGAGGCAGCCGAGGAAGAGGTGACGGAGGAAGCTCCGTCCGCTGTCGTGGTCTCCCTCCCGGCGCCGTCCCCGGCCGCCGACGACCTGGTGGCCGCCGCGACCGCCGCCCTGGCGGAGACCACGGAAACCATGGAGGCCGAGGCCGCCGTCGAGGTTCCCGCTGTCGAGGCCGTGGCCGAGGTCGAGCTCGCGGAGGAGACGCCGGTCCTGGAGGACACGCCCGTCGTCGAGCAGGAGACGACCGAGGAGGCTGCGGAGCCCGAGACGGTTGCCGAGGCTGCCGAGGTCGAGGCTTCTGTGGCCGAGGTCGAGCCGGTTGTTGAGCCTGCCGCTGTCGTGGAGCCGGTGGCCGAGGTTGAGGTCGTCGAGGTCGTCGAGCCCGCGCCCGCCGTCGCCGTCGTCGAGCCGGTGGCTGAGCCGGTTACTGAGGCCGCCGCTGTCGTGGAGCCGGTGGCCGAGGTTGAGGTCGTCGAGGTCGTCGAGCCCGCGCCCGCCGTCGAGCCGGTGGCCGAGGTGGAGCCGGCTGTGGAGCCCGAGGCGGTTGTCGAGGTTCCCGTGGCCGAGGTCGAGCCGGTTGCCGTCGTCGAGCCGGTGGCTGAGGCTGAGCCGGTTGCTGAGTCCGCTGCTGTCGTCGAGCCGGTGGCTGAGGTTGAGGCCGTCGAGGAAGCGCCCGCCGCTGTTGTCGTGGAGTCGGTCGAAAAAACCGAGGCCATTGAGGACGTGCAGCCGGTGACTGAGGTCGAGCCCGAGACGGTTGCCGAGGCCGTTGTGGTCGAGGCTCCTGTGGCAGAGGCCGACGAGCCGGTGGCTGAGCCCGCCGCCGTTGCGGAGCCGGTGGCCGAGGCTGAGGTGGTCGAGGTCGTCGAGGAGGCGCCCGCCGTCGAGCCCGCGCCCGCGCCCGTTGCCGCCGGTCGGCCCGAGAAGCCGGACTTCACGCCCGGCCGGCCCGTGACCGCCTACTCGGCCGACGAGCTGCTCGCCGTCGTCCGGTGGGTGGACGGTGACGGTGTGAAGCGCACGGAGGAGGAACTGCTGCGGGCGGCGATGAAGGAGCTGGGCTTCGCCCGCCTCGGGCCGCGGATCAAGGAGGCGCTGGGCGCCGCCGTCACCGCCGCGCGGGGCTGACGTACCAGCGGGGAACAACGGTGAAGGGCCCGGGACGCGAGACCGCGTTCCGGGCCCTTCCGCTGTCCGCGCGGGTTCGGGGGTTCGTCAGCCGGTTTTGGTCCACGGCTGGCCGGTCATCAGCGCCTTGACGTTGGCCACGTACCCCGGGTTGGGGATGACCAGGCTGCCGACGACCTGGCCGGTGGCCGGGTCGGTGACGGTGTTGTAGTGCACGTTGCCCGCTCCGGCGTTGTACGCGGAGATGACGAGGTCGAGCAGCGGCGTCTTGCCGGTGGCCGGGTCGGGGGAGAGGTCGTACTTGCCGTCGAAGGAGGAGTCGCCGTAGTAGGCGACCAGCCAGTCGAGCAGCTGGGTGCCGAGCTGGACGTTCCCGGGGAGGGTCTTCGCGTCGGAGGTGGTGCCGAACTTGCTGTTCATCCAGCTGATCGTGTTCGGCATGATCTGCATGGTGCCGATCCCGCCGTCGCAGGCGAGGATGCCGGACTGCCAGCCGCTCTCCTGCCAGGCGATCGCCTTGACCAGGTTGACGGGCAGCGGCGGGAGCTTGTCGGTGCCGCCGCTGCTGAGGTTGAGCGTGCGGGCCTGGCCGGCGACGGTGGCGAGGGCCGCGCCGACGGTCTCCTTGGGCTCGTCGGGCTGGGGCTTGCTGGGCTGGCAGCTGCTCTGCAGCGGCGGGACGTGCGGGGTCGGCGGCGCGGGCGGCGGCGGGGGAGCGACCGGGCCGGGCTTGGCGACGGGCACGGGGGCCACGACGGCGGGCTTGGCGACCGGGGGCTGTGTGGTGGGAGCGGCGGGCGGGCTGCTCGGCGCGCCGGGCTTGGTGGTGGTCGGGGCCGGGGTGGTCGGGGCGGGCTTGCTGGACTTGCTCGCGGACGGGGTCGGGCTGTGGGAGGCACTGGCCGTCGGGGTGGCGGTCGGCGTCGGGGTGGCGGTCGCGGACGGGCTCGCGCTCGGCGTCTCGGTCGGCGTCCCGGTGGCGGCGACCGCCGTGGTGTCCGGCGCGCTGTTCTGGTGGTTGTCGGCGTGCTTGGTGCCGCAGCCGGCCAGGACGGCCGTCGAGACTGCTGCGGCCGACACCATGACCAGTGCTCTCCGGGATGCGCTGACTGCCACTGTGGTTCCCCCCACTCGTCACCGGCGGTCCCGGTGAGTGGCGGTCATCCTACGATGTGCTGTTCGAGCCCCGTACGAACGGGTGGTCCAACGCGTGCGCGAGGACCGTCGGCGCCGTCACCAGGGACGGTCCGTACCAGGTCAGGTGGCGTCCGCTGACCAGCGCCGCCGGGACGCCGGGGAACGCCTCGGGGCCGTCCTGTGCCGTGAAGCGGTACGGCTCGTCCGGGAGGACCACCAACCCGGGGCGGCAGGCGAGCAGTTCGGGCAGCGGGATGGCCGGGTAGCGCTCGGCGTGCCCGGCGTGGACGAGCCGGAGGCCGAGGCGGCTCAGCAGGTCCCCGGCGAAGGTGTCGCGGCCCAGGACCATCCACGGGCGGCGCCAGACCGGAACGATCGCCCGCGGGCCGTCCGGCGGGCGCCGGACCGGGGCCCACGCCGCCTCGGCCCGGTCCAGCCAGTCCGGGCGCGGGAGCGCGCAGGCGGCGGTGAGCAGCCGGTCGAGCGAGCGGAACGCGTCGTCCAGGGTGCGGATGTCGGTGACCCAGACCGGCAGGCCGGCCGCCCGCAGCGCGTCCAGGTCGGGGCGCCGGTTCTCCTCGTCGTTGGCGAGGACGAGGTCCGGGGCGAGGGCGAGGATGCCCGGTACGTCCGGGTTCTTGGTGCCGCCGATCCTGGTGACCGCCAGGTCGGCCGGATGGCTGCACCAGTCGGTGGCGCCGACCAGCAGCCCGGGTGCGGTGGCGGCGACCGCCTCGGTCAGCGACGGCACCAACGACACCACCCGGCGCGGCGGGCGCGGGCCGAACCGGACGGGCAGGTCGAGATCGTCCCGCAGGACGGTGGGATCGGCCATCCGGCCACCCTACGCCGGGGGTTCACGGACGGGCAGCGGACAGGCAGCGGATGGGCTGGGGTCGGGCGGCGGTCGGGTGGCGAACGGGCAGCGGCCGGCGGGTGTACGGGAGCCGGGCGGCGCGGAAATCCCCGGGAACCCCCCGGGCGGTCCGACCGACTACCTGGTCCGGGTTCGCAGGACGGGCCCCGAGCACGATCACCGACCAGGAGAATTACCATGCGCCCTCGCGTTGTCTGCGGAATCGCGGCCGCCGTCGCCCTGTTCGCCACGGCCTGCGGAAGCGGCGCCGGAAACGGCGGCGGGGGAGGCGGAGAGCGCGGCGCGGCCGGCGCCGCCCAGACCGCCCCGGCCGGCGGCTACCCCGTCAAGGTGGCCGACTGCGCGGACCGGGAGACCACCATCGCCAAGGCCCCCGCCAAGATCGTCACCAGCAACGCCGCCGCCCTGGAGATACTGCTCCAACTCGGCGCGGGCGACCGGGTGATCGGCACCGGCTTCCCGCCCGGCAAGGGCACCCTCCCGCCGGCCCTGGCCGAACAGGGCGCCAAGGTGCCGGTGCTCGGCGACAAGACCATCCCCAAGGAGAAGCTGCTCGGCTCCGGCGCCGACCTGTACGTCGACACCTTCGGCGCGATGCCGATGATGGGCGGCGGCGCCACCGGGCCCAGCGAGGAGGAGTTCGCGGCGGCCGGCATCCAGCACGTCTACCTCCTCTCGACCGCCTGCGCCGGCACCCCCAAGGCCGCCAAGGCGCCGCGCACCGACCTGTCCGGGGTCGAGAACGACATCCGCCGCCTCGGCGCGGTCACCGGCACGGCCGCCCGTGCGGAGGAGCTCGTCACCGGGATGGAGAAGCAGATCGGCGAGGTGCGCACCGCCCTCGCCGGCGTCGCGGAGGCGCAGCGGCCCGGCTACTTCGTCTTCGACTTCGACGCCGGCACCAAGCAGCCGGTGGCCGTCTGCGGCCGGCAGGTCGCCAACGCGGTGATCACCCAGGCCGGCGCCCGCAACGTGTTCGCCGACTGCGACGCCGACTTCAAGCCCGGCTCCTGGGAGGACGTCGTCGCCAAGAACCCGGACTGGATCCAGCTCGCCGTCCGCAACCGGGGCAGCGAGGAGGCCACCCGCAAGGCCTTCGACGACGCCGAGGCGTTCCTGCGCGGCTTCCCCGCGACCCAGGGCCTGAAGGCCGTCCAGGAGGGCCACTTCGTGCGGCTCGGCTCCGAGGTCACCACCATCGCGGGCGTGCGCAACGCCGACGCCGTCCGGCAGATCGCCGCCACCGTCCACCCCGACCTCGTCAAGAACGGGCAGTAGCCGGTGACGTCGGCCGTCTCCGTCGAACGGCGCGACGAGCCCCGCCCGGCCCGCACCCTGCGGGCCGGGCCGCTGGCCGTCGCGCTGACCGCCGCCCTGGTGCTCGCGCTGACCGCCGCCGTGTCGTTCGGCGCGGTGGACATCCCGCCCGGCGAGGTCTGGTCGGTGGTCGCCCACCACCTCACCGGGCGGACCCCCGAACCCGGCACCCGCGACCTCATCGTCTGGCAGCTGCGCGTCCCGCGCGCCCTGCTGGCGGCGACGGTCGGGGCCGGGCTCGGCCTGGTCGGCACGGCCGTGCAGGCCCTGGTCCGCAACCCGCTCGCGGACCCCTACCTGCTCGGCATCTCCTCCGGCGCCTCCCTCGGGGCGGTCGCCGCGATCGTCCTCGGCACCTCGCTCGGCCTCGACCTCGCCTTCGGCAGCGCGCTCGGCCTCACCGTCTCCCTGGCGGCCTTCGCCGGCGCGCTCGCCGCGTTCTCCCTGGTCTGGCTGGCGGCCAGGCGCGGCGGCGGCTTCTCCCCGCTGCGCCTGGTCCTCGCGGGCATCGCCATCGCCCAGTTCCTCGGCGGCATCACCAGCTACCTCGTCCTGCAGACCCGCGACGAGCAGCAGACCCGTGGCGTGCTGTTCTGGCTGATGGGCAGTCTCGGCGGCGCCGTCTGGGCCCAACTCGCAGTCCCCGCCGTCGCGGTGGTGCTCGGGTTGGCCCTGCTCCAGGCCCGTGCCCGCGGGCTCAACGCGATGCTCATGGGCGACGAGACGGCCGCCGGGCTCGGCGTGGACGTCACCCGGCTGCGCCGGGAGGTCTTCGTCGTCACCAGCGTGCTGACCGGCGTGCTGGTCGCGGTCTCCGGCGCGATCGGCTTCGTCGGACTGATGGTGCCGCACGTCTGCCGCCTGCTCGTCGGCGGCGACCACCGGCGCCTGCTGCCGTTGTCCGCGCTCACCGGCGCGCTGCTGCTGGTCGTGGTCGACACCGTGGCCCGCACCGCGCTGGACGGCCAGGAACTGCCGATCGGCGTGGTCACCGCCGTCCTCGGCGCCCCCACCCTGCTCTACCTGCTGGACCGACGACTGGAGCGCACGTGAGGATCGCCGTCGAGGACCTGAGCGTCACCCTGTCCGGGCGGGCGGTGGTGGCCGGCGTCCACCTGGTCGCCGAGGAGGGGGAGATCGCCGGCCTGGTCGGGCCCAACGGCAGCGGCAAGTCCAGTCTGCTGCGCACCGTCTACCGGCACCTGCGGCCGAGCGCCGGGCGGGTGCTGCTGGCCGGGCGGGACCTGGCCGGGCTGCGCCCCGCGCAGTCCGCCCGGCACATCGCCGCGCTGCCGCAGGAGCGGGGCGGGGACTTCGAGTTGAGCGTCCGCGAAGTGGTCGCGATGGGCCGCACCCCCTACAAGCGGTCGTTCGCCGCCGACGACGCCGAGGACCACCGGATCACCGCCGACGCGCTCGTACGGGTCGGCATGGCGGACGCCGCCGACCGCCGCTTCGCCCAACTGTCCGGGGGCGAACGGCAACGGGTGCTGCTGGCCCGCGCGCTCGCCCAGCAGCCGGACGTCCTGGTGCTGGACGAGCCGACCAACCACCTGGACGTCCGCCACCAGGTCGAACTCCTCGCCCTGCTGCGGGACCAGCGCCGCACCACCCTGGTCGCGCTGCACGACCTCAACGCCGCCGCCTCCGTCTGTGACCGGCTGCACGTCCTGCACCGCGGCGCCCTGGTGGCCTCCGGGGCGCCGCGCGAGGTGCTGACCGCGGAGCTGCTGGCCGAGGTGTTCGGCGTCCGGGCGGCGGTGGTCGAACACCCGCTCACCGGCGACCCGTTGATCGCCTTCGACCACCGCACCCCGGCAGTCCCGGCCTCGCCGGCCGCCCCGACCTCGGTGGAGGGCATCGGGGTCGGGGCGGCGGATGCTGGTGGGGCGGGGGCCGAGGGGATGCGGGCCGCCGAGGTGGGGCCCGCGCGTCAGAGCGCCTCGTAGTGGCTCGGCCTGCCGTCGATCTCGACCAGCCGGCCGCGCTGCGCGGCGTCCTCGCTGCGCAGCAACTCCCAGTCACCGTCGGCACGGTGGAGTACCGAGGAGTGCCAGGGTGTCATCCAGGCGTCGGCGGCCTCCAGTAGCCGGATGCCGAACTTCGGTGCGCCCGCCGGCTGCGGGTGGATGGAGAGCCGGACCGACCGGGGGTGCTGCTCGGCGATCAACTCGCCCCAGGCGCGGCTGCGCTGGATCACCCCGTAGGCGCGGCGGCGGCAGTCGCGCTGCAGGGCGGAGCGGGTGCCGGTGAAGCCGACGGTGTCGTCGGCCAGGAAGCGGGTGATGCCGCGGTAGAGCCGCAGGGTCTCCTCGTCCGTCAGCACCAGCTCGCGCAACTCCTCGACGCTCGGCGCGTACTGGGCGTGCACCCGGGCGCGCTTGTCGTCGTACGGCAGGTCGCCGAGGACGTCCCGCAGGTCGAAGGTGGCGAGGTGGGCGAGGTCCTCGCGTGCGATCATCGCCGTCAACTCGTCGGAGTACTCGTCGATGTGGCCGTCGGGGACGTGGACGAGGTCGCCGAAGATGTGGCCGTCCGAGCAGATCAGGATCCGCGCGCCGGGCTCGTAGTGCCCGCCGATCTCCGCGCAGAGCCCGTCGAGGAAGGTGAGCGACAGCCGCTCGCCCTCGTCGGGCAGGTGGCTGAGCACCTTCGCGGGGTTCGGCGACTTGCAGGGGAAGCCGGGCAGGGTGAACAGGATCGGGTCGCCGGCGGTGATGAAGTCCGTCAACTGGGCCAGCTGGAACGGGAAATGCTCGGGCTTGGCGTCCAGCCCCGGGTCGGAGGCGCGGCGGTGCGGCAGCAGCAGGCCGAGGATCCGGGCGGCGAGCCGTGCGGCGGACTGCGGGTCGGCGCCGCCCCCGGTGTTCGTGGGCTCCGGCGCGGGCTCGGGCGCGGGTGTGAGCCCGGGTGTGGGCACGGGTGCGGTGTGGTGGTGGCGGGTGGAAACGGTGCCGGCGGGCGGCATGGTGGTCCTCCGTGGAAGGTGGTGCGGGCGTGGAGCGGACGTCGCGGGACGTCGGCGGGCGGCCGCGGCCGCGGGGTGTTCGCAGGGCGGCCGGGGCCCCGGCTCAGACGCGCCGGTCGTACCCGACGGGCAGCCGGTTGACCCCGCGCGCCAGGACGGCGGGGATCCAGGCGAGGGAGTCCAGGCCCTCGCCGGGGGCCCCGGACGGGCGCAGCCCGGGCAGCCGGGCGAGCAGGGTGGCGATGGCGGTCTGGAGTTCGGCCCGGGCCAGGGCGGCGCCGGGGCAGTAGTGGATGCCGTGGCCGAAGGCGAGATGGGCGTTGGGCGTGCGGTCGAGGTCGAGGCGGTCCGCGTCCGGGAACCGGGTCTCGTCCCGGTTGGCGGCGCACAGCGAGACGATCACCGAGTCGCCGGCCGGGACGGTGGTCCCGAACAGGTCTCCGTCCTCGGCGAGGAAGCGCCAGGTGGTGAGCTCGAACGCGGCGTCGTGGCGGAGCAGTTCCTCCACCGCGCGGGCCAGCAGGCCGGGGTCGTGGGCGGGCCCCTCGGAGAGGGAGTCGCGCAGCCGGGCGAGCTGGTCGGGGTGGCGCAGCAGGGTGATCAGCATGGTGGTGATCTGGTTGGTGACCGGCTCCTGGCCCGCGACCAGCAGCTGGAACACCATGGAGTCGAGTTCCTCGCGGCTCAACTCGCCCGCGTCGTGGGCGGCGACGAGCCGGCCCAGCAGGTCGGCGCCGGCCGTGGCCGGGTCGTGCCGGTCGTGATCACCGGCGGGGTTCCCGGCGCGCTTGTGGGCGACGACGTCGGCGATGTACGTCTGGAGACCGCGCAGCCGCGCCTCGTACGCCGGGCGGCCCGGGTCGTGCGGGCCGACGGGCTGCACGACCTTGCCCCAGTCGCGGTCGAAGCGCACCGCCAACTCGGCTGGCAGACCGATCACTTCGGCGAGCACTCGGAACGGGAAGTGTGCCGCGAAGCCGGCCACCAGGTCGGCGCCGCCGGCCTCGGGCAGTTCGTCGACCAGCGCGTCGGCCAGCTCCTGGAAGCGCGGGCGCAGCGTCTCCACCCGGCGCGGCGCGAAGGCGTCCAGGACGAGCCTGCGCATCGTGGTGTGCTTGGGCGGGTCCTGGTGCAGCAGGTGGACCTGCAACTGGGAGTGCTGCGGCTCGGGCATGATCGACGCCAGCTTGCGCCAGTTCTCGTTGCCCAGCGCGTGGTTCTTGCCGAACCGGGGGTCGTTGAGGGTCTCGTGGGCGGCCTGGTAGCCGGTGACCAGCCAGGCGTGGATGCCGCTCGGGAACTCCACCCGGTGTACCGGCCCGGCCTCGCGCATCTGCCGGTAGAGCGGGTACGGGTCGCTCTTGTACGCGGGGCCGTACAGCGGTACGGGGTCCGGGAGTTGGTCGTAGCCGTACGGGCAGCGTGGCTCGTCCGCCGGGTGGGCCGGAGCCGGGTCGTGGACGGTGTCGGTCATCTGCGGTGTTCCTCCGGTCGTGCGGGCATGACGGGGTGCGGGCTCTGGGGTACGGCTTTGGGCACGCGGGCTTTCGGGGCGCGGGCTTTGGGGGCTCGGGCTTTGGGAGTGGGGGAGGCGCGGTCCGGCGGTCTCAGGTCCGTGGACGGCGGTGCAGGGCGAGCAGGACCACGGCCGCCGCCGCGACCAGGGCGGCCAGGGCGATGCCCGCCCGGGTGCCGGTGGTGGCGCGGTCGCCGGCCAGCGCGGCGGCGCCGGCCAGGGCCGGCCCGAAGGCGAAGCCCAGGCTGCGGGCCAGTTGGACGGCGGAGCCCGCGGTGGCGAGCTTCCCGGGGGGCGAGGCGGTCATCACCAGGGCCTGGGTGGGGCCGCCGTTGAGGCCCATCCCGACACCGGCCAGGGCGAGCCGCCAGGCGATGTCGGCGGCGGACCAGCCGGTGTCCAGCGGGACGAGCAGCGCCAGGCCGAGGGTGGTGACGGCGGCGCCGGCGAGCGCGGTCGGGCGGGCGCCCCAGCGGTCGGCCAGCCGCCCGCCGACCCGGCCGGCCAGCACCATGCCGAGCGGGAAGGCCAGCATGGTGAGCGCGGTGGCGGTGGCGCTCTCGCCACCCGGGCCGCGCAGGTGCTGGGCGAGCAGGTAGTGGCAGGCCGCGAAGCCGGCGGCGAGGGCCAGCACCGCCGCGTTGACCCCGACGGTTCCGGCGGCCCGCAGCACCTCGGCGACCGGTCTGCCCCCGGGGCGGCGCAGCCAGACCAGCACCAGAGGGGCGGCGGGCAGCGCCAGCAGCAGCCACAGCGGTGCTTCCGAGGCCAGGGTCAGCGCGAGCAGCACGGCGGCGACGGCCGCGCCTATCAGGGCGGCGTCGCCGAGCGAGGCCCGGTCGGGCGGGCGCAGACGGCCCCGCCGCGGGGCGTACCGGTGCACGATCAGCACGGCGGCCAGGCAGACCGGCAGCTTGATCAGGAAGACCGCCCGCCAGCCGAAGTGGTCCAGCAGCAGGCCGCCGATGACCGGGCCGGTGACGGCGCCGAGCGGGCCGAGCGTCGCCGGGACGCTCATCGCCCGTCCGCGGGACTCGGGGCGGACGGAGGTGGCGGCCAGCACCGGCATCAGGACGAACAGCACCGCGCCGAAGGCTCCCTGGAGCAGCCGGGCGGCGATCAGCCAGCCCGCCCAGGGGGCGAGTGAGGCCAGCACGCTGCACGCGGCGAAGCAGCTGACGGCGAGCAGCAGCGCCGAGCGGGTGCCCACCTGGTCCAGCCAGCGCCCGGCGGGCAGGAGGAGTGCCACCAGGGGGAGTTGGTAGCCGAGGGTGGCCCACTGGGCGACCCCGGCGGACACGTGCAGGCTGGCCGAGATGTCGGTGAGGGCCAGGTTGACCACGTTCATGTCGAGCATCGCGACGAACGAGAGCAGCCCGGCGGCCACGACCAGGATCCACCGGTCCGCCGAGTCGGATTGACGGTCCGTCAGTGTGGCGGCGGCCAGTGGCTGTTGCGCTGCCATGGAGTCCCTCCGTTGCCCGGCTGCTGTCCCGGACACCGCCTCGGCGGCGGGGTCCGGTACAGCAGTCGGAGGCGCGGGGGCTCCAGTTCCGAACATGTGGGGGAATTTTCGGACGGGCAGGCGGGCGGGCGGCAGGCGGGCGGGCGGGCGGACGGGGGTGGCGGGCGACGGACAGATGACAACCGACAACTAACAGATAACAGATTTCGAAATCTGTTATCTGTCAGTTGTCACCTGTTGGTTGTCATCTGTTGCCCGGCGCTTGCCGCCGTCCACTCAGCAGGCCGCTGCGAGCTCCCCGCCCTCGGCCGCGCGGAGCCGGGCTATCAGTTCCTCCCGGGCGCGGGCGACTCGGGAGCGCACGGTGCCGATCGGGCAGCCGGCGACCTCGGCCGCCTCGGCGTAGCTCAGGCCGACCACCTGGGTGAGCACGAAGGCCTCCCGCCGTTGGGCGGGCACCCGGTCGAGCAGGTCCCCGAGCGCGACGCCGTCCTCGAACCCGGCCGCCGGCTCGGCCCCCTGCCGCTCCGCCGCCTCCTGCCAGTCCGGCAGTGCCGCGCAGCGCGGTCGGGCGGCGGCCGTCCGGTACCGGTCGATCACCGTGCGCCGGGCGATCGACAGCAGCCAGGTGCGGGCCGAGGAGCGGCCGGCGAACGCGGGCAGGCCGCGCAGCGCGCGCAGGAAGGTCTCCTGTGCGAGGTCGTCGGCGGACTGGACGTCGGTGAGGTGGGCGACGAACCGCCAGACGTCCCGCTGGGTGGCGCGGACGAAGGCCTCGACGTCCGGGGCCCGGCCCGCGCGGGCGGTCAGCGCGAGCGCGGTGAGCTGCTCGTCATCCACGGCGGCCTCCCACCCGGCCGGTCCCGCCGTGAGGGCAGTGCGGGACGATGGTCCTATGAGATGCGCGCAGTTCCGTACCGCCCTGTCGGCCCGGCTCGACGGCGAACCGACCGGACTGCCGGATGGCCGGCTGGACGGGCACGTCGCGCGCTGCGCCGGCTGCCGAGCATGGCTGGAGCGGGCCGAGCAACTGCGCGGCCGCGTCCGGGCGAGCGCCGCCGCCGGTCCGTCGGAGGAGTGGTCGGCCCGCTTGCTGGACGGACTCGGCGTACGGGAGCTCGGGGGCGGTCAGGCTCCGGACGGGCCGGAGGCCGTGGAGCGGTAGGACGGTGGCGCCGGCCCAAGCCGGTGCGCCGTCGTAGTCAGGCATGCGAAGGTCCTGAGGGGAGGGCTGGGAGCGACGCCACCCGAGGTGGCATCGCCGGCGTCCATGGGACTTCCGCGCGGCCCACGGCGCCTCCACGGGGGAGACGGCGGGCGGGCGCGCGCGGGCCCGGGCCCTGGCGGCACGGCGGCGAAGGCACGGCCGAGCGGCAGGGCGACCTGCCCGTCGAGCGAACCCCGTGGGCCCCGAGGTCCCCGGCGGCGGTGGGCTGCCGGGGGCGGTGGGCGGAGGAGTGGGGACGGCGGGCGCGTCAGCAGGCGAGCGCGAGCGCCGGCGGGCCTCGCCGGACCACGGCATGCGTGAGCAGCACCGACCGGGACGGCCGGGTCCGGCCGCCGGTGGGCCGGGGCGCAGTCGGCGGGCGGTAGCCGAAGGGGCGCGCGAACAGCGCCAGCAACGGGAGCACCAGCACTCCCGCGACCACGGTGCCGAGCGCGCCGAGCAGGTCGAAGAGCCGGACCAGCGCGGCGTCACCGCGCCACAGCAGCAGCGCGCAGGCCAGCGCGGCGAGCGCGTGGGCGGCGATCATCCCGAGGGACATCCCGTGCGCCATGTCGTGTGCCATGCCGTGTGTCGTCCCGGATGGCATCCCCGTCATCCCGGCCACGTCCAGCGCCGTCCCATCGGCCGAAGCCGAAGCCGAAGCCGAAGCCGAAGCCGAAGCCGAAGCCGAAGCCGAAGCCGAAGCGGACGCGGAGAGCGACGCGGAGACCGACGCGGACGTGGACACCGATACCGGCGCGGAAACCACACCCGCCGCCGTCCCGTGGTGCATGCCCGCCATGGCGTGCAGGCCGTTGGCGGCGGGCGGGACGTCCGGGTCGAGGCCCGCCATCCGGGCCAGGTCGACGGGGGAGAGCCCGCCGGGGATCCGCTCGGGGTTGCAGAGCAGCAGCGCGGCCCAGTCCGTGGTGGCGAGCCGGCCGAGGCCGCCGCCTCCCCGGCCGAGCGCCGCGGCCTGTTCGAACAGCAGGTGCAGCGTGCTCTGCGCCGCGACCATCCAGGCGCTGATCGCGCCGAGTCCGCGCCGCTTGCCGGCGAGCAGCCAGGTCAGACCGAGGACGGCCCCGAAGGCGCCGGCCAGCACTGGCGGTGAGACCCCGGCTCCGGCCATGGCGACGTGCGCCGCGGCGGCCAGCGCCACGCACAGCGCGGCGAAGACCACGGCGCGCAGCAGGCGGATCCGGTCGGTCATCACGATGGCACTCATCGTCGCACCCGCCCCGCCCGGCCCGGACCGCACCCTCCGGTATTGGCCGGTTCCACCCCGTGAGACCATGCCCGGCCCCGTGCCGCCGCGCGTCGGGACGCCCGGCCCGGCCGCCGCACCGACCCGTTCGTACGACCATCGACGCGGTTTGACATCGCCCCCCGCTTGCTCACTTAATGTGCACACCCCGGCACCGATAGTGGCGGCCGGGCGCACGCCGAACGCGACGCAGGAGGCCCGGCCATGGAGACCTCGACCGGCTTGGCGGCCCCCGCCGCCGACCTCGCCGACCCCCACTTCTGGCAGTTGCCCGCCCCCGCCCGCGCGGCCGCCTTCGCCGAACTGCGCCGACTCCCCGCGCCGGTGTTCTTCGGCGATCCCGCCACCGGCCGGGGCTTCCACGCGCTGGTCCGCCACGCCGACGTGGTCGAGGCCAGCCGCACCCCCGCGGTGTTCCTCAGCGGCCCCGGCGTCACCACCCCGGAACCGCCCCGCTGGGTCCGGCTGGTGTTCGGCGACTCGATGGTCAACCTCGACGACCCCCGGCACGCCCAGCTGCGCAGGATCGTCTCGCGAGCCTTCACCCCCCGGCTGCTCGGCCAGGTCGAGGAGGACATCCGCCGCGTCGCCACCCGCCTGGTCGACGACGTCGAGCGGCGGCGCCCGGAGGACTTCGTCACCTCCGTGGCCGCCGAGCTCCCCTTCCAGGTGATCTGCACCATGATGGGGATCCCGGAACACCCGCGCCGCATGATCCTGGACCAGGTCAACCACGCTTCCGAGAACATCGGCGTGGCCCGCCCGCTGCGCCGCCGGATCCGGATGCCCGGGCGCGGGCTGCTGGCGCTGGCCCGCATGCAGGGCATGGTCGCCTCGATCGGCCGTGAGCGCCGCCGCAGGCCCACCGAGGACCTGATCTCCGCCCTGGTCACCGCCGACGTGGACGGCCGTCGGCTCACCGGACGCGAACTCGGCGCGTTCTTCTCCCTGCTGCTGGTCGCCGGCGTGGAGACCACCCGCAACGCGCTCGCCCACGGCCTGCACCTGCTGACCGCGCACCCGGAGCAGCGCGCCCTGCTGCTCGCGGACCTCGACGGGCGGCTCGGCGGCGCGGTCGACGAGATCATCCGCCATGCCACGCCGATCATCCACTTCCGCCGGACCCTCGCCGTCGACCACGAGCTCGGCGGCCCCGGGGGCCCGCTGCTGCGCGCGGGGGAGAAGGTCGCGCTGTTCTTCGGCTCGGCCAACCGGGACGAGACGGTCTTCCCCGACCCGGACGCGTTCGACATCACCCGCACGCCCAACCCCCACCTCGGCTTCGGCGGCGGAGGGCCGCACTACTGCATCGGGGCGCACCTGGCCCGGCAGGAGATGAAGGTGCTGTTCCGCGAGCTGTTCGCCCGGCTGCCCGAGGCGCGGTCGGTCGGCGAGCCGGACATCGTGCCGTCCAACTTCGACCACCGGGTCCGGTCGCTGCGCTTCACGTTCTGAGCCCTCCGAGCCCCCTGAACCCTCCGAGCCGTCCTAGTCCTCCGAGCCGTCCGAGCCTCCGAACCCCCTGAGCTGTGCCCGGCCCGGCCGTCGGCCCTATCCGACCGGTTCCCAGACCGCGTGGTCGTGGGCGAACAGCACCCGGCGCGGCCCGTACTCCGCCACCCGGTCCAGCCAGGCCCGGTAACCGGGCAGCGGCGCGGCCACGCCCTCGCGCGACGCCCGCCGGGCGAGCACCGCCTGGCCGTACTCGGACGCGAAGTCGTACGCCTGCCCGGCCAGCATCACCGTGTCGCCGCCGGGCCGCTCGACCACCAGTGACTGGTGGCCGTCGGTGTGCCCGGGCGTCGGGAGTACCCGTACGCCCGGCCAGACCTCCGTCTCGCCGTCCAGCTCGCGGTAGTCGGCGCCGGGGAAGTCGACCAGCGCGTCGATGGTGTACGCGCCGCGCCGGGCGGCGGCCAGTTCGGCCGCCTGGACGAGGACGGGCGTGCCGGCGAGCAGCGGATTGCCGCCGCAGTGGTCGAAGTGGAGGTGGCAGTTGACCACCAGGTCGATGTCGGCGCCGGCGACGCCGACGGCCGCGAGCGCCTCCGTCAGCGGGCGGCGGACCGGGCGGTAGTGCGCTTCGGTCTCGGGCTCTCCTGCGCCGATCCCGGTGTCGAACAGCAGCAGCCCCTCCGGGCGGCGGACCAGGTACGCGAGGACCGGCTCCACCCGCGGTTCCGGGCCGCCCACCTCGGACGCAGGCCGGACGAAGTACCCCAGATCGAGGCGGTGGACCGCGTGCATGGAGCCCCCCTTGTCGCGCTGTTCCCCGTACGGGCGGCCGCGGCGGCCCCCGTTCGCAGCCTATCCGCCGATCGGCAGCCCCCGGTCGGCCTTCACCTGCTTCATCGTCAGATGCGAGTTGACCTGCGCGATCCCCGGCAGGCTGGAGAGCACGTCGGTGATGAAGCGCTCGTACGCGGCGATGTCGGCCACCGCGATGCGCAGCAGGTAGTCGGGTTCCCCGAAGAGGCGGTGCGCCTCCACCACTTCCGGCAGCTCCGCCACCCGGCGTTCGAACTCGGCGACCGTCACCTGATCCTCGTGACGCATGGTGATCGTGACGAAGGGCTGGAAGCCGCGTCCGACCGCCGTGCCGTCCAGGAGGGCGCGGTAGCCGCGGATCACGCCGTCCTGCTCCAGTTGTCGGACCCGGCGCAGGCAGGGGGAGGGGGTGAGGTCCACCCGGGCGGCCAGGTCGGCGTTGGTCAGGCGGCCGTCCTGCTGGAGCTCGCGGAGGATTCTGCGGTCGATTCGGTCCATGGCGCAATATTCTGCCAAAACGCGGGCCGGGCGAGCGGGAAGTGGCCATCGCGTGCCAGGGCTATCCGGCTACCTTCAGTGACCGAACGCACCGGACAGGTGCCGCGAGGATCACCGGACCAACGGCCGGGACCCGCCCGAACGAGCACGACAGGTCACCGCCACCCATGGACACCCACGCCCTCCTCCTCTTCCTCGGAGTCGACCTGCTGCTGGTCTGCACACCGGGGCCCGACTGGCTCTACATCGCCGCCCGGGGCCTCGGCCAGGGCCGTCGCGCCGCCTTCATCGCGGTCGGCGGCGTCTGCGCCGGCTACGCCGTCCACACCCTGCTCTCCAGCGCCGGCCTGGCCGCCGCGCTGCGTGCCGTCCCCGCCGCCCTGCCCGTCCTGCGCCTCACCGGCGCCGCGTACCTGCTGGTGCTGGCCGTCACCATGCTGCTCACGCTGCGCAAGGGCGGGGGCGCCACGGCCCTCACCGAGCCCAAGCCGCAGCCCACCGCGACCGTGCTGCGCCAGAGCATGCTGACCGCCCTGCTCAACCCCAAGGGGCTGCTGCTCTACCTCTCCCTGGTGCCGCAGTTCGTCGAGCCGGGCGCCGCGCTGCCGGTCGGCGGGCAGGTGCTCGCCCTCGGCTCGCTCAACGTGCTGGCCTGCGCCGTCGTGTACGGGCTGGTCGCGCACGCCAGCGGACGCCTGGGCGGACGGCTCGGCGGCACCCCGCGCGCGGCGCGCCGGATGACCCTCGTCTCGGCGGTGCTGCTGATGCTGGTGGCGGGCGTCACGGCGAGCGCCTGAGAACGGGAGCACAATGCCGGGCATGACAGAGCGTCCGACCTTCCCCGGCACCCGGCCCGCCGATCAGCCCGCGTCCGGCGAGCAGGCTGCGTCCGCCGATCGGCCCGTGCCCGCGGAACAGGCTGCGTCCACCGATCAGCCCGCCCCCGGCGGGGAACCCGCGGACCGGCCCACCGCCGACCTCTGGGCCGCCCTCGGCGGATCGGCCGACCTGCTGGGGCGGGTCTCCTTCCACGGCCCCGGCGACGTCCTGCCCTCCGGCCTGCCGGTGCGCCGGCTCGCCCGGGCCACCGTGGCCGCCTGCTCGCTGGCCGCCGCCGAACTCGCCGCCCACCGCGCCGGCGGCCCGGTCCCCGCCGTCCGGGTGGACCAGGGCGCCGTCGCCACCGCCTTCGTCAGCGAACGCCACCTGACCGTCGACGGCCGCACACCCGTCAGCTTCGCCCCGCACTCCGGCTTCTGGCGCACCGCAGACGGCTGGGTCCGCACCCACGCCAACTACCCGCACCACCGCACCCGACTGCTCGCCGCCCTCGACCTGCCCGCCGACGCCGGGCCCGAGCAACTCGCCGAGCTGCTGGGTGAACTGCCGGCGGAGCAGGTCCAGGAGCGGGCGTTCGAAGCGGGGGCGCTCGCCGTGGCCGTCGCGCCGGTGAGTGCCACCATGCACCCCCTGGTGGAGCGCCGGGCGACCGGCACCGCGCCCGTCCGCCCGCTCGGCGACGCCGGCCCGGAGCGGCCCGCCGCCGGGATCCGCGTCCTCGACCTCACCCGGGTCATCGCCGGACCGGTCGCCACCCGCACCCTCGCCCTGCTGGGCGCCGACGTCCTGCGCGTCGACCCGCCCCACCTCCCCGAGGCCGACGACGCCCACGCCGACACCGGCTTCGGCAAGCGCTCCACCCGCCTCGACCTCGCCGATCCCGCCGACCGCGCCGTCTTCGACGGCCTGCTCGCCACCGCCGACGTCCTCGTCACCGGATACCGCCCCGGCGCCCTCGACGCGTACGGCCTCGCCCCCGACGCACTGTCGGCCCGCCACCCCGGCCTGATCGTCGCGCAGCTCTGCGCCTGGGGCTGGACCGGCCCCTGGGCCGGCCGGCGCGGCTTCGACAGCCTCGTCCAGGCCGGCGTCGGCATCGCCGCCCACGAGGCCGGACCCGACGGCCGCCCGGGCGTACTGCCCGCCCAGGCCCTCGACCACGGCACCGGCTATCTCGCCGCCGCCGCCGTCCTGCGCGTCCTCACCGAGCAGCGCACCGGCCGGCCCGGCGGCCGCCACCTGCGGTTCTCCCTCGCCGGTACGGCCTCGTGGCTGCTGCACGGCATCCCGCCCGAGGCGCCCGCCCCTGACGCCCCTGCTGCCCCGGCGGACGGCGCCCCGGACACCGGGACGTACGACCCGGCCCGGTGGCTCGCCGAGACCGACTCCGCCTACGGACGGCTGCGCCACGCCCTGCCGCCCATCGCCTACACCGGCGCGCCCACCGACTGGTCCCGCCCGCCGGGGCGCTGGGGGACGGACGCGCCGGTCTGGCTCTGAGGACGCCGCGCAACCGCCGCCCGGCCGGCGGTGTCACAGGCAGCT
Organism: Kitasatospora sp. NPDC057940; assembly: GCF_042887425.1. NCBI lineage: Bacteria > Bacillati > Actinomycetota > Actinomycetes > Kitasatosporales > Streptomycetaceae > Kitasatospora > Kitasatospora sp. NPDC057940. The sequence goes on from NZ_JBHVPH010000008.1 coordinate 186,421, forward strand.
GACAGCATCGGCCCATGACTGCACACGCCACCGACTACACCTGGTTCGAGCAGCGCTACCCCGTCCCCGGGGCGGCCCACTGCCTGACGCTGGTCGAGGGGATCACCGCCGACGAACTGCTGAGCCGCTTCGGCGCGCTGCCCGGTCGGGAGGTCACCGGCCTGGACGCCGTGGTCGCCGCCTGGGAGACCTTCGACGACGGGGAGGACGAGGAGGCGGAGGCCCGGATCGAGCCGGAGGACGACCGGCTGCTCGTCGCGGTCACCGAACTCGACGGGTGGGCCGTCGTCGTCGAGGTCTTCGGCCACCTCGGCAGCCTGCCCGACGTCATCCGCCGCCTCGCCGACGGCACCCGGCTGGTCTCGCACTTCCGGAACGCCGTCGCGGTGGACCACTTCAACTGGTGGGAGCAGGGCAGCTGCCGGCTCCGGTTCGAGCCGCTGTTCCCCGCCCAGCGGCACGGTTCGGACGCCGACGCCCCCGGTGTCCCCGCGCTGCTGACGGCCTGCGGCTTCCGGCTCGACGGGGAGGGCCACGACCTGCACACCGAGGCCGCGTTCGCGCTGGCCGAGCGGCTGACAGGCGTCCGGCTCACACCGGAACGGCTGGAGGCCGCCACCTTCCGGATCGGCTACGCGCCGACGCGCTAGCTGCGGAGTCTGCTGGCCCGTGGAGTCTGGCCCGTGAAGTCAGAACCGTCGAGTCAGGTCGTGGAGTCAGGTCGTGAAGTCAGACCCCCGCCGGGATCTGCTTGGCCCGGCCGCGCATCTGGAGGGCCGTCACGATCTCGATCAGCCCGAGGACCACCAGCCAGCAGCCGGCCAGGACGGCCAACGCGGCGATCGAACCGACCGGCCAGACCAGCAGCAGCACACCGGCCACCGTGTTGGCCGCGCCTGCGAAGGCCTGCCAGCCACGGGCCGGCATCGCCGGGTCGGAGACCGCGGCGGCTAGCTGGGTGATGCCCCGGAACAGCCAGCCGATGCCGATCCAGATCGCGAGCAGGACCAGCGACTGCGCCGCGCTGCGGAAGCAGAGCAGCCCCAGCAGGACGCAGATCGCCCCGCTGATGAAGGCCAGCACCCGCATTGCGGTGGACGCGTGGGTGCCGAACGCGGCGACCAGCTGCACGATGCCGATGACCAGCAGGTAGAGGCCGAACAGCACGCCCACCACCAGCAGGGTCTCCTTCGGCCAGACGAAGACGACGATTCCGAGGGCCAGCGAGACGATTCCGGCGAGCAGCAGGACCTGCCAGGCGGCCTTGGCGAGCTGGCCGAGCGGACCCTGGACCGGGGAACCGTCGGGGGTGATGATCGGGGAAACCACGGTGGTGTACTCCTCGGGGCCGGGGACGGGCAGGGGCCGAACCCCAGACTGGCCGGGCCACCGCCGACCGGCGCGTCGGGTACGGCCGTTCGGGGGAGACGAATGTTCGATGGAACGGCTCCGGTGGCCTTCCGGTCGCCGGAACGACACCGTCCGGCCGTCTGCCGTCGATATCATCCGGCGGTATGACTTCTGAAGGGTGGGGGACCCGTTCGGTCGAGCCGGTCAGTCAGCACTACATCGTCTGCGGGGGCAACGCACTGGCCCACCGGCTGGTCCTGGAACTCGTCGAGCACTACGAGGTCCCGGTCGTCGTCCTGGTCGCCGATCGCACCCGCGACCACGCGCCGCAGATCGAGCAACTCCCCGGCGTCGCCGCCGTCGTCGAGTACGCCAGCATCACCGACGAGGCGCTGCGCGAGGTGTCGATCGACACCGCCCGCGGCCTCGCCCTCGTCGAGGGAAGCGACCAGGACAACATCCACGCGGCGCTCAGCGCCCAAGGCCACAACCCGGACCTCCGGATCGTGCTCCGGATGTTCAACCAGCGCCTCGGCGAGAACATCGAACGGCTGCTCAGGAACGGTGCCGCGCTCTCCGGTTCCGCCACCGCCGCACCCGCCTTCGCCGCGGCGGCGCTCGGGCGGCCCAACTCGGTCGAGATCGGCGGACGCTTCCTGCACATCGCCTTCGACGACGCCATCACCTCCGACCGGATCTGCGTGGTCGCCGACCACATCGACCGCCAGGACCTCAGCAGGATCCGCCTGCTGCCCGAACAGCGCGGCGACTCGGCCGACTTCGTCCGGCTCGCCAGCGAGTTCGGCGACGACGGGCCGGTCCGCCCCGGTGGCGTCCGCCGCGACGCGGAACCGGAGCCGGTGCCCGAGGAGGAGCCGGGCGGCGTGGCCGCCCTCCAGGCGCTGCGCATCGAACCCAGGGAACCGATCAGCTGGGCGCGGCGGGCGCGCTGGCGGCTGCTCGACATGATGCGCTTCTTCACCAGCGCCCGGATGCGGCTGGTGCTGCTCACCGCCCTCGCCGCAGTGCTGATGGCCTTCGGCGTGCTCTGGTACCTGAACCGGAACTTCGGCTGGACCCTCTACATCTCGCTGCTCGACCTCGCGGGCGCCGCCCAGCCCGACCAGCTCGCCGACATCGCCGCCGGGACGGGGACGGGCGGGCTGTGGCAGCGGGTGGCGCAGGTGGTGATCACCATCTGCGGGATCACCTTCGCTCCGGTCGCCACCGCCATCGCGGTCGAGGTGCTCGGCTCCGGGCGGCGCGGGCAGCCCCGCAACCCCGGGGCCGGCACCCGGGACCACGTGATCGTCGTCGGCCTCGGCAACGTCGGCACCCGGGTCGCGGCCCAACTGCACGAACTGGGCGTGCCGGTGGTCTGCATGGAGCGCGACCCGCAGGCCCGGGGCATCGCCGCCGCCCGGGCGCTCGGCATTCCGGTGGTCCTGGGCGACGGCCCGTTCGAGGAGCAGTTGCGCCGCGCCCGGTTGAAGCACAGCCGGGCGCTGGTCGCGGTGAGCGGCGACGACGCCACCAACCTGGAGGCGGCCCTGGAGGCGCGCCACGGGAATCCCGAAGTCCGCGTGGTGGTCCGGCTGTTCGATGACAACTTCGCCGGGCACTTCTACGCGACGCTGGACAACGCGGCCTCGCGCTCGGTCTCGTACCTGGCCGCACCCGCCTTCGCCGCCGCCCTGATGGGGCGCGAGGTGCGCGGGATGCTGTCGGTGTTCCGGCACGTGCTGCTGATCGCCGAGTTGACGGTCGAGGACGGCAGCGGGCTGATCGGGATGAACCGGCACGACCTGGAGGACCCGGGCGGCGTCCGGGTGATCGCCGTCCGGTTCGCCCGCAGCACGCAGTTGCAGTGGAACTTCCCCGACCGCACCCGGCGCCTCACCCCCGGCGACCAGATCGTGGTCGCCGCCACCCGCAGTGGGCTAGCCCGGCTCAACACGGCGCTGGTGGACGAGGCGTGACGGCGGCCGGCAGGTAACAGCCGACAGCCGGTAGCCGACAGATAACAGCTAACAGATTTCAGATGACGAAATCTGTTAGCTGTTATCTGTTACTTGTCACCTGTTACCTGTCAGCTGTCAGCCGTGAGCGGCCAGGTCACCGGTTGGTGAAGGACGGCGGGCGCTTCTCGGCGAACGCCGCCATGCCCTCCTTCTGGTCCGCCGTGGCGAACGCCGCGTGGAACAGCCGGCGCTCGAAGCGGACGCCCTCGGCGAGGGTCGTCTCGAAGGCGCGGTTGACGCTTTCCTTCATCATGACCGCCGCCGGGGTGGACATCGCCGCGACGGTCTCGGCCACCGTCAGGGCCTCGGCCAGCAGTTGGTCCGCCGGGACGATCCGGGAGACCAGGCCGGCCCGCTCGGCCTCCTCGGCGCCCATCATCCGGCCGGTCAGGCACAGTTCCATCGCCTTCGCCTTGCCGACCGCCCGGGTCAGCCGCTGCGAGCCGCCGATGCCCGGGATCACGCCGAGCTTGATCTCCGGCTGCCCGAACTTCGCGGTGTCCGCCGCCAGCAGGATGTCGCACAGCATCGCCAGCTCGCAGCCGCCGCCCAGCGCGAACCCGGCCACCGCCGCCACGACCGGCTTGCGCAGCGCGCCGAGCCGGTCCCAGGGGCCCAGCCAGTCGTCCAGGTAGACGTCCGGGAACCGGTTGCCCTGCATCTCCTTGATGTCGGCGCCGGCCGCGAACGCCTTCTCCGAGCCGGTGATCACCAGACAGCCGATCTCCGGGTCCCGGTCGAAGGCGGTGGCGGCCGCGACCACCTCGTTCATCAGCTGGGTGTTCAGCGCGTTGAGCGCCTTCGGCCGGTTGAGCGTGATCAGCCCCACCCGGCCCTTGCGCTCGACCAGGATCGTCTCGTAGGTCTCGGTCTCGGTCATCGCCGTTGACTCCCATTCCGCTGCTCGGCGCCGCGCGGGCGCGCCCTGACCGTCCAACGATCTACGACGCGCCCCGACTCGCGCCAGTCTTGGTATGCGAGACGGTCGTCACGGGCCCGGCTCCCCGCTGCGGAGCCGGGGCCCGGGGCTCCGGACGCGGGCGGCCTCCGGACACGGGACGTCAGGGGTCAGAAGCGGACCCCGTAGCGCTCGGCCGCCTGCCGGACGGTCTCCGCCTTGACCTCGCCCCGGCGCGCCAGCGCGGCCAGCGCCGCCACCGTGATCGACTGGGCGTCCACGCCGAAGTGTCGCCGCGCCGCGTCCCGGCTGTCGGAGAGGCCGAAGCCGTCCGTGCCGAGCGACGTCCAGTCCTGCTCCACCCACGGGCGGATCTGGTCCGGCACCGCGCGCATCCAGTCGCTGACCGCCAGCACCGGCCCGGGCGCCCCTGCCAGTGCCCGCGTCACATAGGGGACGCGCGCCGCCGCGCCCGTACCGGCCGCAGCCTGCGCCAGGTTGGCCGCGTCGCAGTCCAGTGCCTCCCGGCGCAGCTCCGTCCAGGAGGGCGCCGACCAGACGTCCGCCGCCACGCCCCAGTCCTCGCCGAGCAGTTGCTGGGCGGCGAGTGCCCAGCGCGCGGCGGTGCCCGAGGCGAGCAGCTGGAGCCGCGGCGCGTCGCCGTCCGGCGAGGGCTCCGCCGGGCGGTAGCGGTACAGCCCGCGCAGGATGCCGTCGGTGATGTCAGTGATGTCAGTGATGTCAGTGGCGTCGGTAGCGTCGGTGACATTCGTGCCGGTCGGCAGCGGCGGCTGTGGCAGCGGCTCGTTGTAGACGGTCAGGTAGTAGAACACGTCCTCACCGTGCGGGTGTTGGGGGCTGCTGCCGTACATCCGGCGCAGGCCCTCGCGGACGATCACCGCGACCTCGTACCCGAAGGCGGGGTCGTAGGACAGCGCCGCCGGGTTGGTGGAGGCGATCAACTGCGAGTGGCCGTCGGCGTGTTGCAGGCCCTCGCCGGTCATCGTGGTGCGTCCGGCGGTGGCGCCGATCAGGAAGCCCCGGCCCAACTGGTCGGCCAGGGCCCACATCTGGTCGGCGGTGCGCTGCCAGCCGAACATCGAGTAGAAGATGTAGAACGGGATCACCGGCTCGCCGTGGGTGGCGTAAGCGGTCGCGGCGGCGGTCAGTGAGGCCATCGAACCGGCCTCCGTGATGCCCTCGTTGAGGATCTGGCCGGTCGCCGACTCCTTGTAGTGGAGCAGCTGGTCGCGGTCGACCGGTTCGTAGGTCTGCCCCAGCGGCGAGTAGATGCCGGCGCTCGGGAAGAGCGACTCCATGCCGAAGGTGCGTGCCTCGTCCGGGACGATCGGTACCCAGCGGTGACCGGTGGCCTTGTCCCGCATCAGGTCCTTGACCAGCCGGACGAACGCCATGGTGGTCGCGATCTCCTGCGTGCCGGAGCCCTTGAGCAGGGCCTCGAAGGGCTTCGCGGGCGGCTCGGGCAGCGGGGTGAAGCGCACCCGGCGGGCGGGCGCGGGGCCGCCCAGCGCGGCGCGCCGCTCCCGGAGGTAGCGGGCCTCCGGGGAGTCCGGGCCCGGGTGCGCGTACGGGACCAGCTCGCCGGTCAAGGCGCTGTCGGGAATGGGAAGTTCGAGCAGGTCGCGCATCGCCCGGAACTCCGCCCCGGAGAGCTTCTTCATCTGGTGGTTGGCGTTGCGGGCCTCGAAGCCGGGGCCGAGCGTCCAGCCCTTGACCGTCTGCACCAGCACCACCGTGGGGGCGCCCCGGTGCTCCAGCGCCGCCCGGTAGGCGGCGTACACCTTGCGCGGTTCGTGCCCGGCCCGGGAGGTCGCGACGATCTCCAACAGCCGCTGGTCGTCGACGGTTTCGGCGATGGCCCGGAGTTCGGGCGCGGACTGGAACAGGTGCTCGCGGACGTAGCGGGCGTCCGAGGCGGCGTAGGTCTGGAACTGTCCGTCCGGCACCTTGCCGAGCCGGCGCACCAGCGCGCCCGTGGTGTCGCGGGCCAGGAGGTCGTCCCAGGCCTCGCCCCACAGCGACTTGACGACGTTCCAGCCGGCGGCGCGGAACTGGCGCTCCAGCTCCTGGACGATCTTTCCGTTGCCGCGCACCGGTCCGTCCAGGCGCTGGAGGTTGCAGTTGACCACGAAGGTGAGGTTGTCCAGCCCCTCGCGGGCGGCCAGGGCGAGCGCGGCGGTCGACTCCGGCTCGTCCATCTCCCCGTCGCCGAGGAACGCCCAGACGTGCGAGCCGGAGGTGTCCTTGATGCCGCGCGCGGTCAGGTACCGGTTGAACCGGGCCTGGTGGATGGCCGACAGCGGTCCGAGGCCCATGGACACGGTCGGGAACTCCCAGAACCACGGCAGCCGGCGCGGGTGCGGGTACGAGGGCAGGCCGTCGCCGCCGGCCTCCTGCCGGAAGCGGTCCAACTGGGCCTCGCCGATGCGCCCTTCGAGGAAGGCGCGGGCGTAGACGCCGGGTGCGGCGTGGCCCTGGACGTACAACTGGTCGCCGGAGCCGTCTGCCTCCTTGCCGCGGAAGAAGTGCTGGAAGCCGACCTCGTACAGCCAGGCGGCCGACGCGTACGTGGCCATGTGCCCGCCGAGGCCGCCGCGGTGGTTGCCCCTGGTCACCATGGCGGCGGCGTTCCAGCGGTTCCAGGCGGTGATCCGGCGCTCGATCGCCTCGTCGCCGGGGAACCCGGGCTCGGCGCCGGTCGGGATGGTGTTGACGTACGGGGTGTCCAGGAGTGGCGGGACGTCGAGGCGGCGCAGTTCGGCGTGTTCGACGAGGCGGCGCAGCAGGTGGGCGGCGCGGTGCGCTCCGCCGAAGTCGCTGGCGGCGTCCAGGGAGGCGCGCCACTCCGCGACCTCTTCGGGGTCGCGGTCGGGAAGCTGGTCGAGCTGGGACACGGATGGTTCCCCTTTGCCGGTGCTTCAGAGTTCCTATTCCGGGATGCGGAATAGCATTTCTCTCCATGGAAGGTCTCTATGGACGGTAGGGAGTGCCTCGGCGGCGCGTCAACCGCTACTGGAGAGTAATATGAGCGATGATCGATCATCTTTATGCGAACGGTAATCTCGGGGCGGGACCCGCCGAGACCAGCCAGGACCCGCCAGGACCTCGCCCGGATCCGCTCAGGCGGAGCGGTCGGCGTACTCCAGGACGTGTTCCGCCAGCAGCCGCCCGACCTCCGGATCCCGCTGCCGGAAGGCCTCGATCAGCGGAGCGTGGTCGGCCGCGTTCTCGTGCAGCTCCGGGCGGACCCGGTGCAGCGACAGCACCGTCCACACCTCCACGCCCAGCCCCTCCCAGGTCCGCAGCAGCGCCCCGTTGCCGGCGGCGGCCACGATCTCGCGGTGGAAGGCCACGCCGTGCCGGGCCTGCCCGAGCGCGTCACCCGCCCCGGCCGCCGCCGCCATCCGCTCCGCGTGCCGCTCCAGGGCGGCGGTGTCCCCGGCCAGGCGGACGACCGCCGACTCGGCGGCCAGCCGTTCCAGCGCGGCCCGTACCTGGTAGACCTCGCGCAGTTCGGCCGGGCTGATCTCGCGCACCCGCACGCCCCGGTTGGGCTCGGCGTCGAGCAGCCCGAGCGACTGCAGCGAGCGCAGCGCCTCGCGCACCGGCGCCTGGCTGACGTTCAACTCGGCGGCCAGGCGCCGTTCCACGATCCGGTCGCCGGGCTGCCAGCGCCCGTTCAGCAGGCCCTCCAGCAGCAGTCCGCGCACCTGCTCGCCGAGCGGCACCCGGGACAGCGGGTCGGCGTCCCCGGCGGGCGGCGGAGGGCTCGGGCGGGTCATGCGGGCTCCTTGATCGTGGTTCGTGACGCGTGGTTCATGGCGCGTGGTTCATGGCGCGGGGTTCATGGCGCGGGGTTCATGGCGCGCGGTTCACGGCGCGCGGTTCACGGCGTGAGGTTCATCGCGCGCGGCGGTGCGGGGCCGGCGGCGCCGCCCGGTCAGGCCAGGCCCAACTCGTCGCCCACGCGCGGGGCGAGGAAGCGGGCGATGTCCGCCTCCCCGACCTCGGCGAGCGCCGCCGGGGACCAACGCGGGGTGCGGTCCTTGTCGATCACCTGGGCGCGGATGCCCTCGACCAGGTCGTGCCCGCCCAGCGCGGCGCAGGAGACGCGGTACTCCTGGTCGAGCACGGCCTCCAGGGAGGGGAGCGTGCGGGCCCGGCGCAGCGCGGCGAGGGTCACCGTGACGGCCGTGGGGGAGTTGCCGAGGACCAGCTCCGCGGCCTCCTTCGCCTCCGCCACACCGGAGTTCAGCAGTCGTTCGACGATCTCCCCGACGGTGTCGGCCGCGTAGCAGGCGTCGATCCAGCCGCGCTGCTCCGCGAGCGGGGCCCCCGGCGCGGGCTCGGCGTGCGCGGCGACGACGGCGGCCGCGTCGGGGCTCTCGGCCAGGGCGTCGAGCAGCGCCGCGATCCGCGTCGAGGGGACGAAGTGGTCCGCGAACCCGCACAGCAGCGCGTCACCGGGGCCCATCGAGGCGGAGGTGAGGCCGAGGTGGGTGCCCAACTCGCCCGGGGCGAGCGCGAGGAGCCGACTGCCGCCGACGTCCGGGACCAGCCCGATCCGGGTCTCGGGCATCGCGACGGTGGAACGTTCGGTGACGATCCGGACCGCGCCGTGGGCGGACAGGCCGACGCCGCCGCCCATGGTGATGCCGTCCATCACCGCGACGTAAGGCTTCGGGTAGTGGGCGATCAGCGCGTTCAGCCGGTACTCGTCGCGGAAGAAGGCCCGGGTGCCGGCCCCGCCGGCCTTGGCGTCGTCGTGCAGTGCGCGGAGGTCGGCCCCGGCGCAGAGGCCGCGTTCGCCGGCGCCGGTCAGGACGACGGTGCGCACCCGGTCGTCCGAGGCCCACTCGGCCAGCGTCGCGTGGACGGTGGTGATCATGCCGTGGGTCAGCGAGTTGAGCGGCCGCGGCCGGTTCAGCACGATCCGTCCGGCCCCGCCGTCCAGGGAGACCTGGACCTCCGCCACCTCTGCGCTCATCGGGTCCGTTCCCGTCGTCCGGTCGTCCCTCGGTCTTGACGACTCCTGTCGTCCACCGTACCGGGGCGGCGCGGAGCCGTGATCACCTGACCGGCCGGCCGACGGGCCGCGAGGACATCGTCGCCACCGGTGGGGCGGGCCTGTAGACGCGGTGGGTTCGGTGCGCGAGGGGAAGTTCGGGGAAGGGGTGGAGGTAACAGATAACAGCTGACAGATGATGAAATCTGTCAGCTGTTATCTGTCGCCTGTGATCTGTGATCTGTTATCTGTGATCTGTTCGCCGTCAGTTGTCGGCCGGCGGCGGCGGACCGGCTACGGCTGGACCCGCCCCGTCACCTCGCCGAAGCCGATGACGGCGCCGTCCGCCCCCGGAGCGGTGGCGGTGATGGTGACCTCGTCGCCGTCCTCCAGGAACGTCCGGGTGGTGCCGTCCGGGAGCTTCAGCGGCTCCTCGCCGTTCCACGTCAGCTCGATCAGCGCGCCGCGGGTCTCCGGCTCCGGTCCGCTGACGGTGCCCGAGGCGAACAGGTCGCCGGTACGCAGCGAGGCGCCGTTGACCGTCATGTGGGTGAGCTGCTGCTGTGCCGTCCAGTACATCGAGGCGAACGGCGGCCGGGACACCAGGTGCCCGTTCAGCCGGACTTCCAGCGCCAGATCCAGTCCCCACGGCTCGCCGCCGCGGTCGTCCAGGTACGCCAGCGGCTCGATGTCGCGCTCGGGCGGCGCGACCCGGGCGTGCTGCAGGGCGTCCAGCGGGACGATCCACGGGGAGACGGAGGTGGTGAAGGACTTGCCGAGGAACGGGCCGAGCGGCACGTACTCCCAGGCCTGGATGTCGCGCGCGGACCAGTCGTTGACCAGGCAGACGCCGAACACGTGCTCGCGGAAGTCGTCCAGGGTGACCGGTCGGCCCAGCTCGGACGGGGTGCCGACGACGAAGCCGACCTCCGCCTCGATGTCCAGCCGCCGGGTCGGCCCGAACGACGGCGCCGGGTCGGCGGGCGCCTTGCGCTGCCCGTGGGGCCGCACCACCGGGGTGCCGGAGACGACCACCGTGCCGGCCCGCCCGTGGTAACCGATGGGCAGGTGCTTCCAGTTGGGGGTGAGCGGCTCCGATCCCGGGCGGAAGATCCGGCCCAGGTTGGTGGCGTGGTGCTCGGAGGCGTAGAAGTCGACGTAGTCGGCGACCTCGAACGGCAGGTGCAGCTGGACCTCGCCCGCCGGCAGCAGCGCGGGCGACAGCGCCTCGCGGTAGGACTCGTCCGTCAGCCACCGCGTGAGGTCGGCCCGGACCTGCGTCCAGGTCGAACGCCCCGCCGCCATCAGCGGGTTGAGCGAGTCCGCGGCCAGCAGCGCGGACGGCGCCCCGGCCGCCTGGGCGGCCGCCGCGGCGTCCAGCACGAAGTCCCCGACGCGCACGCCGATCCGGCGCCGGCCGGGCTGGTCGGCGGCGGTGAACACGCCGTACGGCAGGTTGTGCACGCCGAACGGCGAGTCCTGGGCGCTGGCGAGCCAGCTGCGGGGGGTGGTGCTCAACGGTCCTCCTGGGGCTGTGGCGTGGACGGCAGCAGGCCGAGCGCGGCCAGGTCGTCCAGGGGTTCGGTGATGCTGCACGTGCCGAACGCGGTGAACGAGTTCCGGATCACCGTAACCTGACGATCGGTCAGTTCATGGACGGCCTTGGCCAGCACCGCGCCGTCGCGTTCCGCCAGCACCGCCGCTGCCGCGGCCCGGTCGGTCTCCTGCGCGGCCAGCAGCACGTTGAGGAAGCCGTGGTGCTCGAAGCCGGTGGCCGGGTCGGTGTGCCGGACGGCGTTGTGCAGTCCGGCGGTGCACTTGTACGGCAGCCCGCGCAGCGCGCAGCCGGTGAGGAAGGCGGCCAGCTCCTCCTCGTCCGGGAACGCCTCGGCCACCACCCCGCCGGTGCGGAACTTCGCCCGGTAGGGGCTGTCGATGAGCACGTCCAGCACTTCGCCCAGGCCGTCGCCGCGCAGGAGTTCGCGCGGCAGCTCGATGGCGGCCGGGACGTCCGGCGGCAGCAGCCGGTCCAGGGCGGCGACCGCCTCGGCGGCGTCCCGGACGGCGAGTTCGACGCCGGCCAGCTCGAAGGGCGCGGCGGCGGCGAGCGCCGGGCCGAGTTCGGCACTGCCCCCCGGCAGTACGAGCCCGACCCTGAGCGGCGCACCGCCCTCCGCCGCACCGCCCGAAGCCGGCGTGCCGGTCGGTGCCACCGCCGCACCGCCCGCCACCGCCGCGGCCAACTCGCCCAGCCGGCCCGCCCCGCACAGGAGCGGGCCGACCGCCTCGGCGTACCAGGCCGCGCGGTGCCCGCGGTGCGCGGGCACCGCCTCGGCGATCGGCAGGTTCCCCGGGGGGAACACCGCGGCGTCGTCGAAGAGCCCGCGGAACAGCTCGGGGATCGCCCCGGTGGCCGGTGAGTCGGGCACGGCGGACGAGGCGGCGCTCATCGCCCGGGCCCCCGCCCGGCCCAGGTCCAGGCGTAGTTGCCGTCCTCGCCGGCCCGGCCGCCCTCGCCGAGCTCCAGCGGGCGGAACGTGTCCACCATGACGGCGAGTTCGTCGAAGAACTCCACGCCGATGCTGCGCTCGTACGCGCCGGGCTGCGGCCCGTGGGTGTGCCCGCCGGGGTGCAGCGAGATCGAGCCCTGGCCGATGCCCGAGCCCTTGCGGGCCGCGTAGTCGCCGCCGCAGTAGAACATGACCTCGTCGCTGTCCACGTTGGCGTGGTAGTACGGTACCGGGATCGACAGCGGGTGGTAATCCACCTTGCGGGGAACGAAGTTGCAGATCACGAAGCCGTTGCCCTCGAACACCTGGTGGGCCGGCGGCGGCTGGTGGACCCGGCCGGTGATCGGTTCGAAGTCCCGGATGTTGAAGGCGTACGGGTACAGGCAACCGTCCCAGCCGACCACGTCGAAGGGGTGGTGCGGCACGGTGTAGCGGGTGCCCGAGACGCCGTTCGGGCCGCGGTGCTTGACCAGCACGTCGACGTCTCCGGAGGCGCCCCCGGCGGCGTCCTCCGTGGCGTCGACGACCAGCGGGCCGACCGGGCCGCGGAAGTCCCGCTCGCAGTACGGCGCGTGCTCCAGCAGCTGCCCGTACTTGGAGAGGTAGCGCTTGGCCGGGGTGATGTGGCTGTTCGCCTCGATGCAGTACGCGCGCAGCGGTTCGTCCCCGGCCGGCACCCAGCGGTGGGTGGTGGCGCGCGGGATGATCACGTAGTCGCCCTGGCCGACCTCGATCGAGCCGAAGACCGTCTCGACCGTGCCGGAGCCGGACTCCACGTACACGCACTCGTCACCGAGCCCGTTGCGGTAGAGCTCGCTCGGGGCCCCGGCGGCGACGTACGAGATCCGCACGTCGCCGTTGCCGAGGACCAGGCGGCGGCTGCCGACGACGTCCGCGGACTTCCACTCCTGGTCCGCGAACAGCTCGTGCAGCTTGAGGTGGCGGGGGAGCAGGGGGTGGTTGGGCACCGTGGACTGGTCCGGCAGCTCCCACGGCACCGCGTTCACCACGGCCGAGGGGATGCCCCGGTGGTAGAGCAGCGAGGAGTCCGACGAGAACCCCTCCTCGCCCATCAACTCCTCGTAGTACAGCCCGCCTTCGGGTGTGCGGTGCTGGGTGTGCCGCTTGGGCGGGATGCTGCCCAGCTGCCGGTAGTACGCCATCTCCCTGCTCCTCCTCGACCGTGCTCAGCCGACCGTCCTCACGGTACGCCCGACCGTACTCAGAGTTCCCCGGCACTCACAGGTTGCCGCGGGCGTCCTGCTCGCGCTCGATCGCCTCGAACAGCGCCTTGAAGTTGCCCTTGCCGAAGCCCAGCGAACCGTGCCGCTCGATGAACTCGTAGAAGACGGTGGGGCGGTCGCCGATCGGCTTGGTGAAGATCTGCAGCAGGTAGCCGTCCTCGTCGCGGTCGACCAGGATGCCGCGCGACTTCAGGTCGTTGATGTCCACCCGCACCTTGCCGATCCGGGCGCGCAGCTCCGGGTCGTCGTAGTACGAGTCGGGGGTGTTGAGGAACTCCACGCCGCGCGAGCGCAGCACGTCGACGGTGGTGAGGATGTCGTTGGTGGCGAGCGCCATGTGCTGGCAGCCGGGGCCGGTGTAGAACTCCAGGTACTCGTCGATCTGCGACCGCTTCTTGGCGATGGCCGGCTCGTTGAGCGGGAACTTCACCCGGTGGTTGCCGCTGGCGACGACCTTGGACATCAGGGCGGAGTAGTCGGTGGCGATGTCGTCGCCGACGAACTCGGCCATGTTCACGAAGCCCATGACCCGGTTGTAGAACGACACCCACTCGTCCATCCGGCCCAGCTCGACGTTGCCGACGGCGTGGTCGAGGGCCTGGAACAGGCGCTTGGGCGAGCCCTCCGGGTGCTGGACCTTGCTCTGCGCGGTGATGTACCCCGGCAGGTAGGGGCCGTGGTAGCGGGAGCGGTCGATCAGGGTGTGGCGGGTCTCGCCGTAGGTGGCGATGGCCGCGCGGCGCACGGTGCCGTTCTCGTCGGAGACGTCGTTCGGCTCCTCCAGGACGGTGGCGCCGGTCGCGCGGGCGTGGGCGATGCACTTGTCGACGTCCGGGACCTCCAGGGCCAGGTCGACGACGCCGTCGCCGTGGCGGCGGTGGTGGTCCAGCAGCGGGCTGTCCGGCAGCACCCCGCCCTTGATCACGAAGCGGCAGGAGCCGGAGCGGAGCACGAAGGCCTTGCGGTCACGGCGGCCGGTCTCCGGGCCGGAGTAGGCGACCAGCTCCATGCCGAACACGGCCTGGTAGAACTGGGCCGTCTGGGTGGCGTTGCCGACCACGAAGACGACCGCGTCCTGCGCGGTGACGGGGAACGGGTCGGTGGCCGGGTCGTGCTCGACGAGGCCGACGAGGCGGCGCAGCTGGTCGGCGTCGAGACCGGCCTCGCGCTCCTCGGGGGTCAGCTCAAGGGCGTGGGACTGCGGGGTCATCGGTCGTTCCTCCACTTTTGGCCTCGGCTCTGAGGCGTCCGCTTGAGGCGGCCGCGCCGCGAACGGGTGGGCGGTGCGGCTGGCGGAGAGCTTGCTCCTGTCCGGGTGGCTGGGCAACAGGTCGGGATTTCACTGTTCAATGTGTACAAGCTGATCAGGAAATCCCGCATTCGGCTGCGCAAAATGTGCTGCCGATCGGGACCGGTTCACGGGGCCCGCGACACCGGGTCCTGGGCGGTCCCGAGCGGCGCGAGGTGGCGCAGGAACCAGGCCCCGGCGAGCTCGGCGACCTGGTCCAACGTGCCCGGCTCCTCGAACAGATGGCCCGCACCCGGCACCACCGCCAGTTCGCTCACGCAGTGCAGCCGGGCCCGGGCCCGCCGGTTCAGGTCGATCACGGTGGTGTCCAGGCCGCCGACCACGAGCAGCGTCGGGGCGCTCACCCGGCCCAGGACGTCGGGACCGGCGAGGTCGGGGCGCCCGCCGCGGGAGACCACCGCGCCGACGGCGGGCCCGAGCGCGGTGGCGGTGTGCAGGGCGGCGGCGGTGTGCAGCGCGGCCGCGGCGCCGGTGCTGGCGCCGAACAGGCCGAGCGGCAGGCCGCGGGTCTCCTCCAGCCGGCCCAGCTCCTCGGCGACGGCGGTCAGCCGGTCACCGAGCAGTCCGACGTCGAACACCTTGCGGCGGTCCGGCTCCTCGGCCTCGGTGAGCAGGTCGAACAGCAGCGTGGCCAGCCCGGAGCGGTTCAGGTACCGGGCGACGTGACGGTTGCGCGGGCTGCGCCGGCCGCTGCCGCTGCCGTGCGCGAAGAGCACGATGCCGCTCGGCGCGGCGGGGACGGTCAGCCGGCCGGCGAGGCGCACACCGGCGGCGCGCAGGACCAGCTCGCGGTCCACGTCCACCGGCCCCGGCGCGCGCCGCCCGCTCGCGGCCTCGGCGAGCAGCCGCAGGACCTCCTCGTCGCCGGTCTGCGCGAAGTCCCCGTAGAACTCGCCGATCGAGAAGAACGGCGACGGTGTGCCGACGCAGACCAGCTCGTCGGCGACCTCGGACAGGCGCTCCGTCCAGTCCGCCGGGGCCACCGGGACGGCGAGCACCACCCTGGCCGCGCCCCGGGCCCGGACGATCCGGCAGGCGGCCCGGGCGGTGGAGCCGGTGGCGACGCCGTCGTCCACCACGATCACCGTGCGGCCGCGCAGGTCGGCGGGCGGGCGGCCGCCCCGGTAGCGGCGGGCCCGGCGCTCCAACTCGGTGCGCTCGCGCCGCTCCACGGCGGCCAGCTGGTCGTCGCCGACCCCGGCCAGCCGGATGACCTGCTCGTTCAGCACCCGGACGCCGTCCTCGCCGATCGCCCCCATGCCCAGCTCGGGCTGGTAGGGCACGCCGAGCTTGCGGATCACGCAGATGTCCAGCGGCGCGCCGAGCGCGGCCGCCACCTCGGCGGCCACCGGGACCCCGCCCCTGGGCAATGCCACCACCACGGTGTCGGCGCCGCCCAAGTGGCCCACGCGGGCGGCCAGCCGCCGGCCCGCGTCGGTCCGGTCGGTGAAGTGGGTCCCGGTGCCGTGCATGACGCGCCCTCCGTGTTCCACGGTACGTCCGGGCGGCGTCGCGCGGGGCGCCGAGGGGGGCACCGAGGGAGCACCGAGGGAGGCGCCGCGGGGGCGGGGCACCGGGGGCGTGGGCCCGTACCCCCGGTGCCCCGCCCCCGGGGCCGTTCCACGTTCCGCGCGGCGGCTACGGACGCATCTCGTACGCGCCCGACAGCTCCTCGACCCGGGCCCACACGGCGGCGGCCCGCTCCGCGTTGGCGACCGGCCGGCGCACGTTCGCCAGCGCCCAGGCGGCCTGCTCCGGGGTCGTCGAGGCCTTGCCGTGCAGCTCGGTCGCGTGCGCGGAGAAGTCACGGACCAGCGCGTCGAAGATCTGGTCCAGGACGTCCTCGTCCAGGCCGGTCAGCTCCGCCTGCTCCAGCACCAGCTGGCCGTAGACGATCAGTGCGAACAGCTGGCCGATCTCCAGTAGGAAGTCCAGGTCCGCCTGCTGCTCCTTGCTCGGCGCGTGGCTGAGGAGCAACTCGCAGAAGCCGTCGGCCTGTTCGCGGAAGCGGGCGACGTTGGGCAGCTGCGTGTGGCGGTCGTACGCGGTGCGCCAGTCGTGGAAACGGATCGCGCCGAGGCCGCGGGCCGCGCCCTGGCGGAACAGGAAGGCGTCGTCGGCGGCGTCCAGCCGGGTCGGCACCGGAGCGTAGTCGCTCGGGGCGAACAGGTAGTTGCCCATGAACTTGAGGATCAGTGCCAGGTTGACGTGGACGGTGCCCTCCAGCTTCGGCAGGCCGCGGATGTCCTTCGCCGCCTTGTCGAAGTAGGTGTCCGCCTCGAAGCCCTTGGCCGCGATGACGTCCCACATCAGGTCGATGACCTTCTCGCCCTCGGTGGTGACCTTCATCTTGGTCATCGGGTTGAACAGCAGGTAGCGGCGGTCCTCGGGGGAGGCGGTGCGGAAGTAGTCCACGGCCCGCGCGCTGAACATCTTCATCGCCACCAGGCGGGCGTACGCGTCGGTCAACTCCCGTCGCACGTGGGGGAAGTCGGTGACCTTCCGGCCGTACAGCACCCGGTTGTGGGCGTGCGTGACGGCCTCGTACATCGCGTGCTCGCAGATGCCGACCGAGGCCGTGCAGAGGTTGAACTTGCCGACGTTGACGGTGTTCAGCGCGGCGTCGAAGGCGGCCTGCCCGGTGTGCAGCACGTCCTCGGCGCGCACCGGGTAGCCCTCCAGCCGGAACTCGCTGACGTACATCTGGGCGTTCACCACGTTCTTGACCAGGTGGTACGCGTCGTGGCGGCTGTCGGCGGCGAAGAAGACGTAGCCCTCGGGGCCCTCGACGTCGGAGCGGCGGCCGAACACCGAGACCAGGCCGGCCACGTTGCCGTTGCCGATGTAGTACTTGGAGCCGGTCGCGGTGAAACCGCCCTCGCCGTCCGGGGTGAGGATCATGTCGGTGGAGTAGATGTCGGCGCCGTGGGTGCGCTCGGAGAGGCCGAACGCCATGACGTGACCCTCCGTCAGGAGCTTTGCGGCGCGGGCCCGGACGGCCTCGTTCTTGCTCTGCCAGACCGGCCCGAGGCCGAGGATGGTGACCTGCCAGGTGTACCAGTAGCCGAGGCCGTAGAAGCCGAGGATCTCGTTCAGCTCGGCGATCCGGGAGGTGTCCCAGCGCTTGCCCGGGTCGGCCGCGGACGGGGTCAGGAACTCCGCGAACAGGCCCTCCTTGGCGGCGAATTCGAGGAAGTCGGCGTACCAGGTGCGGTCGACGTAGGTGTCGATCAGCGCCTTCTTGCCGCGGGACTCGAACCAGTCCACGGTCGCGCGCAGCAGCCGGCGGGTCGGCTCGTCGAACTGCGCGGGGTCGTACGTACGCGGGTTGAAGAGCATCACGGGCTCCCGGGGGTCGAGGGTGAGGGGTGGCGGGTGAGGAGGCGGCGGGTGGTGGCCGGCGGATGACGGCGAACGGCGGACAGATGACAACCGACAGATGACAACTGACAGAGTTCAGCTTTCAGATTTCAGATTCTGTTATCTGTCACCCGTCATCTGTGGCCCGTCATCCGCGGCAAGGCGGTGCAGGGTGGCGAGTACGTCGTCGAGCCAGGCGAGGGTCATCCGCTCGTACTCGATGCCGCCGCGCAGCACCACGTGCTGGAGCTCCTGCTGGGTGTCGAGCGCGGTGAGGTCGGGGAAGTCGCGCTGCTCGCCGTGCAGGTAGCGGGCGAGCAGGGCGGCGTGGCTCTCGCGGTGCCGTTCGACCTCGGAGATCAGCGCGGCCGGGTCGTCGAAGGCGGCGGCGCGGATCTTGACCGCGAGCTCGTGGCGGACGGACTCCGGCTCGACCGGTTCGCGCAGCCAGCCGGCGAGCACGGCCCGTCCGGCGTCGGCCGCCGAGTAGACCTTCTTGTCCGGCCGGCCGTCCTGGGCGACCTCTTCCGCGGCGACCCAGCCGTCGGCCTCCATCCGCCGCAGCACCTTGTAGATCTGCTGGTGGGTGGCGGTCCAGAAGCGCCCGATGGAACGGTCGAAGCGCCGGGCCAGTTCGTAGCCCGAGCCCGGCTGCTCCAGCAGTGAGACGAGGATCGCGTGCTCCAGTGCCATGCCCGGCATCCTGCTATGCAACGAATTGCATAGGCAATGGGGGTCCGGAGTGGTGAGACGCAGGTCACCGGCGTGATCGGATGGTTATCGAGCATTTACGGCCAAAAGGCGCAAATCGGCGGAGAGGCGCCAGAATGGGTACGGGGCAAGAGCCCTCCATGTTCCGAACCCTAGGAGGTGGTATCGGTGTCTACCCAGATTCCGATGGGCATGGAGCATCACCCGGACATCGTCGAACTACGGGAGCACTACGAGCGGATCACCTCGACCCCGCGGGCCCAGGCCACGGAGGCCCTGGCCGTGCTGGCCGGTCTCTTCCTGGCGGCATCGCCATGGATCGTCGGCTTCACCGCCTTCAACACGCTGACCGTGACCTGCCTGATCGTCGGCCTGGCCTACTGCGTGCTGATGGCGGGATACGGGTCGGCCTACGAGCGCACCCACGCGAGGGCCTGGGCGGCCACCGTGCTCGGCGCGTGGACGATCGTCTCTCCCTGGCTCGTCTCCGGATCGGCCGCGCAGGGCAGGAACATCGTCACCTGCGTCATCGTCGGTGCCGTGATGTTCCTGCTCGGTCTCGCGGCGATCTCGATGGCCACGATCACGGCGAACGGAGCAGCGATGCGGCTCGGCCGGGCCGGCCGCGCCAAGGGCTGACGTCACCGACAGTCCGCGTCCGGGGCGTGGAGGGCCGAACCGCCCTCCGCGCCCCGGCGCACGTCGTCAGGGAGCCGCGGCCGTCACGGGCGGGTCGGTGGCCGTCACGGGCGGGTCATCCGCAGGACGTCCAGGGCCTCGTCGAGCTGCTCCCGGGTGAGCTTGCCCTGTTCCACGTAGCCGCGCTCCAGCACGACCTGTCGGATCGTCTTCCGTTCGGCCAGCGCCTGCTTGGCGACCTTCGCCGCCTCCTCGTACCCGAGGTAGCGGTTCAGCGGGGTGACCACCGAGGGGGAGGACTCCGCGTACTCCCGGGCCCGTTCGACGTTGGCGGTGATGCCGTCCACCGTCCGGTCCGCCAGCAGGCGGGCGCTGTTGGCGAGCAGCCGCACCGACTCCAGCACGTTGCGGGCGAGCACCGGGAGCATCACGTTCAGCTCGAAGTTGCCGCTCGCGCCGGCCAGGGTGACCGTCGCGTCGTTGCCGATTACCTGGGCGGCGACCATCAGCACCACCTCGGGGAGCACCGGGTTCACCTTGCCCGGCATGATCGACGAACCGGGTTGCAGGTCCGGCAGGTTGATCTCGCCGAGGCCGGTGCGCGGGCCCGAGCCCATCCACCGCAGGTCGTTCGCGATCTTCGTGAAGCCGACGGCCACCGTGCGCAGTTGCCCGCTCAGCTCGACCAGGGAGTCGCGGGCGCCCTGCGCCTCGAAGTGGTCCCGCGCCTCGGTCAGCGGCAGGCCGGTGGTGCGGGCGACCTCCTCGATCACCGCCGCCGGGAAGCCCGGCGGGGTGTTGATCCCGGTGCCCACCGCCGTGCCGCCGAGGGGCAGTTCGGCGACCCGGGGGAGCGTCGCCAGCAGCCGCTCCCGCCCGTGCCGGACCTGGGCGGCGTAGCCGCCGAACTCCTGACCGAGGGTGACCGGCGTGGCGTCCATCAGGTGTGTCCGGCCCGACTTGACCACCTGTGCGAACTCGGCGGCCTTGCGCTCCAGCGCCTCCGCCAGGTGCTCCAGCGCCGGGATCAGGTCGTGCGTGACGGCGGCGGTGGCGGCGATGTGGATCGAGGACGGGAAGACGTCGTTGGACGACTGGCTGGCGTTCACGTGGTCGTTCGGGTGGACCGGGCGGCCCAGCCGCTCGGCGGCCAGGGTGGCGATCACCTCGTTGGCGTTCATGTTGGACGAGGTGCCCGAACCGGTCTGGAACACGTCCACCGGGAACTCGTCGTCCCACCGCCCCTCGGCGACCTCCTCGGCCGCCGCCGCGATCGCCGCCGCCGTGTCCTCGTCCAGGACGCCGAGGCGGGCGTTCACCCGGGCCGCCGCGGCCTTGATCCCGGCCAGCGCGGCGATGTGCGCGCGCTCCAGCCGCTGGCCGGACACCGGGAAGTTCTCCACCGCCCGCTGCGTCTGCGCCTGCCACTTCGCGGCGGCCGGCACCCGGACCTCGCCCATCGAGTCGTGCTCGACGCGGTACTCCCGCTGGTTCTCCTGCTCGTCACCCATCACGCGCTGCACCTCCTGAACGGGCCGGTGGTCCGGCCCCGAGCGGTCTCCGATCACCACAGCCGCGCGCGGGCCCCGGGTATTTCCGCCCGGCCGCATCCGGTGTCGCGGCCCGGTCACGCTCGCGGTTCCGGCCCGGTCACGCTCGCGGTTCCGACCCGGCCGCGTCCACGGTTACGGCCGGGCCGCGTCCGGTCGTTGCCGTCGGGCCGTGTCGGCCGGGCCGCCTCCGTCGTCACCGCCGGGGCAGCTCGGCGCGGACCAGTTCGCCCGGCGCGGTGCCGGCCTGGGCGACCAGGGCGCCGCCCGGCGCCCAGAAGCCGGAGCCGCCCGAGGTCTGCGGCTGATCGCCGCTCGCCCCGGCGGAAGTGGCCAGTACGGCCCACACCCCGTGGGCGGCGGCGCGGTCGCGGAGGTGCCCGTCCCGGCGGGCGGCCTGCGCGGGCCCCGCGCCGTACAGGGTGGAGGCGACGTAGGCGTCGATGCCGAGTGCGGCGGTCTCCTCGGCGTGCGCGGGATCGGCGGCGTCGGCGCAGATCGCGAGGCCGAACCGCAGGCCGTCCAGTTCCAGGACGGCGGGCCCCTCGCCGGGGGTGAACCGGTCGTGCTCGGCGCCGTGCAGCCGCGTCTTCCGGTACACGACGACGGCGCCTTCGCCGGTGACGGCCAGGGTGGCGATGGACTCGCCTCCGTCGGGCTCGGTGACCGGCGCGCCGACCAGGGCGGTCGTGCCGGTCGCGGCGCAGGCGGCGACCAGCGGGGCGAGGCGCGGATCGGCCGGGCCGAGCGCGGGCGCGGCCAGGTCGTAACCGGTCAGGGACAGCTCGGGGAACACCACCAGACGCGCGGCGGCCTCCCGTACCGCCTGCGCGTGCCGTTCGACGTTCACGGCCACGGTGTCCGGGCGGCCGGCGTCGGCGCAGGCGGGCTGGGCGACGGCCACCGTCGCGGTGGCGGTGGCGATCAGGGGCGCGGGCATGGCGGTGCCTCCGGGCACGAGGTGGAAAAGATCAACGTATGCGCAGGTCCGGGCGGTGGACAAGGGTTTCGCGTGTCAGCCGGGAGGGCGGCGGCCGGGGCGGACGCACGCACCGCTCCGCGCTGTGCCCGGAGCGGGCGCCGACCCGGAGCATGATCACCCGAATGGATGAATAGCTGCGTGGAGTGCTTCAAACTGCCGTACGCCACTTCGTACGCTCCTGACCGGGCCGGATTCACGCCGGCCCCACCCTGATCGCCGCTGCTCGGCATCACCGCTGTGCGGCGTCATCGCTGTGCGGCATCACCGCCGCTCGGCGCGGGTGACCGGCTAGTGGGGGCGAACTCATGACGACGACAGGGCGGGGCATGGCCGGGGGCACGGAAGACCATGGGGGGACGGACCCGGGGAATCGGCGTGGAACCGCCGGGGGCGGCGGGCTCACCAGGCGGCAGATGCTCGGCGCCTCGGCCGCCCTGGGCGGCGCGGCCTGGCTGCTGCGCGGCACCATCGGCCCGGACAGCGCGGAGGCGGCCACCCCGGTGCCGCCCGGCCTGCCCGCCGGCACCGAGCTGTACCAGCGGGTCTTCCAGAACTGGTCCGGCGAGATCCGCACCGACCAGCTGTGGACCTGCGCGCCCCGCACACCGGAGGAGGTACCGGCGCTCGCCGACTGGGCGCACGCCAACGGCTGGCGCCTGCGCGCCACCGGCTACCGGCACACCTGGGCGCCGCTCACCGTCGCCAACGGGACCCCGGACAGCGCCCGCGTCCTGCTCGTGGACACCAGCCGCCACCTCACCGCGATGACCGCCGACTCGCCGACCACCGTCCGGGTCCAGACCGGCGCCACCATGGAGGACCTGCTCGCCCACCTGGCCGGCCGGGGCCTCGGCCTGACCGCGTGCCCGGCACCCGGCGAGCTGACCGTCGGCGGGGTGCTCGCCATCGGCGGCCACGGCACCGCCGTACCCGCCGCCCACGAACTCCGGCCGGAGGGGCACGGCTACGGCTCGGTCAGCAACCAGGTCGTCCGGCTCACCGCCGTCGTCCTCGACCCGGCCACCGGCCGCTACACGCTGCGCACCTTCGAGCGCGCCGAGGCCGACAGCGCCGCCTTCCTGGTGCACCTGGGCCGCGCCTTCCTCACCGAAGTCGTGCTGCGGGCCGGCGCGGACCAGCCGCTGCGCTGCGTCAGCCGTCTCGACATCCCGGCCGGCGAACTGTTCGCCCGCCCCGGCACCGGAGGCGGCGGCGGTGGGATCCTGGGCGGTCTGCTCGGCGGTGGCGGCCCGCGCACCCTCGCCGACTTCGTCGAGCGCGACGGCCGGGTCGAGGCGATCTGGTTCGCCTACACCGAGTACCCCTGGCTGAAGACCTGGAGCGTCGCCCCGGCCAAACCGCTGGGCTCCCTGCCCGTCGACCAGCCCTACAACTACCCCTTCTCGGACAACATTCCGGAACCGGTCGCCCGGCTCGCCGGCCAGATCCTCGCCGGCGCCTGGGGATCGGCCCCGCTGTTCGGCCAACTCCAGTACCTGATCGCCAAGGTGGCGCTCACCGGCGACCTCACGGACGTCCTCCTCTCCGGCGGGCTGCTCCGCGACCTGCTCAGCGGCGACCTGATCACCCACCTGCTCGCCGGGGGCCTGCGCTCCGACCTCTGGGGCCCGTCGCGCAGCCTGCTGCAGTACGTCCGGCCCACCACCCTGCGGGTCACCGCCAACGGCTACGCGGTCCTCGCCAGGCGTGCCGACCTCCAGTGGGTGGTCAGCGAATTCGCCGCCTACTACCGGAAGTTGCTCGCCGACTACCAGGCCCGGGGGGAGTTCCCGGTGAACGGCGCGGTGGAGATCCGGGTCACCGGCGTGGACGATCCGACCTCCTCCGGCGTCCCCGGCGCGCGGCCGCCGCTGCTGTCCGCGCTGCGTCCTCGGGCGGACCGCCCGGAGTGGGACACCGCGGTCTGGCTCGACGTCCTGGCCTTCCCCGGCACCCCGGGGCTGGAACGCTTCGCCCGCGACCTGGAGCAGTGGCTGCTGCGCACCTTCGACGGCACCCGGGCGGGCCTGCGGGTCGAGTGGTCCAAGGGCTGGGCGTACACCGCCGACGCGGCCTGGTCCGATCCGGACCTGATCGGTCGGGTCATCCCCGCGAGCCTGCGCGACGGCGGCGGTCCGGGCTGGGACGAGGCGGTCGCCGTCCTGGACCGGCACGACCCGCACCGGGTGTTCGGAAACCCCTTCCTGGACGGGTTGTTGAAGTAGCGGAGCACGCGTGACGGATCGTCAGATGTGTTCCATGACGATCACCGCGAGGGTGTCCGGCGCCAGCGCGCGGAAGACGTGCGGAGCGTCGCCCGGGTAGCTCACGTAGTCGCCCGGGCCCAGCTCGACCGGGGCCTCCGTCGGTCCGGCCAGCGCCCGGCCCGAGCCGACCAGCACGTGCTCGACGGTGCCGGGCATGTGCGGGTCGGAGGCCCGGGTCTCGCCCGGCTGCGCCTCGATCCGGTAGATGTCGCGCCGGGCGTTCGGCGGGCAGGAGGACAGCACGGTCGCCGCGTAGTCGGCGCGCTCGGAGTGGGTCACCGGGCCCTCTCCGGCCCGGATCACCTTGACGGCCGGGCGCGGGGGGTCGACCAGGCGGCTGAACGGCACGTTCAGCGCGACGGCGAGGGCCCAGAGCGTCTCCACGCTCGGATTGCCCGCGCCCGACTCCAGCTGGGAGAGCGTCGACTTGGCGATGCCCGCGCGCCGGGCCAGCTCCGCCATCGACAGCCCGCCGCGTTCGCGCTCGCGCCGGATGGAGACGGAGATCAGGCCGATCAGGTCCGCGCCGGAACCCGCGCCCGGGGTGGTCCGGTCACTCATGCTTGCCACTCACGCTCTCCTGGCTCCTTCTCCGGCTCCCGTGCGGCTGGTGCCGTTCATGCTGCCACTCGTGAGGGAGGCTGTCCGCATCCGCCCGTCGTTCGCCCTGTCGGTCCAATCGTTCGCCTTGACGAACGACGGGGGATGGGTTCAGTCTGGTGGACATGCGTTCGCTACTCCGAACACTGGAGCGTGCCACCCTTCGGGACATCGCTCTCGTCTGCCTCGCCGACGCGCTCGTCGGCGCCTCCTTCGGCGCGATCAGCGCCTCCGGCGGCCTGCCCCTGTGGGTGCCGGTCTCGCTCTCCGTCCTCGTCTTCGCGGGCGGCTCCCAGTTCGCGGCGGTCGGCGTGGTGCTGTCCGGCGGCGGTGCGCTCGCCGCCGTCGCCACCGGACTGGTGCTCAACGCCCGGCTGCTGCCCTTCGGCTTCGCCGTGGCCGACGTGCTCGACGGCCCGTGGTGGCGGCGGCTGTTCGGCGCGCAGCTGATCACCGACGAGACCGCCGCGTTCGTCCTGCGGCAGGAGGACGGGCGACGGCGACGGGCCGCTTTCTGGCTCTGCGGACTGGCGCTGTTCGTGGTGTGGAACGTCTCGGTGCTCCTCGGGGCCCTGGCCGGCGGGCTGATCGGGGACACGGACGCCCTGGGCCTCGACGCGGCCTTCCCCGCCGTGCTGCTCGCGCTCGTGCTGCCCTCGCTCGCGGACCGGCGCGTCCGCACCGCCGCCGTGGCAGGCGCCGTCGTCGCGGTCGCGGCCACGCCGTTCGTCCCGCCGGGGCTGCCCGTCCTGCTCGCCCTCGTCGGGCTGTTGTTCGCCGGACGGCCCGGAACGCGCGAGGGTCGTGACGGCCGTGCCGGTCGTGCCGGTCGTGACGTGCGGGAGGGGCATGAGGTGGGGGAGGGTCGTGAGGTGCGGGAGTCGCAGAACTCGCTGCAGTCGCGGGAGCCGCAGGAGCCGCAGAACTCACGGAAGTCGCGGAAGGGGGCGTCGGTCGAGGAGCCGGGCGTCCCGGTGATCGAGCGGGAGGAAGCCCGATGATGCCGTTGTACGCGGTGCTGCTGCTGGCCGTCGGGACGTACGCCTTCCGTCTTGCCGGGCCGCTCCTCGGCCACCGGCTCGCCCTCTCGGAGCGCGTGCGGCACCTGCTCGCCGTCGCCGCGGCCGTCCTGCTGGTCGCCCTGGTCGCCACCGGCGCCCTCACCCAGGGCCAGGGCTTCGCCGGTTGGGCCCGCCCGGCGGGCGTCCTGGTCGCCGGTGTGCTCGCGCTGCGGCGGGCGCCGTTTCCGGCGGTGGTGGTCGCCGGCGCGGCGACGACGGCGCTGCTGCGGCTGTGCGGGGTGGGGTGAGGGGCGGTCCGTCAGCCGCCCAGCGCCTTGAAGAAGATCGTCGTCGGGTGCGCGCGCCCCGAGGGGTCGGTCGCGTAGTCCGGCACCGAACCGACCCGGGTCCACCCGGCCGCCTCGTACAGCCGCTCGGCCGGGCTGCCCGTCTCGGTGTCCAGCACCAGCAGCCGGAGCCCCAGCTCGGCCGCCCGCTCCTCCAGCGCCGCCAGCAGCCGCCCGGCCAGCCGCTGCCCCCGGTCCGCCGGGTGCACCATCAGCTTGGCGACCTCGCCCCGGTGCCGCCCGTTCGCGGGCGCCGCCGGGCGCAGCTGGATCGTTCCGGCGAGCCGCCCGTCGGCCTGCGCCCGGACCGTCCACAGCAGCAGCCGTTCCGCCGCGACCTCCGGGGCGAGCGCCCGCCACCACGCCACGGCCTCGGCCCGCCCCAGCGGCGCGAGGAAGCCGATCGACCCGCCACCGTGGACGGTGTCCACCAGCAGCCCGGCCAGTTCCTCCGCCGCGCCGTCCAACTCCTCCGCCGTCACCTGACCGACCGTGTAGGCCTCGCCCGCCATGTCGTCTTCCTCACTCGCTCGCGCCCGCCCACCGTCCGCGCGGTTGCGCCATACTCGCCGGTACCGCGCCGAGACCGGGATCCCGTCGATATCCCGCCGACACTACAAGGAGCTTCGATGACGAAGCCGACCCGGATCGACCCGTCCGACCTGCTCGCCGTCGGCGACCTGCTCTCCGACGAGGAGCGGCTGATCCGCGACACCGTCCGGAGGTTCACCGAGGAGCGGATCCGCCCGAACATCGGCGACTGGTTCGAGCGCGGCGTCTTCCCGGCCCGCGAACTCGCCCCCGAAATCGGCGCCCTCGGCGTGCTCGGCATGCACCTCGACGGCTACGGCTGCGCGGGCGCCGGCGCGGTGGCGTACGGGGTCGCCTGCATGGAACTGGAGGCGGCCGACTCCGGGCTGCGCAGCTTCGTCTCGGTGCAGGGCTCGCTCGCGATGCGCTCGATCCACGCCTTCGGATCCGAGGAGCAGAAGCAGCGCTGGCTGCCCGGCATGGCCGCGGGTGAGCTGATCGGCTGCTTCGCCCTCACCGAGCCGGACTTCGGCTCCGACCCGGCGAACATGCGGACCCGCGCGGTGCGCAAGGGCGGCGACTGGGTGCTCTCCGGCAGCAAGATGTGGATCACCAACGGCAGCATCGCCGACGTCGCCGTCGTCTGGGCGCAGACCGAGGAGGGCGTGCGCGGCTTCCTGGTCGAGCGCGGAGCGCGCGGCCTGACCGCCACCGACGTGCACGGCAAGCTCTCCCTGCGCGCCTCCGTCACGAGCGAACTCGTCTTCGACGAGGTGGTGCTGCCCGCCGACGCCGTCCTGCCGGGCGTCACCGGCCTGCGCGGACCGCTCTCCTCCCTCAACGAGGCCCGCTACGGCATCCTCTGGGGCACCGTCGGCGCCGCCCGCGACTGTTACACCGCCGCCCTCGACTACGCGAAGAGCCGGATCCAGTTCGACCGCCCGATCGCCGGATTCCAGCTCACCCAGCACAAGCTCGTCGAGATGATGCTGGAGGTGGAGAAGGCCTACCTGGTCGCCCTGCGGATCGGGCGGCTCAAGGAGGAGGGCGCGGCCCGCCCGCCGCACGTCAGCTTCGGCAAGCTCAACAACGTCCGTACGGCGCTGGAGGTCGCCCGCAGCGCCCGGACCGTCCTCGGGGCCAACGGCATCACCACCGAGTACCCGGTGCTGCGGCACGCCAACAACCTGGAGTCGGTGCTCACCTACGAGGGCACCAGCGAGATCCACACCCTGATCCTGGGCGAGGCCATCACCGGCGAGTCCGCCTACCACTGACGGGCCGCCCACCTCGGGAAATCCGGTGGCCGGGACCGTCGCGGCCCGGCTACCGTGCCCACCGTGAACAGCGAGCCCACCACGCCCGGCACCGCCCCGACCACCACCCTCTGGCGCCCCACCGGCCCCGAGGAACTGGCCCTGGTCGAGGCGTCCGGCCGGCGCGCCTGGCCGCCCCGGCTGCCCGAGCAGCCGATCTTCTACCCCGTCCTCAACGAGGACTACGCGATCCGCATCGCCCGCGACTGGAACGTCCCCGCCTCCGGCGTCGGCTACGTCACCCGCTTCGAGGTCGACACCGCCTTCCTCGCCCGCTACCCGGTGCAGCAGGCGGGCGGCCGTACGATCCTCGAACTCTGGGTCCCGGCCGAGGATTTGCCGGAGTTCAACCGGAACATCGTCGGCCGCATCGAGGTCGTCCACGAGTTCCGCCCCCAGCCGTGACGCGCCCCGCCGCGCCGGGCCCGGCCGTGACGCTGGCCGCCGAGGCCGGCCCCTTCGTCCGGCGCCTGCTGGCGGCAGTCGGACCGGTCTCCGAACTCGCCCAGGCCGACCGTCGATTCGTCCGTACGGCCGCCTGACACCCGGCGGACACCCCGCGTTCGGCGGGTGGATGCCGGACGGTACGGCGGGCGGTGGAGCATGGCGCGGTCGGCGGCGCCCTCGGCGGGCGCGGCCGGGTGTGTACGACCGAAAGGAACCCCCGCCATGTCCGCTGCCCAGTGGCCCCGCCCCCGGGTGCTCGTCGTCGGGATCGACGGCGTCCGCCACGACTACCTGGAGCACGTGCCGATGCCGCGCCTCCAGGAGCTCGCCGAGGCCGGGTTCCTGGTGCCGGTGACCGTGGCGGACACCACGCCCACCATGTCCGGGCCGTGCTGGGCCACCATCGTCACCGGCGTCGAGCCCGCCAAGCACGGCGTCTGGGGAAACCACCTCGGCGGCAACCGGCTCGACGTGTTCCCCGACTTCGCCACCCGGCTCGCCCGCGGCGACCGCCGCCGCACCTTCGTCGCGGCCGGCTGGGACCCGCTGATGATCAACGAGTCCGGCGGCCCGCTGTTCCGCGCCCCCGGCCGGCTCTCGTACATCGCTCCGGCCGAGGACACCCCCGAAGCCTGGGAGGCCGTCGACGAGGAGGTCACCCGCGAGGCCGTCCACGTCCTGGGCACCGCCGACCCGGAGGCCACCTTCGTCTACCTCGGCGCCGTCGACGAGACCGCCCACTTCCTCGGCTGCGGCGACGAGTACCGGGCGGCCATGCGCACTGCCGACGAACGCCTCGGCCGACTGCTCGACGCCGTCCGCGGCCGCGCCGATTACGCCGACGAGCAGTGGACCGTCATCGTCGTCACCGACCACGGCCACGTCGACGCCGGCGGCCACGGCGGCCGCACCGTCGAGGAGCGCACGGCCTGGGTCGCCTGCGCCGGGCACGGCATCCCGGCCGGCCCGCCCACCGGGGAGATCCGCCACCCGGACGTCGCCGCCCAGGTGTACGCCTCGCTGCTGCGCCCCATCGACCCGCACTGGACCCTCGACGGCCGGCCCTTCCCGCTCGCCCGGCCGGTGCCGGTGCCGGTGCCGGTGCCGGAGGCGGTGTCGGCGCCGATCTGATCGGCGCTCTGATCGGCGGTCCGGCCTGTGCTCTGACCGGCGGTCCGGCCGGCGGCCCGGGGCCGGTGATCCGATCCGGGGCCCGCACCGTCGTCGGCCCCGGGCCCGACGACGCCTCAGGACACGCTGATGCATCCGGGTGCAGCAGGCCGGGCTGCGCCGGAGACCGGCTTGAGTGACGCTCGATCGAGGCCCGGGCGGCACTTGAAGACGGCGTGCCAGCCTGGTCGCCCCACCGTGTAACCCCGAGACCGGGTCGCTGGACATACCTCTGAAGGTGGAGACGGTACCCCGTGGGATGGAGACAAGATCGCGACCTCGTGGTGACGCTCCGGAGGGACGGCAAGGGCCACGATGGTTACACCCGGACGGCAGACCTCGCCGACCGGACCGGAACCGGAGACGGAGAGGACAGACGGGCATGAAGGGCATCGTGAGCAAGGTCGCACTGGGAGTCGCGGGCACCGGCATGGCCGTCGCCGTGGCGGCCGTGGCAATCGGCCCGAGGGTGTCCGAGTGGTACGACGGACGCCACCAGGAGCAGGCCACCTACGACACCGGCAGCCAGGCCAAGGCTGAGCGCCGTTCGATGCCGACCTGGCTGCCCGACAACGCCTCCTCGGTGAAGTACCTGATGTCCACCACCGGCGACGACCGCCTGCTGCGCGCCACCCTCCCGGAAGGCCGGCTGCCCGTCGGCTGCAGCACCGGCCTGCCCGGCAAGTCCGCGCACTCGGTGCCGCTGTCGCTCAAGGCCGGCTGGTTCCCCGAGGGCGTCGCGGCCAAGGCCAGCGGCACCTGCGGGCACTACAACGTGACGCTCACCGGCAACCAGCTCTACGCGTGGCAGGACGGCGCGGCGGTGCAGGCGGCCCTGCGCGCGGAGCGGCCCACCAAGCACTGAGCCGGGCATCCCGCGCCGGGTGCCGGGCACCGTGCGCTGAGCCGGATTCCGGGCACCGAGCCGGGTGCCCGCGCCGAGCACGGTGTGAGACTCCGAGGACGCCGCCAGGCCCCGACCGGCCCGCCAGGCACCGACAGGTGCGGGCGGGCCGTCGTCGTGCGCGGGTGCCGCCGGTGTGGCCGACGGTGGACCAGTGGGAGGACCCCCGCTGTCGGAAACGGCCGGGGCTGCGATAGGACGGGGCGTGGACAAACCCGTCCCGTCCCCGTCCCGTCCCGTTCCCCGTTCCGTGAGGAGCCCCATGCCCGGCCCGACCGTCGGCTCTGCCGGCGACACGTCGACCGCTCCCTCCGCCGCCCCCACCACCGGCCAGTCCCGCCCCGGCCGGGCCACCATCGCCGTCCTGGGCGGTCTCGTGGCGCTCGGCCCGCTCACCACCGACCTCTACCTGCCCGGGCTGCCCGCGATCGCCGACGACCTGGTCGCCGAACCGGCCGCTGTCCAGCTCACCCTCACCTTCTCCATGTTCGGGGTCGCGGCCGGGCAGTTGCTCTTCGGACCGCTCAGCGACCGCTACGGCCGCCGCCCGCCGCTGCTCGCGGGGCTCGTCCTCTACACCCTGGCCAGCGTGGTGTGCGTGATCGCGCCGAGCCTGACGGTGCTGATCATCGCCCGCTTCATCCAGGGCGCGGCCGGATCCGCCGGGCTGGTCATCGGCCGGGCCGTCGCCCGGGACCGCTTCCAGGGCGTCGCGATGCTGCGGTTCCTGGCCTCCATCGCGCTGATATCCGGGCTGGCGCCGATCCTCGCCCCGATCCTCGGCGCGCAACTGATGCGCTTCACCTCGTGGCGCGGCACCTTCGGCGCGCTGACCGCGCTCGGGCTGCTCCTGACCCTGGCCGCCTTCGGGGCGCTGCGCGAGACCCTGCCGACGCAGAACCGGGGCACCGGCGGGGTGGGAGCGACGCTGCGCACGATGGGGCGGTTGCTGCGCAACCTGCCGTTCCTCGGGCTGGCGCTGACCAGCTCCTTCGCCTTCGGTGCGCTGTTCGGCTACATCAGCGGGTCGTCCACGGTGCTTCAGCACGTGTACCAGGTCTCGCCGCAGACCTACAGCCTGCTGTTCGGGGCGAACTCGCTGGCCATCGTCGTCATGACGCAGTTGAACGGGCGGGTGCTCGCGCGCCGCTTCGCCCCGCGGGGGCTGATGTTGGTCGGACTGGCGACGGCGGTGGTCGCCGGGGTGGCACTGGTGCTGCTGACGGCGGTCTGGGACTTCGGGCTGCTCGGGTTCTGCCCGCCGTTGTTCGTGATGATGGGCAGCATGGGTGTGGTCCTGCCGAACACGGCCGCGCAGGCGCTCAGCCTGGTCGAGCCGAAGGCGGCCGGGACGGCGTCGGCGCTGCTCGGCACCGGCAACTTCCTGTGCGGGGCGGTGGTCGCACCGCTGAGCAGCCTCGGCGGCCGGCCGTCGGCGGTGCTGCTGGCGGTGGTCGTCCTGGCGAGCGGGGTGCTGGCGATGGCGGCGTACGTGACGCTGTGTCGGCCCGGGCGGATGAGAACGGCGGAGGCCGAGGCGGCGGCGGGGAGCTGACGGCCGCCGGTCGCCGGTCGCCTGACAGCAAACAGCAAACAGCAAACAGATAACAGCTGACAGATGATGAAATCTGTCAGCTGTTATCTGTTATTCGTTCCCTGTCAGCCGTCAGCCGTCAGCCGTCAGCGGCCGGGCGTCAAGCGCAGCTCAGGCGATCGAGAAGTCGTCGCCGAAGACGTTGCCCTGGCCGTACCAGCCGTGCAGGTACACGGTGACGGTGCCGGAGGCGCCGGTGGTGAAGGGGACGGTCAGCTTGGTCCAGCCGGAGGCGTTGGGGGTCCAGGCGCTGGCGGTGGCGCCACCGCTGACGCCGAGGTACGCGTAGTTGCCCTGCACCCAACCGCTCAGCGTGTAGCTGGTGTTGGCCTTCAGCGTGACGGTCTGCGAGCACTCGCCGGTCTGGCCGGCGGTCGCCGCCGCCTGGAGCGCGTAGGAGCCGGAGTGGACCGGGGTGGAGACCACGGCGCCGCCGCTCTGGCAGGTCCACGGGGCGAGGCTGCCGGTCTCCAGGCCGCCGTTGACCAGGCCGGTCGGCGGCGGGGTCGTCCCGGTGACGGTCAGCGCGTACGTGGCGGTGTGGGTGCCGGACGGCCCGGTGGCGGTCACGGTGAGCGGGTAGCTGCCCGCCGTGGCGGCCGAGGTGGTGGCGATGTTGAGGGTGGCGCCGGTGCCGGCGGTGACGCTGCCGGGGGTGACGGTGGCGGTGACGCCGGCCGGGGCGCCGCTGACCGACAGGTTGAGGCTCTGTGCCGAGCCCGCCGTCACTGCCGTGGCGATGGCCGCCGACGTGGACGAACCGGCGGCCACGGTACCGGAGTTCGGGTTCACCGCGACCGAGAAGTCGTTGCCGGGCTGGGTGCCCGTGACGTTCAGGGTGAAGACGCCGCTGTGGCTGCCGGAGGCCGCGCTGCCGGTGACCGTCAGCTGGTAACTCCCGGCCGCCACCGCCGAGGTGGTGGTGACGTTGAGGGTGGCGCCGGTGCCGGCGGTGACGCTGCCGGGGGTGACGGTGGCGGTGACACCGGCCGGGGCGCCGCTGACCGACAGGTTGAGGCTCTGTGCCGAGCCCGCCGTCACCGCCGTGGCGATGGCCGCGGAGGTGGACGAACCGGCGGTGACCGTCGCGGAGTTGGGGTTGACGGCCACGGAGAAGTCGTTGGTCACCGTCGAGCCGCTGGTGAACGGCGCGAAGATGTGGGTGAAGTCCCAGGTGTTCTGGCTGATGCCGGAGCAGGAGTCGTCCCCCGCCTTGCCCGGGCAGCCGCCGTTGTCGCGCTGGAGCGCCCAGAAGGACAGCGTGTTGATGCCCTTCGACACCGCCCAGTTGTAGACGGTGGTGGCGTTGGCCACAGTGAAGGTCTCGGCCGCGCCGTAGTCGTCGATGCCGGGCATCTCGGTGATCCCGATCGAACCCCACAGCTGGGCGGGGGTCTTGGACGGGTAGAGCTTGGCGAGCTGGTTGTAGAGGCCCTGCGCGGAGGTCTGGGTGTCGGCCGCCATGTCGTGGGTGGCGCCGTCGTAGTAGTCGAAGGTCATCATGTTGACGACGTCGATCCGGGCGTTGTTGCTGACCGCGTTCTTCAGCACGGCGAGACCGCTGGCGGCCAGCCCGGAGGTGGTGGTCGGCAGCGTGTAGGAGAACTGGACGTTCCGCCCGTTGGCAGCGGCCCAGTCCTGCACGATCTTGATCGCCTTGTTGCGGCGGTCGATTCCGGCCGTGTTGGTCAGCGAGTTGTCCTCGATGTCGAGGTCGATCCGGCTGACGTCGTAGGTGGTGACGAGGTTCTCGAAGGCTGCTGCGATCTGGTTGACGTCGGTGCAGCTGTCGGCCAGTTCGGTGCCGGTGTTGTCGGCGGTGTAGCCGCCGAAGGAGGGGATCACGTCCCCGCCGTTGGCCCGGATGGTGGCGATGTCGGCGCCGAAGGTCGAGGAGGAGACCGGCTTGGAGGTGTCGCCGTTCCAGTACGGGGTGCAGGAGCCCTTGGTGGCGGCCTGGAGGAACGCCATCGTCAGGTGCTTGGCCCCGGACTGGGCGGCCAGGGCGGCGGGGCTCTGACCGGTCCAGGACTCGAAGTAGGGGGCGAAGACCCGGCTGGGGAGCGGGGTCGCGGCCTGGGCGGAGCCCGTCCCGGTGGCGACCAGGCCGGCCGAGGCGGCCAGCGTGGCACAGGCTGTCAGGGCCGCCTGGATGGTTCTGCGTAGACGCATGGATTCTCCAACATACGTGGTGGGGCAGGACGTTGGGGATGCGCGCATGATCGGGGCGCGACAGCCGTGTGGGGTCGGCTGCGCGGGCCCGGACGTGCGGACGTGTGGGTGTGCGGACGTGCGGGACTGCTAAGTGTCCGGATGTGCGGGCGCGCGGAAGCCCACCGACTCGCGCGGAGGCGGGTGGCGGGTACGCGTGTGCGCACGCCGTACGGAGCGGGGGTGGTGCGGGTCAGGGCAGGGCAGGGCAGTGCCTCAGCCGCCGGTGGTCACACCCCCACAGTGCATCCCGGTCGGATCGACATGCTTATGGTTGGACTAGACCACTGGTCTGTCAAGAGACCTAACAGTTCGTCAACACACAGCCCCCGTGGCCGAAGGGCCGTCCGATCGGCCGGGTGTGCGCGGTGCGGCCGGGGCTGTGGAGGTGGGCGGTGCGGCGGAGGCGGCTGGTGGGGCGGAGGCGGCCGGTGGGGCGGGGTGGCCGCGCCGCCGAAGGGTGGATGCGCCGAAGGGCGGATCCGCCGAAGAATGAAGGTGCCGTGGCCGCGCGCCCGTCGGCGGGGGCGCGGCCACGGCGGCCCGGTGCTCAGGACACCGGGCGGTTCGGGTGGGTGCTCCGGGTCACGCCGGCGGCGGGCAGAGGGTGGTCCGCAGCGCGTCGTTGATCTTCGCGGCGGTGTCCGGTCCGAAGCCCTGCGGGTGCTCGGGGGAGGTGAAGCGCTGGTTGGCCAGCTCGACCAGCTTCGACTTGTCCTTGGGGAACTGGAACAGCGCCTGGCACTGGTTGCGGGCCCGGTCCACGGCCTGGTCCGGCTTGCCGCCGACGATTGCCGGGTCGATCGCGTCCAGCGCGGCGACCAGCTTGCCGGTCAGGTCGGCGCCCGGCTTTCCGGGCAGGCCGGCGTCGCTGGGGGGCGTGGGCTTGGCCGGGGCGGGGGCGCCGGGGGAGCCGGAGTCCGGGGCGGCGGCCGAGGGGCTGTCGGCCGCGGGCGCCGAGGGGTCCGCGGGCGCCGAGGGGGAGGTGGCCGGGTCGGGCGCGGAGGCCGAGGGCGACTCGGGCGCCGGCGGCGTCGAGGCGGTGCCGGGGGCAGGGGTCGAGGCGGCGGCCGGGGTGGTGGGGGAGCCGGCCGCGGCGGTGGCCGGGTGGGGGCCCGGTCCGGAGCTGGAGCAGGCAGCGAGGCTCACCGCGGCGAATGCCGTGAGGGTGGCGGCGAGGAGACGAGTGCGCATGGCGTCACACTGTCATGTCCGCGGCGCCGAAGGGAAGATCCTCCCGCGAGCGCGGACGGCCCGGGAGGGGGGACCTCCCGGGCCGCCGACTCGCCGCGCCCGTAAGGCGCGTAAGGCGCGCAAGGCGCCCGCCGAGGCGTGGTCAGCCGAGGCCGTTGGCCTTCAGCCAGTCCTTGGCCACCGCCGACGGGTCGTCCTTGTCGATCGCGACGCGCTTCATCAGCGCCGTCAGCCCAGCCGTGTCGAGCTTGGCCGACACCGCGTTGAGGGCCGCCGTCGCGGTGGGGTTCACGCTCGCCTTGTTGACCAGCGGGGTGACGTTCTGCGCGCCGAAGAGGTTCTTCGGGTCGGTCAGCGGGACGAGCTTCAGCTGGACGATCTTGGGGTCGGTGGTGAACACGTTGCCGACCTGGATGGTGCCGTCCTTGAGCGCGTTCGCGGTGGCGTCGCCGGTGGGCTTCCACTCCTTGAAGTTCAGCCCGTAGACGTCCTTGAGCTGCTGCTCGCGGCGGGACTTGAACTCCGGCGGACCGCCTATCGTGAACTCGCCCGCCTTGGCGGCCAGGTCGGCGATGCTCTTGAGGCCGTACTTGTCGGCGTTCTCCTGGGTGACGCTGAGCGAGTCCTTGTCCTCGGCGGGGGAGGAGTCGAGGATCCCCAGCGCGGCGGGCAGCGTCTTGGCCAGCGCCGCGTTCACCTCCTCGGTGGTGGCGGCGGTGGACTTGGCGTCCAGGTAGGCGAGCAGCGAGCCGTTGTACTCGGGCAGGACGCTCAGGCTGCCGCTCTGGAGCTGCCCGTAGAGCACCTCGCGGCTGCCGATGTTGAACTTCTCCTCGACCTTGACGCCCTTGGCCTTGAGGGCCTGCGAGTAGATCGAGCCGAGCAGCACGTTCTCCGGGAAGTTCGCCGAGCCGACGACCACCGTCGAGCCGGCGCCGGCGCCCGAGGCGGCGGGGGAGCCCGCCGTGGAGCCGCCGCCGAGCGGGTCGCCGCCGCCGGAGGAGCCGCAGGCGGTGGCGCCGAGGGCGAGCGCGGCGAGCGTGCCGAGGACGACGGCGCGCCTGCTTCCGTGGTTTGTCGACATGGTGACAGATGTCCTTCCGGAGAGGATGGGGAACGAGGTTCAGCGGGCCCGGCGCTGGGCGCGCATCCCGGGCGGGAGCGCGTACCGGGCGAGCAGGGCGAAGAACAGCTGGGCGCCGACCGCGAGCAGCACCACCAGCAGCGCGCCGCCGACGGTGACGGCGTACTTGCGGGTGGCCAGTCCGTCGATGACGTAGCGGCCGAGGCCGCCCAGCCCGACGTACGCGGCCACGGTGGCGGTCGCGATCACCTGGACGGTCGCGGTGCGGAAGCCCGCCAGCAGGGTCGGCGCCCCGGACGGCAGGCAGACCTGCCACAGCACCTGCGGGTGGGTCAGCCCGATTCCGCGCGCCGCGTCCCGGACGTCCGGGTCGGTGCCGCGCACCCCCTCGACGGCGGCCACCAGCAGCGGCGGCGCGGCGAGCGCGACCAGCGGGATCAGCACGGCCGTGTCGCCGACCCCGCCGAGCAGCACCGCCAGCGTCACCAGGCCGAGCGTCGGCAGGGCGCGGGTGGCACCGGCGAAGGCCGTCACGAGCGTGACGCCGCGCCCGGTGTAACCGATCAGCAGCCCGAGCGGCACGGCGAGCAGCGCCGCGCACAGCAGGGCCTCGCCGGAGAGCACCAGGTGCTCGGTGATCCGGTGCACGATCGAGTCCGGGCCGCTGCGGTGGTCGGGG
Source organism: Kitasatospora sp. NPDC057940 (assembly GCF_042887425.1). Lineage (NCBI taxonomy): Bacteria > Bacillati > Actinomycetota > Actinomycetes > Kitasatosporales > Streptomycetaceae > Kitasatospora > Kitasatospora sp. NPDC057940. The sequence continues at coordinate 223,366 of NZ_JBHVPH010000008.1, forward strand.
GCGGAGAAGAAGTCGCCCAGCCAGTTCAGCCAGTTCACGAACCGGCTCCCTTCTCCCGGACGGCCCAGGGCGCGAGCAGCCGGCGGGCGCCCACCAGCAGCAGGTCGACGGCCAGCGCGAGGACGGCGATCAGCGCGATGCCGGCCACGATCGGGGTCGGGAAGGTGCGCTGGAAGCCGTCGATGAACAGGTAGCCGAGCCCGCCGCGCCCGACCAGCGCGCCGACGCTGGCCAGCGAGATGCTGGACACCGCCGCGACCCGCAGCCCGGCGATCAGGTACGGCACGGCGGCGGGCAGCTCGACGGAGGTCAGCCGGTGCCACGGCCCGTACCCCATCGCGGTGGCGGCCTGCCGGACCGGGTCCGGGACGGCGCGCAGGCCGTCCACGGTGGTCGGCAGCAGCACGGCGAGCGCGTAGAAGGTGAGCGGGATCATCACGGTGGCCTGGGTGGCGAGGCCGGTGTAGGGGATGAGCACCACGAACACGGCCAGCGAGGGCAGCGCGTAGACGACGTTGAAGACGGCGGACAGCGGTTGGTACAGCCGGGGGAAACGGGTGCAGGCCAGGCCCAGCGGGACGGCCAGCAGCAGGCCGATGAGCACCGGAACGAGGGCGATCACGGCGTGGTCGGCGAGCAGGTCGCCGAGGTAGCCGAGGTGGTCGCCGATCCAGTACCACCGGACGATCGGTTCACCGTCCACCGGCCGCCCCGTCCGTGAGGTCACCGGCCGCCGCGTCGGCCGTCGGGGTGGCCACCGGGCCGGACAGCGCGGCCAGGACGGCCTCGCGGCTCGCGGTGCCGGTGGCCCGCCCGTCGGCGTCCAGGGCCACGGCGGCCCCGGCCGGGGAGAGGACGGCGGCGTCCAGCGCGGTGCGCAGGGTGTCGGCGTCCGGCCGGTAGCCGGAGACCGGGTGCAGCTCGGCGGTGGCGGCGTCGCGGTCGATCCAGCCGATCGGGCGGCGCTCGTCGTCCAGTGTCAGCTCCCAGCCGCCGTAGCGCAGCCCGTCGGCCACCGGGCGGACGGCGATGGTGGTCGCGGGGCGCAGGGCGAGGCCGCGCAGGCCCCGGTCGCGGCCGAGGAAGGCGGCCACGCCGTCGTCCGCGGGGGTGGTGAGCAGGGTGTGCGGGTCGGCGAGCTGGGCGATCCGGCCGTGTTCGCGCAGGACCACCACCTGGTCGCCGAGCCGGACGGCCTCCTCGATGTCGTGGGTGACGAACAGCACCGTCTTGTGCAGCTCGGACTGGAGCCGCAGCAGTTCCTCCTGGAGCCCGGCGCGCACCACGGGGTCGACGGCGCTGAACGGCTCGTCCATCAGCAGCACCGGCGGGTCGGCCGCGAGGGCGCGGGCCACGCCCACCCGCTGCTGCTGGCCGCCGGACAGCTGGAACGGGTACCGCTTGCCGGTCTCGGGCGCGAGCCCGACCAGTTCGAGCAGTTCGGCGGCCCGGGCGCGGGCCTTCTTGCGGTCCCAGCCGAGCAGGTAGGGCACGGTGGCGACGTTGTCGATCACCTTGCGGTGCGGGAAGAGGCCGGCCTGCTGGATCACGTAGCCGATGCCACGGCGCAGCTTGGCGGGCTCCAGCTCGGCGACGTCCGTGTCGTCCAGCAGCACCCGGCCCGAGGTCGGCTCGACCATCCGGTTGACCATGCGCAGCAGGGTGGTCTTGCCACACCCGGACGGTCCGACCAGGACGGTTATCCGACCGGTCGGGACGTCCAGGTCCAGGCCCTCGACGGCGATGGTGCCGTCGGGGTGGCGCTTGCCGGCGCCCTCGAATCTGATCACGGGGAGTTTCCTCGTCAGGGCGCCCCGGGGAGGCGGCGCCTGTTTCGGTCGTACGGTTGATGGCGGTTTGTCGACAAGCGGCGACGGCGTGGGCCGTACCGGCCGCTGCCGTGACGGCGTCTGTCGGATCGACCGCCCGGGCGTTCTTCCGCCCGCGTGGCTGCCCAGCTTCGGACCGGCGGAAACTCTGATCAGACTATGACCTGCATCATCTCCTGTCTCTCACTTACCACCCGGCACGGGGACCGGACCCCGCCTCCGGACGGCCGAGGCCGACCGGGCGCCCGACGTTCCGGCAGGTCAGAGGGGCGGGACACGGACACCCTGACGGCGGGTCGAGGGCTCGGGCCCCGGACGATCGGCCCGTCAGCCGCCGAGCGCCCCGGCCCTCCAGGCTCTCAGCCGCCCCGGCGTGTCGGCAGCCCGGAGGCCGCCCAGCCGACGAAGCCGCCGTCCAGATCGGTCGCCCGGTGCAGCCCCAGCTCGCGCAGCGAGGCCGCCGCCAGACTGGAGGCGTACCCCTCCGAGCAGACCACGATCACCTCGACGTCGTAACCCGACGCCTCGGGGATCCGGTGACTGCCCGTCGGGTCCAGCCGCCACTCCAGGACGTTGCGCTCGATGATCAGCGAGCCGGGGATCTCCCCCTCCGCCGCCCGCTGCGCCGCCGGACGGATGTCCACCAGCAGCGCGCCGTCCAGCTGAGACTGGTACGCCTCCCGGGCGCGCGGACGGTGGACGCCCTCGCGGGCCCGCTCCACCAGGTCGTCGATCGTGGTCACCATTGCTCCGGTCCTTCCTCCGAGGTGCGGACGAGCCCGCCGGCCCGCAGGTCGTAGTGCGCCATCGAGCCCAGCGGGGGCGAGTAGGCGTGCAGGGTCACGGCCGGGCCGGACGCGGTGTTGCGCACGTCGTGCACGTACTCGGGGCCGAAGGCGCGGGCGGTGCCGGCCGGGACCCTGCGGATCAGCAGGCCCTGCTCCGGACCGCCGAGGGACAGCTCCTCCAGCTCGCCGAGGGCGACGGTGAACGCGCCGCGCGAGCCGCCGTGGTCGTGGAAGCCGGTGGACTGGCCGGGCAGCCAGCTGATCAGCCACACCTCGTGGTCGTCGTCGGCCACCAGCCGCCGGTACCAGCGCTCCTCGGTGGAGAGCCGGACGAGGTGGATCCACTGGTCGGGCTGTTCGGCCAGTTCGCGGACGACGGTGCGCAGGGCGCTCGGGGTGAGCGGCGCACGGGTCTCCTCGGTGACGGTGGCCGTGGCCCTGGCTGTTCCGGCCGGTGTCGGGGTCGGTGCCGCCGCCGGGGCTCGGGCGGCAGCGGGTTCGTCGGGGGCGAGGTTCAGGCTCATGGGGGCGTCCTCGGGTGCAGCGGGAACGTCGGCGGGGAGCGCCCTGGTCCGGCGGCGGGCGAGGGCACGGGCCGACGGAGCGGCACGGCACGCGCGGGTGCGCCGGGCGGGGCGGGAATCAGAACGCTGGGTGCGGGTGTGCGGCGCGGGCCCTGGCGGACGTCACAGGGCGGGGGCAGCGGGGAGAGTCAAGGTCAACAGGCACAGATGGAACTCGCCTGGCGTCGCAGATCGACGTGCAGGCGGCAGACCAGAGTGGTGCCGGTGTCCATGCGCCGGATCCTTCCCGAGCCAACCGGACGAAGTCAAGCCGGATGGGGCCGACCGCCGCCGGCTGCGCCGCGCCGCTCCACCCCCGGCCGACCGGCCGTCGAGCCGTTCTGGACCGGAACGGCCGAACGGCACTCGCATGCGTAAGGACCCCACGCGCGGGGTAAATGATCGTTTCATCCCATCCAGGACCCTCCGCGTGTCCGCGTCACGAGATCGCCCCAGATGCGTTACCGCCAACGTATTGTCAGGCCACCGAGGCCCGGCCTACGGTCTACAGACCGCTTTCTACGCACGTAGACCCCTGCGGATCCCCGGCGGTCCGCAGACGAGACCCGCCCGCCCCGTCAACCCTCAGACCGCAGGCCCGACCCCATGGCCGGGCAGCGGAGTTGCGGAGGTATCCATGTCGCAGATCGTCCGTGCCGCGCTCGTCCAGACCCGCTGGACCGGCGACCAGGAGAGCATGATCGCCCTTCACGAGCGGTACGCCCGCGAGGCCGCCGCCCAGGGTGCGAAGATCATCGGCTTCCAGGAGGTCTTCAACGCCCCGTACTTCTGTCAGGTCCAGGAAGCCGAGCACTACCGCTGGGCCGAAGCCGTCCCCGACGGCCCCACCGTCCGCCGGATGCAGGACCTCGCCCGTGAACTCGGCCTGGTGATCGTCGTCCCGGTCTACGAGGAGGAACAGGCCGGGGTCTACTACAACACCGCCGCCGTCATCGACGCCGACGGCAGCTACCTCGGCAAGTACCGCAAGCACCACATCCCGCAGGTCAAGGGCTTCTGGGAGAAGTACTACTTCAAGCCCGGCAACCTCGGCTGGCCCGTCTTCGACACCGCCGTCGGCAAGGTCGGCGTCTACATCTGCTACGACCGCCACTTCCCCGAGGGCTGGCGCGCCCTGGGCCTGGCCGGAGCGCAGATCGTCTACAACCCCTCCGCCACCAGCCGAGGCCTCTCCGCCTATCTCTGGCAGCTGGAGCAGCCCGCGGCCGCCGTCGCCAACGAGTACTTCGTCGCCGCCATCAACCGCGTCGGCACCGAGGAGTACGGCGACAACGACTTCTACGGCACCTCCTACTTCGTCGACCCGCGCGGCCAGTTCGTCGGCGATGTCGCCTCCGACAAGGAGGAGGAGCTCGTCGTCCGCGACCTCGACCTCGGCCTGATCGAACAGGTCCGCCAGCAGTGGGCGTTCTACCGGGACCGCCGCCCCGACGCCTACGGACCGCTCGCCGAGGCCTGAGGAGCAGCGCGATGACCACCCGCGACCCGCACCAGCGCACCATCGTCCGCGGCGGCCTCGTCATCACCGCCGCCGACGAACTCCACGCCGACGTCCTCATCGAGGGCGAACGCATCGCCGCCCTCGCCACCACCGGCAGCTCCGCCGCCGAGGCCTGGAGCGCCGACACCGTCATCGACGCCACCGGCCACTACGTCATCCCGGGCGGCGTCGACGCCCACACCCACATGGAACTGCCCTTCGGCGGCACCTCGGCCTCCGACACCTTCGAGACCGGCACCCGGGCCGCCGCCTGGGGCGGCACCACCACCATCGTCGACTTCGCCGTGCAGTCCGTCGGCGGCTCGCTGCGCGAGGGCCTGGACACCTGGCACGCCAAGGCCGACGGCAACTGCGCCGTCGACTACGCCTTCCACGCCATCGTCTCCGACGTCAACGAGGCCGTCCTCAAGGAGATGGACGCCCTCGTCGACTCCGGCGAGTCCACCTCCTTCAAGCTCTTCATGGCCTACCCCGGCGTCTTCTACAGCGACGACGGCCGCATCCTGCGCGCCATGCAGCGCGGCGCGGTCAACGGCGGGCTGATCATGATGCACGCCGAGAACGGCATCGCCATCGACGTCCTGGTCGAACAGGCCCTCGCCGCCGGGCACACCGCACCCCGCTACCACGGCGAGGTCCGCCGCGAACTCCTGGAGGCCGAGGCCACCCACCGGGCCATCAAGCTCGCCCAGGTCGCCGGCAGCCCGCTCTACGTCGTCCACGTCTCCGCGGCCGCCGCCCTCGCCGAACTCGTCCAGGCCCGCGACGCCGGGCTCAACGTCTTCGGCGAGACCTGCCCGCAGTACCTGTTCCTCTCCACCGACAACCTCGCCGAGACCGGTGCCGACGGCTTCGAGGGCGCCAAGTACGTGTGCAGCACGCCGCTTCGGCCGCGCGAGCACCAGGAGGCGCTCTGGCGCGGACTGCGCGCCAACGACCTCCAGGTGGTCTCCACCGACCACTGCCCGTTCTGCTTCACCGGGCAGAAGGAACTCGGCCGCGGCGACTTCTCGAAGATCCCCAACGGGCTGCCCGGCGTCGAGAACCGGATGGACCTGCTCCACCAGGCCGTCGTGGACGGGCACATCACCCGTCGGCGCTGGATCGAGATCGCCTGCACCACGCCCGCCCGGATGTTCGGACTGCACCCGCGCAAGGGCACCATCGCGCCCGGCGCCGACGCCGACCTCGTCGTCTACGACCCCACCGCCGTGCAGACCGTCTCCGCCGCCACGCACCACATGAACGTCGACTACTCGGTGTACGAGGGCCGCCAACTCACCGGCCGCGCCCGCACCGTGCTCTCGCGCGGCACCGTCGTGCTGGACGGCGAAACCTGGCTCGGCCGGGCCGGCCACGGCACGTTCCTGCGCCGCGACACCTGCCAGTACCTGACCTGACCACTCTCCCGCGCCGCCGCCCGGGCCTGTGCGCACGACCGCCCGGGCGGCGGAACCACCCTCCCCGGAGCCACCCATGGACATCGGCCTCGTCCTGCAGACCGACCCGCCCGCCCGCCTGCTCATCGACCGGATGATCCGCGCCGAACAGGCCGGGTTCAGCCACGGCTGGACCTTCGACTCCTGCGTCCTGTGGCAGGAGCCGTTCGTCATCTACAGCCGGATCCTCGCCGAGACACGGCGGTTGACCGTCGGACCGATGGTCACCAACCCCTCCACCCGGACCTGGGAGGTCACCGCCTCCCTGTTCGCCACGCTCAACGACATGTACGGCAACCGCACCGTCTGCGGCATCGGCCGCGGCGACTCCGCCATGCGGGTCGCCGGACGCCGCCCCGCCACCCTCGCCCGGCTCTCCCAGTCCATGCACGCCGTCAAGGAGCTGGCCGAGGGGCGGACGGTCGAGGTGGACGGCACCGAGATGCACCTGCCGTGGGTCGGCCCCGGCGCCCGACTCCCCATCTGGATGGGCGCGTACGGGCCGAAGGCGCTCGCGCTGACCGGTCGCCAGGCCGACGGGTTCATCCTCCAGCTGGCCGACCCGTACCTCACCGAGTACATGGTCAAGGCCGTGCGGTCCGCCGCGGCCGAGGCCGGCCGGGACCCGGACGCCGTCACCATCTGCGTCGCCGCCCCCGCCTACGTGACCGCCGACGACTCGCCCGCCGCGCTCGCCCACGCCCGGGAGCAGTGCCGCTGGTTCGGCGGGATGGTCGGCAACCACGTGGCCGACCTGGTCAGCCACTACGGCGCGCACTCCGAGCTCGTCCCGGAGGCCCTCACCGACTACATCAAGGGCCGCCAAGGCTACGACTACAGCCACCACGGCCGGGCCGGGAACCCCGACACCGCCTTCGTGCCGGACGAGATCGTCGACCGCTTCTGCCTCATCGGCCCGCCGCAGGCCCAACTCGCCCGCCTGGAGCACCTCCGCTCCCTCGGCGTCGACCAGTTCGCCGTCTACGCCATGCACGACGCCGTCGAGGCCACCATCGACGCCTACGGGGCCGACGTCATCCCGCACCTGTCCCGCCAACCCCAGGCGTAACGCCGTTCACGCGGAGGTGAGTTGCCCACGGCCGGCGGCGCCGCGGCCAGCGGCGGCGGGCAGTGGCAGCACTCCGGTGGCCGGGTCGAACTCGAACCGGCCGTAGGAGAGTTGCCGTCCGACGGCTTCACCAACCTGCTGCCCGGCTGGAGGCTGATCTCCGACCCGCACGTGTACATCTTCACCTGGCCGGGTGTGGTCGGCGGGCGGTGACGGCGCTGCCGGCCGGGGGCGTCCTGGCGGTCGGCGGCGGGCGGCTGGCAAGTGACAGCGAACGAATGACAGCAAACAGATAACAGATTTCGAAATCTGTTATCTGTTTGCTGTTCGCTGTCGCTTGTTCACGGCCGCCTGCCCGCTGTCATCCGCCAGCCGCTGCCCGGTCGACGGCCGCCAGTACCTTCGCCGCACCGTCCTCGGCCGCGAGCGTGGCGGCCACCGCCCGGGCCTGGTCGCGGTAGCGGGGGTCGTCGAGGGCCTGGCGGATGGCGGCGGCGAGGCGTGCGGCGGTGAGGGCGTGCAACGGTACCGGTCCGGGGGAGACGCCGAGGCGGGTGAGCCGGTCGGACCAGAACGGGGCGTCGAGCTGCGCCGGTACCGGGACGGCGGGCGTGCCGCAGCGCAGGGTGGCGGCGGTCGTGCCGGCGCCGGCGTGGTGGATCACGGCGGCCATGCGGGGGAACAGCCAGTCGTGCGGGGCGTCGCCGATGGTCAGGACGTCCTCCGCCTCGCCGGCGCCGAGGTCGCTCCAGCCCGACTGCAGGACGGCCCGGACCCGGGCTGCGCGGACGGCGGCGACCACCGTCGCGGTGAGTCGGCCGGGCTCGGGGACGACCAGGCTGCCGAAGCCGACGAAGACCGGCGGCGGTCCGGCGGCGAGGAAGTCGAGCAGCCGGGCCGGGGGGTGCCAGCCCGGATTTCGTACCGGCCACCAGTAACCGGCCACGTCCAGTCCCGGGTGCCAGTCGGCGGGCCGCGGGACCACCGCAGGCGAGAACCCGTGCAGGACGGGGTACTTGCGCCTGGCGCGGGCGGCGCCGAGCGGCGGCAGGCCCAGGCGGCGGCGCAGCCCGCGTACGGCGGGGGCGAAGAGCTGGTCGGTCGCGACCTGGACGGCGTGCCCCGCGAGCAGGTTGCCCGGGCGGCCGAGTGAGCGGGCGCCGGTGACAGCGGGCGCGAACTCCCTGGTGGGGGAGAGGGGTTGAAGGTGTAGGCCGATGCTGGGAATGCCCGCGGCCTCGGCGGCGACCTGGCCGAGCGGGCTGGTGGTGCTGGTGGTGAGCAGCAGGTCGGTGCCGAGTGCCGTGGCGTCGGCGATGCCGTCGGCGAGCTCCGGCATGAACTTCCGCCCCAGCTGCATCAGTTGCAGGACGGCGCGCGGTCCGGTGCCGGCCTGGAGCAGGCGCCGTCCCTCGGCGGAGGCGAGTTCGGCGCGCGGGTCGACCGGCAGCGGGCGGAACTCCAGCCCTGCGGCCCGCACCGAGGCGGCGAAGGTGGCGTGGGTTGCGACGGCCACCTGATGTCCGGCCGCCTGGAGGCGGGCGCCGAGCCCGGTGAACGGGGCCACGTCGCCCCGGGATCCGGCGGTGGCGATCAGGATGCGCATGGCCGCAGTATCCCGGCTCGGGCGCCCCGCCGGGAGGGTGCCTCGCCCGGAGCGGCCCGGTCCGGGGTGGCCGGTTCGGGCCGGTACTTCCGCGGCGCCGGAACCGGGCGGTGGCGGGCGGCGTCCTTCCTGGCAGAGCGGCGGAACGGGGCCGCCGCGCCGTGGACGGGAGGGACAGATGAGCATCGTCGCGTGGATCGTGCTTGGCCTGCTGGCGGGTGCGCTGGCCAAGCTGCTGCTGCCGGGAAAGGACCCGGGCGGCCTGATCGTGACAACCCTGATCGGTATCGCCGGCTCCTTCGTCGGCGGTTGGATCGCCTCGCACTTCCTGCACAGGTCGGTGACGGCGCACTTCTTCGACATGGCGACCTGGGTGTCGGCGATCGGCGGGGCCCTGGTACTGCTGATCATCTACCGGCTGGTGTTCGGCAGCTCCCGACGCTAGCCCGGTCGCCGGGAACCGAGCTGCGCCGAAACGCCGACGCCGGGCCGGAGCGCCGACCCGGCGTCGAACAGCCGAGCCGAGCCACCCGACCAGGCCCACGGGCCGGTCGGCCGGCTCGGCTCAGCGCGTTGGTGTCGACGCCTCCGGCACCCACTCCGGCAGGTCCTCGCGGGCGGTCAGCCAGGCGGCCGGCACTTCGGCGAGGCCGGTGCGGGCGGCGACCACCCCGGCGGCGATCGCGCAGGTGGTGTCCATGTCGCCCCAGCCCTCCAGGGTGTGCCAGATCGCCTCGGGCAGTGAGTCCAAGTGCCCGGCGGCGGACCAGAGGGCGAACGGGACGGTGTCCGGGGCGGAGATCATGAACCCGGAGCCGAGCACGTTGGCGGCCTGCCGGACGCTCGTGTGCCCGGGCAGCCGGGCGGCGATCCGCAGGCCGGAGCGCACTTCGCCGTCCGGCAGGCGTCCGGCCACCTCCGTCAGCAACTCGGCACGGCCGGGCGGGGTTTGGCCCCGGCTGCGGACCGCGAGTGCCGTGGCGAGGGCGACCGCCACCGCGCCCGCGACCGCCTCCGGGTGAAAGTGCGTGGTGAGAGCCTGGAGTTCGGCCTGCCGGGCGACGGCGTCCAGGTCGTCCGCGAACCAGGCGCCCAGTGGGGCGACCCGCATCGCGGCGCCGTTCCCGTACGAGCCCTGACCCTCGAACTGGCGCGAGGTGATGGCGTACCAGTCCCCGCCGGCGCCGATCTCACGCAGCACCCGGTGCATCGACGGGCCGTACTTGCGCCCGTACTCGCGGGCGTACTCCTCGGCGAACTCGCCGGCCAGCGCATCCTGCCGGACCTCGCCCCAGGAGGCCAGGTGGCGGACGAGGACCAGCGCCATCGCGGTGTCGTCGGTCCAGTGCCAGGGCGCCGGGCGGAGCTGGCGTGTGGCCAGCGCAGCGGGCGCCTCGTCGACCGGGGCCGAGAACCAGCGGTCGCCGAAGGCGTCGCCGAGGGCCAGCCCTTGCAGACTGTCCAGGGCCGGACGGGCCGCACACATGTCATCCTCCAGGTGAGATCAACTGTGCGCGGCAGTCTGCCGGACGACCGGGCCTGCGGGCGACCGGGTTTCGCTCCGGTGTCGGCGGGCCCGGCCGTCGGCACCCGGGTCAGGGGCGTCTGGGTGTCGGAGGTGCGTCACTTGGCGAGCAGGCCGCCGAGGATGAGCTTCCAGAGGGCCTCGAAGCGGTCCTCGATGGTCGGCTCGGACCACGAGGACGCGTACGCCGGGTCGTGGAAGGGGCCGGTGGCGTCGAAGACGGCGCGGGCCGTGGAGAGGATGTGGGCGAGCTTGAACTCCTTGCTCTCCATGCCGTCCTGGACGATCTGGGCGATCTGGGTGACCAGGGTGTCGATGTGCGCCTCGACGATGCCGCTGTTCTCCTCGACCAGCACCATGTAGGTGGCGAACAGCTCCGGGTCGTCCAGCGCCTTCTTCCGCTTGGCCGCGAACAGCGTCACCAGCCAGCGGTGCAGCCGCTCGACGGCCGAGCCGGCCTCGGTCGAGATGAAGGCGAGCTGGTTGTGCGCCTGGTCGAGCCAGCGCTGGGTGACCGCCTCGCGCAGCGCGGCCTTGCTCGGGAAGTGGCGGTAGACGCTGCTGTGGCTGACGCCGAGGATCCGGGCGACGTCCACGACGGTGGCCTTGGCCGGGCCGAACCGCCGGAGGACGTCCTCCGCCGCGATCAGGATCTGCTCGGCGGTGAGTGTGGTGTCCGTGGTCACGGGGAGGTCCGTCCTTAGGGTCGTGCGGTCGAGGGTGGTGCTGCCGTCCCCGGCCGTCGGGCCGGTTCGGGTGGGTCAGTGCTCGCTGTCCAGGTGTGCCATCTGGGCGGCAGCGTAGCGGTCGCCCGCTGCGGAGCCGGCGGGGACGGCCGCCTCGATGGCCGCGAGGTCGGCCGCGGTGAGCGTGACGTCCAGCGCGCCCAGCGCCTCGGTGAGGCGGTCGCGGCGGCGGGCGCCGACCAGCGGAACGACGTCCTCCCCGCGCGAGGCGACCCAGGCGATGGCGACCTGGGCGACGCTCGCCTCCTTCGCGGAGGCCACCGCGCGCAGCGCCTCGACGAGCGCGAGGTTGTGGGCCAGGTTGTCGCCCTGGAAGCGCGGGCTGTGGCCGCGGAAGTCGGTGCCGGCCAGGGCGCGGCCCTGGTCCCAGTGGCCGCTGAGCAGGCCGCGCGAGAGCACGCCGTAGGCGGTGACGCCGATGCCGAGCTCGCGGGCGGTGGGGAGGATGGCGTCCTCGATCGAGCGGGAGATCAGCGAGTACTCGATCTGCAGGTCGCTGATCGGGTGGACGGCGGCGGCCCGGCGCAGGGTGTCGGCGCCGACCTCCGACAGGCCGATGTGACGGACGTAGCCGGCCTTCACCAGGTCCGCGATGGCGCTGACGGTCTCCTCGACCGGGACGCTCGGGTCCAGGCGGGCGGGGCGGTAGACGTCGATGTGGTCGGTGCGCAGGCGGCGCAGCGTGTAGGCGAGGGCGGTCTTGGTGGCGGCGGGGCTCGCGTCGTAGCCGAGCCACTGGCCGTCCGGGCCGCGCTGGGCGCCGAACTTCACGCTGATCTGCACGCTCTCGCGGGCGCGGCCGCGCAGGGCCTCGTGGATCAGCAGCTCGTTGTGGCCCATGCCGTAGAAGTCGCCGGTGTCGAGCAGGGTGACCCCGGCGTCGATCGCGGCGTGGATGGTGGCGATGCTCTCGGCCTCGTCGGCCGGGCCATACATGTCGGACATGCCCATGCAGCCGAGGCCGAGGGCAGAGGTGACCGGTCCGGAGGTGCCGAGGGTGCGCTGGGTGGGGCGGGAGGTCGTGGCCACGGGGACTCCAGGGGTGGGTGCGGCGATGGGTGGGGTGACCCGGAATCCACTATGGCACGACAGCGAACAGATTTCAAAATCTGTTCGCTGTCGTCTGTTATCTGTTTTCTGTTATCTGAAAGCTGTCACCTGTTACCTGTCGCCCGCCGACCCGATCGGCAGCCCGGCCGCGGTTCTCGTACGCGAGTGCCACGTCGGTCGTGGCCTCGCCGGCCGGGGGCTCCGGCGGCGAGGCCGGACCCCAGTTCTCCCGCCCGCCCGGTGACCGCAGCAGATAGGCGCGGGCCGGCGGCAGGTTGCGCCACACCGTGCGCTCGCCCAACCCGTACGCCGCCTCGAACCGCCGCAGCAGTCGCACCACTGCCCGGTGGCGGGCGCTCTGCCGGGGCCCCGAGGACAGGGTGCGGGCCGTCGTCGTGCCGAGGTAGCCGAAGTACGTCAGCTCGCCCCCGGGCAGAAGCAGCCGCAGATAGAGGTCGAGGAGGTGGCGCACCTGGGCCGGCTCGAAGTTGGTGAACGGCAGGCCCGACACGATCACGTCGTACCGCTCGTCCGTCGCGCCTGTCCCGTTCGTCTGGTGCTGGGGCAGTTCCTCCACCCGGCAGGCCGACAGCCGCAGGGCGACGCCCGGGCGTCGTGCGGCCAGCACCGGGTCCTCGCGCAGCCGGTCGGCGAAGCGCGGGTTCGCCTCGACGACGTGCAGCCGGTCGCCCGGGAGCAGTACTTGGGCCAGCCGGCGAGTCACCACGCCCGTCCCGGCGCCGACTTCCAGCACCGAGATCGGCCGATTCGGGCGGCTGGTGGCCGGAACCACCAGGGCGTTCACCAGGTCCTCGCCGCTCGGGGCCAGCGCTCCGGTGTCGTGGAAGGTGCGCAGGGCCTCGGCGAGGAACAGCAGGTGCTCCTCGGTGGGCCGTGAACTGCGCTGCGGGGCGAGGAAGTCGGGGCGCGGGCGGAGCTGTTCGGTGGTCATGCCGTCGACGCTAGGCAGCCCCGCCGCACCCCGAATCGGCCGACGAGCGACGCGTACCCCCGACGAAAGTCGAGGGTGCGGGTACCCGGGAGAAGGGGGCACCCGCCCACCGCCCGCCCGTAGCATCGAGCCGGACGGACGGACGGACGGACGGACAGACAGACGGACGAACCAGCAGACAGGCAGGCGACGGACGACGGGCGGACGGAGCGAGCGCGGAGGGAGCCCGATGCGAGAGGACGGGAGCGGCCCGATGCGCACAGGCCTGTTGGGCTGGTACGGCCCGGACCGCCGGCTGTGGAGCGAAACCCTGCTGCTGCTCGGCATCCTCGCGCTCACCGTCGAGGAGGGCCTCTCCCAGTGGGTCCACGCCGACGAGCCGTTACGGCTGCCCCGGACCATCGCGGCCGTCCTCGCCCCGCTCTCCCTGCTGTTCGCCCGCCGCTACCCGATGGCCTCCGCCGTCCTGCCGGTGCTCACCGGCGGCCTGTTCAACCGCGCCTTTCCCGGACTGTTCAGCGTCTACTACCTCGCCTCCCTCGGCCGGACCGGCCCGGCGGCGGCCGGCGGCGCCCTCATCGCGGTGGTGAGCGCGACTCGAGCCGATTCGCTGGTCGGCTGGGCGGGCACCACCGGATCCCAACTCCTCGTCCAGGTGGCGACCTTGTCCTTCGGCCTGTGGCTGCACGGCCGCCGGGTGCTGATCCGCACCCTGCACGAGCAGGTGGACGTGCTGCGCCGGGAGCGCGAGTTGCGCGCCGAACGGGCCCGGGCCGCCGAACGGGCCCGGATCGCCCGGGAGATGCACGACGTGCTCGCCCACCGTCTCAGCCTGCTGGTGCTGCACGCCGGGGTGCTGCGCGACCAGGCCCTCGCCGGCACCGTCGCCGCCGACCCGGACCGGCTCACCCACCGCCTCGAACTGCTGCGCACCACCGCCGCCCACTCGCTCGACGATCTGCGCGACGTCCTCGGCGCCCTGCGGGCCGACCCGCCGACAGCACCGGCCGCCGAGGAGGTGCCGGCCGCACCACCTCGGGCGGCGCGCGTCCCGGCGCGCATCCAGGCGCCCGGCCCGACTCCCGTCCCGGCGCCCGCGCTGCGCGACCTCACCGAACTCGTCGGTGAGGCCACGTCGGCCGGGCAACAGGTCGAACTGGCCCTCTCCGGCGACCCGGAGACCGTCCCCACCACCCACCGGCTGGCCGTGCACCGCCTGGTCCAGGAGGCGCTGACCAACGCCCGCAAGTACGCGCACGCCGCGCCCGTCACCGTCCGGGTCCGCTACGGCGCCCCGGCCACCACCGTCGAGGTCCGCAACGGTCCGGGGGAGGTGTCGCCGAACGGGCCGGGCACCGGCGGCGGGTACGGTCTGGTGGGGCTCACCGAACGGGTCGACGCGCTCGGCGGCCACCTCGACGCGGGGCCGGACGGCGGTGGCGGCTTCCGGCTCGCGGCCCGCCTACCCGCACCGGAGCGCCCGCCGCAGACCGTGCCAGGGTCCGTGCCAGGGTCCGTGCCAGGACCCGTTCCTGGGCCCTTCCCGGGAGCGGGCCCAGGACCGGGACGCGACCCCGGATCCGGGCCTTCCCCGGCCCTTGCCCCCTCCCCGACCCCGCAGCCGAAGGACGCCGAATGATCCGCACGATGGTGGTCGACGACGACGCGCTGGTGCGGCTCGGCCTCGTCGACCTGCTCGCCCAGGACCCGGCCCTCACCGTGGTCGCCGAGGCCACCGACGGACTGCAGGCCGTCGAACTCGCCCGCAGCCAGCGGATCGACGTGGCGCTCATGGACATCCGGATGCCCAGGCTCGACGGCATCGCCGCCACCAGGCGCCTGCGCGAACTGCCCGACGCCCCGCGCGTGATCGCGCTCACCACCTTCGACCTCGACGAGTACGTGTACCAGGCGCTCGCCGCCGGGGCCGACGGCTTCCTGCTCAAGGACACCCCGCCCGCCGAGATCGCCCGGGCCGTCCACGTCGTCGCCGGCGGCCAGGGGATGCTGCACCCGGCGGCCGCGCGGCGACTGATCGACCGCTACCACCGCACCGGTGCGCCCCGGTCGGTCGCCGCCCGCAACCGGGTCGCCGGGCTGACCCCGCGCGAGACCGACGTGCTGCGCGAACTCGCCGACGGGCTCTCCAACGCGGAGATCGCGGGCGTCCTCGGGATGCGCGAGAGCACCGTGAAGGCGCACGTCAGCCGGATCCTGACCGGGTTGGGCGTCGGCAACCGGGTCCAGGCCGCGCTGCTCGCGCGCGATGCCGGGCTGGTCGGGGACGGTGCCTGAGCCGGCACCGGGCGGTGCGGGGCGCTGTGGTGGGGTGCCATCGAGGCTCGTGTGGTTGCTGGTCCTGCCGATGCCCGACGCCCGGTGGTGCGCACGGTGATGGGTGGGGCGTCATGTCGTCCGGTGTTCACGCGAGTGTTCCCGGGGCGTCGGACCGGGCTCCCCCTGAGCCGGTCACGTGCTCCCGATTCGTACCGCGCGCTGAGCCGTTGTCACCCATCCGGCGTGGAAATCCCGCGCCTTGGCGGTTTGCGCTGCCGAACCCGGGCGGCGGGTCCATGGTGGAGATGGGCGCGATCCGGCGACCGCGCCCGCGCGCCGATCCAGGCCCGCGCGCCGCGCGCCCGCCGCTGTTCTCCGACGGGTGTCCGAGGCTGAGGGCCCGGTCCCGGCACGCTGGGAGCAGGGCCACCTCGCAGGAAGCCGAACGGTTCTTCTAGGCTCACATCTCGGCTTCCCTGCGGCGGTCCGGCCCGTTGCGCCCGCCGTCAGGAAGCCGCCGTCCACGGGGCCCCGGGCGGACCGGGGCCACCGGATCGAGCGAGGAGGACGCAATGCCAAGCACGCCGCCCAGCCGTTCCACCGCACTTGGGCCAGACGGTCCGTTCCGAAGGGCCGGGCACCATCCCGGTCGATCGGCACGGTCCGGCCGGTCCTGGCAGCCGGGTTGGGGTGGTCGGCCGGTCCGGCCGCTGAATACCGGCAGCGGCCGCGGAGGCGAACGTTGAGTCCCCAGATCGTCGGGTCGCCCGCCGCGCCGAGTGCCGCCGCCCCCGACGGTGACTCCGCCCCCGCGCCCGCCCCTGCCTCGGACCGCGCCCCCGTCGACCTCCCGGCCGCTGCCGGCGGTGAGGCCCTCACCGCCACCGCTACTGTCACCACTACCGCTCATGCCAAGACCGCGGTCACCGTCACAGCCTCGGCCGCCGCTGCCGCGACCGCCGCACTCCCCGGCCTGCCGCAGGCCCTCAGTACTCGCGCCCGTACGCTGGCCGGGGCCGTCCGGCGCCGGTGCACGGACCTGGCCCGGATCGAGTCACCCAGCGGAGACGTGCCCAGACTCGACGCTCTCGCCGAGGAGTTGAGCGCCGGATTCAGCGCCACCGGTGCCACCGCGCGACGCGAGCCCGGGCCGGCCGGCGACCACCTGGTCCTGGAGTGGGAGGGGCAGGACGAGACCCTGCCGCACCTGTTGATCGTCGGCCACCACGACACCGTCTGGCCGGTCGGCACCCTCGCCGACTGGCCGGTCACCGAGCAGGACGGCCTGCTCAGCGGCCCCGGCGTCGTCGACATGAAGGGTGGACTCGCCATCCTGGAAGGCGCGTTCGCCCTGCTCGCCGACCTCGGGCAGCGGCCGCACCGCGCCGTCCGGCTGGTCGTCGTCTCCGACGAGGAGGTCGGCAGTCCGGACGGACGGCGCCTGGTCGAGCGCCAGTTGCGCGGCGCGGCCGCGGTCCTCGGGCTCGAACCTCCGCACCCCGACGGCCGGTTGAAGACGGCCCGGCGCGGCAGCACCCGGGTCCGGCTCACCGTCACCGGGCGTGAGGCCCACGCGGGCAACGACGCCCAGGACGGGGTGTCGGCGGTCGACGAACTCGTCGACCAGCTCGTCGTCGTCCGCGGCCTCGCGGGACAGCCGGGGACGGAGCTCAACGCCGGTCGGATCAGCGGGGGTTCGCGGGCCAACGTGGTCGCGGGCCGGGCCGAGGCCGAGCTCGGCCTGCGATTCTCCACCGTCGAGGCGCAGCGCCGTACGCTCGACAACCTGGCTCGGCTCACCGCGCTGCGCCCGGGGGCCAGGGTCCGGACCGAGGTGCTGTCCAGTCGTCCGGCGTGGCCCGAGCGCACCGGCAACCCGCTGCTGCGGCACGTTCGTTCACTCGCCGCGGTGCTTGGGCAGCAGCTGGACGGCGGTCCGGCGGGCGGTGCGGGGGACACCAATCTGCCGGGCTCGCGCGGGCTGCCGACGCTGGACGGCTTCGGCGCGGTCGGTGCCGGCGCTCACGCCCGGCACGAGCACATCCGGCTCGACCAGCTGGCACCCCGGATCGCCCTGCTGGCCGCGCTCCTCGCCGTACCGCTGCCAAGGCTGCGCGACCGTACGGAGGGTTGAGCGGGCCGCCGACAGCCGGGGGCTGCCGGCGTACAGAGAGCAGGGGACAGAGAGCAGAGAGCAGAGAGCAGAGGACAGGGGACAGGGGGCAGAGAACAGAAGGCGGATGACAAGTAACAGCTGACAGATAACAGCTAACAGATAATGAAATCTGTTAGCTGTTATCTGTCTGTGGCCCGCCCACAGTCGCTCGCCCGCCCCCGGCGCTCGCCCCCGAAACCCCGCCCCCCACCCGCATCCCTTGCCATCCCTCCACCTCGCTGCGCAGAATGGTACCGACCGAACGGTCAGTCGGTTGGCGCCGTGGGCGCCGGCGCGGGACACGAGAGGTGATCGTGGTGACAGCAGAGGTGGCCGAGCCGGTCCCCGCGCAGGCGCAGGAGGACCGGTTCGAGGCGGTCGTCGCCGCCGAGCAGCGGATCGAGCCCAGGGACTGGATGCCCGACGCCTACCGGGCCACGTTGGTCCGCCAGATCGCCCAGCACGCCCACTCCGAGATCATCGGCATGCAGCCCGAGGGCAACTGGCTCACCCGCGCCCCCTCGCTGCGCCGCAAGGCGATCCTGCTCGCCAAGGCCCAGGACGAGGCCGGCCACGGCCTCTACCTCTACGCCGCCGCCGAGACCCTGGGTGTCGACCGCGCCGAGCTGACCGAGAAGCTGATCTCCGGCCGGCAGAAGTACTCCTCGATCTTCAACTACCCGACCCTCACCTTCGCCGACGTCGGCGTGATCGGCTGGCTGGTCGACGGCGCCGCGATCTGCAACCAGGTCCCGCTGTGCCGCTGCAGCTACGGCCCGTACGCCCGCGCGATGGTGCGGATCTGCAAGGAGGAGTCGTTCCACCAGCGTCAGGGCTACGAGCTGCTGATGACGCTGATGCGCGGCACCGACGCCCAGCGCCGGATGGTCCAGGACGCGGTGGACCGCTGGTGGTGGCCGTCCCTGATGATGTTCGGGCCCCCGGACGCCGACTCGCCGAACACCGCCCGCTCGATGGCCTGGCGGATCAAGCGGCACACCAACGACGAGCTGCGCCAGCGCTTCGTCGACATGACCGTCCCGCAGGCCGAGCACCTGGGCGTCACGCTCCCGGATCCCGAGCTGCGCCGGAACGAGGAACGCGGCGGCTGGGACTTCGGCGAGCCGGACTGGTCCGAGCTGACCAGGGTCATCCACGGCCAGGGCCCGTGCAACGCCCAGCGGGTCGAACGCCGCCGGACGGCGCACGAGGACGGCGCCTGGGTCCGTGAGGCGGCCGTCGTCTACGCGGCCAAGCGCCGCGCCGAACAGTCCGCCGACCAGTTCGCCGACCAGTTCGCCGAGCAGTCCGCCGAACCCGGGCAGCCCACCGGATCCGAACCGCCCGTCGAAGCCGGGCAGCCTGGCCCTACGGGCGAGCCCACGGAACAGGAGAACGGAAAGTGACCGAGTCCAAGGCCGGCTGGCCGCTGTACGAGGTGTTCGTGCGCCCCCGACGCGGGCTGAACCACGTCCACGTCGGTTCGCTGCACGCGGCCGACGACCGGATGGCCCTGCTCGCCGCCCGCGACCTCTACACCCGCCGCAACGAGGGCGTCAGCCTCTGGGTGGTCCGCTCGGACGCGATCACCGCCTCCACCCCGGACGAGCGCGACCCGTTCTTCGAGCCCAGCGGGGACAAGGTCTACCGCCACCCGACCTTCTACGACATCCCCGAGGATGTCCCGCACATCTGACGGGGGACCCGCCATGCAGGACCACAGCACGCAGGCCGGCACCGACGTCGAGGCCGATGACCACGTCTACCTCGGCCTCGCCGAAGCCACTCCCGGCCCCGAGGGCGAGGGCCGCTGGGCGTACGGGACGGGCTTCGCCGACCCGCTGCTCGGCGTGGACACCGCCGTGCCCGCCGGGCTGGACGGCGCGGACCTCGCCGCCTACTGCCTGATGCTCGGCGACGACGCCCTGATCCTCTCCCAGCGCCTGATCGAGTGGTGCACCCGGGCGCCCGAGCTGGAGGAGGAGGTCGCGCTCGCCAACCTGGGCCTCGACCTGCTCGGCCAGGCCCGGCTGCTGCTCACCCGGGCCGGCCAGGCGGACGGCTCCGGCCGCACCGAGGACGACCTGGCGTACTGGCGGGAGGACCACGAGTTCCGCAACGTCCGGCTGGTCGAGGCCCCGAACGGCGACTTCGCCCACTCGATCGCCCGGCTGCTGCTGTTCGCCACCGCGCGCTGCGCCCTGTACGAGGCGCTGAGCGCGCACCCCGACCCGGTGCTGGCGGCGGTCGCCGCCCGTGGGGTCAAGGAGCTGGCGTACCACCGCGAGTACGCCACCGCCTGGACGCTTCGGCTCGGTGACGGCACGCCGTACTCCTCGGCGCGGATGCAGGCCGGACTGGACGCGCTCTGGCCGCTGCTGGAGGAACTGTTCACGGCCCACCCGGTGGAGCTGCGGACGGGCGCCGATCCGGCGGCGCTGCGCGAACCGGTGCTGCGCTCGCTCGGCGCCGTCCTCGCCGAGGCCGGGCTGACCGTGCCGGACGTGCAGCCGCTGGCCACCGTGCTCGGCCGGGCCGGCCGGGACGGCGTGCACACCGAGGCGCTCGGCCCGCTGCTCGCCGAATTCCAGGTGCTGGCCCGCGCGCACCCGGGGGCGACGTGGTGAGCGCGGCGCTGACGGAGCGCGGGACGGCCTGGGAGGTCGCGGCGGCCGTGCCGGACCCGGAGCTGCCCATGCTGACCCTGGCCGACCTGGGGGTGCTGGCCGAGGTGGCGGTGGACGACGGCGCGGTGACGGCCTGGCTGACCCCGACCTACTCGGGTTGCCCCGCCGTGGCCGAGATGGCCGCCGACGTGGACCGCCGGCTGCGCGCGGCCGGGTACCGGGACGTCCGGGTCCGGCTGCGGCTGGATCCGCCGTGGTCGACCGATCTGATCACCGCCGAGGGCCACCGCAAACTCGCCGAGGCGGGCATCGCCCCGCCGCGTCCGACCTCCGCCGCCGGCGTGGCCGGCCCGGTCGCGCTCGCGCTCGGTCCCACCCGCACCGCCGCTCCCACCGTCGCCGCCGCTTCCGCAGCCGCTCCCGTGCCCTGCCCGCGCTGCGGCGGCGCGGACACGGAGGAGCTGTCCCGCTTCGGTTCCACCGCCTGCAAGGCGCTCTGGCGCTGCCGCGCCTGCCGGGAGCCGTTCGAACGCGTCAAGGAGATCTGAATGCCCGCCGCTTCGCACGCAGCCTCCCCGGCCGACGCCGCCTCCCGGGCCGACGCCGCCGCGCACGCTGACGCCGACACTCCCGCTGAGGCCGCGGTGTCCACGGTGCGCCCCGCCCGCCGCCCGACCTTCCACCGGCTGCGGATCGAGCGGGTCGAGCGGCTCTGTGACGACGCCGTGGCGGTGACCTTCGCGGTGCCGGACGGGCTCGCGGCGGACTTCGCCTTCCGGCCGGGGCAGACCCTGACGCTGCGCAAGGTGGTGGACGGCGTCGACGAGCGCCGCTCGTACTCGATCTGCGCCCCCGCCGGCGGGCCGCTGCGGATCGCCGTCCGGGAGGTGCCCGGCGGGCTGTTCTCCCGGTGGCTGGTGCGGGACGCGGGGCCGGGCGAGGAGGTGGACGTGCTGACGCCGTCGGGCCTGTTCACCCCCGACCTCGGCGTTCCGGCCGAGCACGTGCTGCTCGCGGCCGGTTCCGGCATCACCCCGATGCTGTCGATCGCCGCGTCCGTCCTGGCCGCCGACCGCAGCTCCACCGTCACCCTGCTGTACGGCAACCGGCGCAGCGACACCGTGATGTTCGCGGACGAGCTGGCCGACCTGAAGGACCGCTACCTCGGCCGCTTCCAGCTGGTCCACGTGCTGTCCCGGGAGACCCGTGACGCCGAACTGCTCAGCGGGCGGCTGGACCCGGAGCGGGTGCGGGCGCTGCTGGCGGCGCTGGTGGACGTCGGGGGCGTCGGGCACTGGTGGCTGTGCGGCCCGTTCGGGATGGTCGCCGGGGCGAAGGAACTGCTCGCCGGGCTGGGCGTGCCGGGCGAGCGCGTGCACCAGGAGCTGTTCCACGCCGAGGACGAGCCGGTGTCCGAGCGGCCGGAGGACCGGGACGGCGCGGCGGGAGCGGCCGACGGCCCGCACAGCGAGGTCACCGTCGTCCTGGACGGGCGCGGCAGCACGCTCTCCCTGCCGTGCGACCGCTCGATCCTGGACGGCGCCCAGCGCTCCCGCCCCGACCTGCCGTTCGCCTGCAAGGGCGGGGTGTGCGGCACCTGCCGTGCGCTGGTCACCGAGGGCGAGGTCGAGATGCGCCGCAACTTCGCGCTGGAGGAGAAGGAGCTGGCGGCCGGCTACGTCCTCACCTGCCAGGCCCGCCCGGTCACCGACCGGGTGACGGTCGACTACGACCGCTGAGCGGCCGGCCGCCCCGCCCTTCCCCTTCCTGGCTGCTTCAGACGACGGCCGGGGCGGGCAGCCTCCTGGCTGCTTCAGACCACGGCTGGGGCGGGCAGCCCGGCCGGGTCGCCGAGCAGCTGGACGAGGTCGCCGACGGCGGCGCGACCGGCCCGGTTGGCGCCGATGGTGCTGGCGGACGGGCCGTAGCCGACCAGGTGGACGCGCGGGTCGGCGGTGGCACGGGTGCCGGTGAGCGCGATGCCGCCGCCGGGGGAGCGCAGCCCGAGCGGGGCCAGGTGGCCGACCTCCGGGCGGAAGCCGGTGGCCCACACGATCGCGTCCACCGCCAGCTCCTCCTCCCCCCAGGCGACGCCGTGCTCGGTGAGCCGGTCGAACATCGGGCGGCGGTGCAGCGCGCCCAGCTCCTCGGCACGCCGGTAGGCGACGGACGGGCCGAGCCCGGTGACGCTCACCACACTGCGCACCGGCAGGCCCTGCCGGACCCGTTCCTCGACCTTGGCGACCACCGCGCGCCCGTACTCGGGGGTGAACGGCCCCTCGTGGTAGACGGGCGGGGTCCGGGTGACCCAGACCGTCTCGCCGACCGCCGCCACCTCGGACAGCACCTGGATCGCCGAAGCGCCCCCGCCCACCACCAGGACGCGCCGGCCGGCGAACTCCCCGGGGCCGCGGTAGTCGGCGTAGTGCAGTTGGCGACCGGCGAAGTGGCCCGGGTAGTGGGGCAGGAACGGGCGGGTCCAGGTGCCGGTGGCGTTGATCAGCGCCCGGGTGGGCCAGGTGCCGTGGTCGGTCTCGACCAGCAGCCGGGAGTCCGGGCGGCCCGACTCGGCGCGCACCGCGCGAACGGCGACGGGGCGTACGACCGGGAGCGCGTGCCGGGCCTCGTACGCCGCGAAGTACCCCGGCACGACCTCGCGCGCCGGGGCCTCGGGGTCGGGCTCGGGGAGTGCGGCGTCCGGGAGGTCGTGGAAACCGTGCACGGTGGCCATCCGCAGGGACGGTGAGCGGTGCGCCCAGGCGCCGCCCGGCGCGGGGTTGGCGTCGAGCACGACGAAGCCGCCGTCGGCGTCCGCCCGGTAGGGGGCGAAGCCGCGGCGGCTGAGGTGGTAGGCGGCGGACAGTCCGGCCTGTCCGGCGCCCACCACCAGGACGTCCACCAAGCGGACGTCCACTCCCGGGACGTCCGCTTGCCGCTGCCCGTCATTGGTTGCACCGTAAACAGTCACGCCGGTGAAACATCGGGGGTGCGGCGGGTGTTCCCGCGTCTGCGGGTGCTTGCGGTCCCGCCGCGTGGCGCCCCGCGCGGGCGACGCGTCAGCTGGCCGGGGAGATCACCGCGGCCGTGCCGTAGGCGCAGACCTCGGTGCCGACGTCCGCCGCCTCCGTCACGTCGAAGCGCATCATCAGCACCGCGTTCCCGCCGCGCGCCTTGGTCTGCTCGATCAGCCGCTGCATCGCCTCGTTGCGGCTCTCGACCAGGGTCTTCGTCAGGCCCCGCAGCTCGCCGCCGATCAGCGACTTCAGTCCGGCGCCGATCTGGCTGCCGAGGTGGCGGCTGCGCACGGTCAGCCCGAAGACCTCGCCGATCACATGATCGACCCGGAAGCCGGGGATGTCGTTGGTGGTCACGACCAGGACGTCGGCGTTCGGGCCCTGCCCGCCGCCGTACTCGTTGATGTCAGCCATGGGTCCATCCTGCCGTGTCGTACGTCCGAGTGATCGAGGCGGGGCCGGGCGATGGCCGAGAAGGGGTCCAGAAGCTGGTTCAGACCGGTGATCGAGCGGCCGAAAGGCCGTACCGTAGCCCCATGGGCGAGCGAAGCGATCATCCACAGGGGCCGGGCGCGGCGGAGGACTCCGGCGCGCAGGAGATCGAGGCGACGGTGGTGCTGGGCCTGCGGATCACCGACTGGCCGGCGCTGCGCGCCGCCGCGATCAGGGCCGTCGAGGAGCTGGTGTTCGAAGGCGTCGACCCGGCCGGCCAGCGCCGCGAACTGCTGCGCGAGGTCTCCGAGGACGCCAACGCGGCGCTCGGCGCACTGCTGCACCCGGACCGGCTGGTGGCCGCGATCCCCGGGGTCGAGGCGATCGGCGGCACGTTGGAGATCAGCGTCACCGAGGACTTCGCGCCGGACTTCGCCGAGCTGTTCCCGCTGGAGGGCGACGAGGACGAGGACGGCGGCGCAGGCGCGGACTGGACCCTCACCCCGCGCACCGCCTGCCTCCTGCACGCCCAGCTGATCGGCCTGGCCGACGCCGCCTACGACGACTTCGACGAGCACGGTGACGAGCCGGTCGTCGACGGCGAGGACGCCGACTGGGCGGTCTACGCCCGCCTGCCCCAGCGCACCTGGCGGCTGCACCGGAACTGGCGCCGCGCCATGGCCCGGGCCTTCGACGACCTGGCCGACGACCTCGCGCTCGGCGAATGGCCGCTGCCGCGATGTCTGGCCGAGGACATCGGGCTGCGGATGGCCCTGGTGGACGCCCGGGCCCTGCTCGGCGCGCAGCCCGAGTCGGTGGCCGACATGATGGGCGACCTGCCGGCCGACCTGTACGACTACGACTGGGACGGCTGTCACGACGAACTGTTCGGCGTCTACGGACCGGACGACGGCGACCCGGAGCTGGGCGCCGAGCAGCGCACCGAGGTGCTGCTGGCGGCCACGCACCCGGAGGGCTGGTTCCTGACGTACGAGGACGCGGAGGCGCGGGACCCGCAGCGCGGCTACCGGCGCTGACCGGCCGTCGGGCCGGTTCGGCCCTGGTCGGGATGGGTCGGGATGGGTCGGCCCTGGTCGGGATGGTTCGAAGGGCTTTTCGGGCGCTGTGACGGGTGGGCGACTAGGCTGCGGGCATGTCCGATACGTCTGATGTGCGTGCGGTATCCCGGGGGCCGGACAGGGCGGACGGTCCGGCCCGGGCAGGTGGTCCGGCTGGGGCAGACAGTCCGGCTGGGGTGGGTGGGCCTCCGGCAGGCCGGGACGACCAGGTGCTCACCCGGATCGCGCTCGGGCTGGACGGCGTCCAGGCCGCCCAGCGCGGGCGGACGGCCGAGGCGCGGGCCAGCTTCGAGGAGCTCTGGGCGGCGCTCGGCGAGCGGGGCGACGTCTTCCACCGCTGCGTCCTCGCCCACTACCTGGCCGACCTGCAGGACGATCCGCAGGACGAGCTGGAGTGGGACCGGCGGGCGCTGGCCGCCGCCGACTCGCTGACCGCCGAGCGCGCCCAGACGTACGAGTCCGCCCTCCAGGTGCGCGCGTTCTACCCCTCGCTGCACCTCAACCTGGCCTCGGACCACCTCAAGCTCGGCGAGCCCGACCTCGCGCGCGAGCAACTGGAACGCGCCGTGCGCAGCCTGGACGCGCTCCCCGAGGACGCCTACAGCGCGGGCATCCGGTCGGCCGTCGACGAACTGCGGCAGCGGCTGCGCTGAGCGGTGGCGTGCGGGGACGGCGGCGTGCGGGTGGCGGCGGTGTGCAGGGGCGACGGTGTGCGGGCTCCCGGCACCGCGTGATCACCGGGGTGGCGGGGCTGGCATGCTGGACGGGTGACTTCTCCGTTCGACACCCCTGCTCCCGATGCCGCTTCCGATTCCGCTCCTGGCTCTGTTCCTGGTTCCGTCCCGGCGCCCGTTTCCGCTGCCGACGGCGCCCCGGCCCCGGCGGACCGTGACGCGCGGCCGCAGTACGTGCTGCCGCTGCTCGTCCGGCTGGAGAAGGCCACGCCGCCCGGGCGGACCGACGCGCTGGAGACCTCGGCCCGGGCGGTGCTCACCCTGCTGTCCGACTCGCGGGTGACCGACGCGGACGGCGAGTGGGCGGAGCGGGTCGAGGCCTGGGAGGACGCCCGGATCCGCAAGGTGGTCCGGCGGGCCCGGGGCGGGGAGTGGCGCCGGGCGGGCGAGCTGCCGGGGATCACGGTGAGTGGACGGGAGGCCGAGGTGCGGGTGTTTCCGCCGGTGCCGTTGGACGGTTGGCCGAAGGACCTCGCCAAGCTCCAGGTCTCCGGGACGGACTTGGAGGAGACCGCCGAGGTCGGCGCTCCTGAGCCCGGGTTGCCGGTGCTGTGGCTCAACCCGGAGCTGGAGATGAGCGCGGGCAAGACGATGGCGCAGACCGGCCACGCCGCCCAGCTGGCCTGGTGGCGGCTGGACGAGGCGCAGCGCAAGGAGTGGGCCGAGGCCGGATTCGCGCTCGCGGTGCGGACGGCCCCGGCGGAGGCGTGGGAGGCGCTGGTCGCCAGCGGTCTGCCGCTGGTCCGCGACGCGGGCTTCACCGAGATCGCGCCGGGCAGCTGCACGGTGATCGCGGACCACCCGGCACTGCGGGGGACTGCCGAGGTCTGACAGCGGGCTCTGCCCGGCCTCGGCTCACCCGCCGCTGGGCCGTGACCGGGCATGGCGGCGTCCCGACGGTTTGGCGACGGAGAGCACGACGTTGGCGACGTACACCGACAGCGCGACGGTCGGGATGATCACCAGGTTGTAGCGGGTGAACCCGAGGTGCATGTCCGCGATGGTGCCGGTGGGGTGCTGGTCCACCAGGCGGGCCGCTTCGTGCAGCCGGGCGGTGAGTCCGAAGATCGAGGCGGCGGTGGCGGCCAGGGTGAGCCAGAACTTGACGGCGACCCAGCGGTACCTGAACAGGCGCCAGGGGGTGCCGAGTGAGAGGAGCAGTCCGGTCAGCAGGGAGAGCAGGCTCAGCGGGAGGACCAGCGCGTCGCCGAGGAGCGGCATCATCCGGTAGGCGCTGCGCAGGGTCTCCGCGCTGTCCGTCAGCAGCCCTGTCGCGCCGAGTGCGAGCAGGCAGAGCATCAGGCCCAGCCAGCTGACCGAGCTGATGATGTGCACGACCACCGCGCTCTTGCGGGCAGTCGGTGAGAGGCGGAAGTTCGTGGGCTGCCGGGTGCCCGGACGGGGCGTTGCCACGGAGGGCGCGGCGGGGGTGGTCATACGGGGTCCTTCGGGAGATGGCCAGGGGAGGGGGCCTGCGTCAGGCCCCCGTGGTGAGCGCCGTTCGCCGGCCGGTGGTTGCGGCCGGCCACCGGCGTCAGAGCATGATGCGCCCGCCGGCCACGTCGATCGTCAGACCGGTCAGCCAGGACGACGACTCGGACGCGAGGAAGAGCGCGGCGTGAGCGACATCGGCGGGCACTCCTGCGCGGCCCAGTGGGAACTGCCTGAGGATCAGCGGGAGCGTTTCGGCGGGTATGCGCTCCTTCTGGCTCTCCGTCATGATGAGGGAAGGAGCCAGGCAGTTGACCCGCACGCCGTACCGGCCCACCTCCTGTGCGATCTGGCGGGTGAACATCAGCACGCCTGCCTTGGCCGCCGCGTAGGAGGCGGCGGCACCGCCGGGAAGCCGCCCGGCGGTGGACGCCATGGTGATGATCGAACCGCCGCCGCGCTCGATCATGTCGGGCAGGAAGGTCTGCACGGCCAGGAAGGTGGCGGTCAGGTTGAGGTCGACCACCGAGCGCCAGTGCTCCAGGCTCATCTGCTCGATCGGCACCGGGTCGCCGCCTCCGCCGACGAACGCGCAGAGCACTTCGATCGGACCGACGGACTGCTGGGCCTGTGCACGCAGCCGTACGAGGTCGGCGGGATCGGTGCAGTCGGCCGTCAGTGCGACCGCCGTTCCGCCTGCCGCGCGGATCTCGCCGACCGTCCGGTCGACGGCACTGCGGTCGCGGCCGACGACGGCTGCCTTGACACCGTTGGCGGCCAGGGCCTTTGCCGTCTCGGCCCCGATGCCCCGGGAACCTCCGGTGACGAGGGCGGCCTTACCCGCGAGATCGGGATAGGTGGGCAGTGGTGTGATCATCGGTTTGGCTCCGTGGATGCTCGGTTGACGGTGGGTCGGCCGGCGGGCGCCGTGGTGCCGCCCGTGCCGACCCCAGGAATCGTCGCCGCCGCGCCCGCACGCCGTCGTCGCCCGAGCGGCGGCCGTCGGGATACTCCCGCTGTCGTAGCGTCGCGGCCCGGTGGTACGACGCCGGGAGGCGGCCGAAGCGCCAGGCGCAGGGCGGCTGCTGACACAGACCGAGGACAGCGCGCTTCTGGTGCTTCAGCCGTTGGTGCGACCCACGGCTGAAGCGCCAGGCCTGTGTTGAGGGCGGCCGGTGACCCGGTACCTCCGCGGGCGTACGGCGGAGGCCTTCCTCCGGAGGACGCCCCGGCGCGGCCGGCGCGGTGAACTGGACCGCGCCGGACGTGGGCCTTCCAACCGGCGCCGTCCCTTGTCTGGAGGCTGTCGACCTTGTCGTCCTTCACCTCGCCCCGCCGGTCGTCCACGGGAGCGCTCAGCGGCATCCTGTACGTGCTCCTCTTCGTGGTCAGCCTCGTCATCAGCGGCATCACCGCGCCCTCCGGGCCGTTCGCCACCCCGTACTCCAGCGACGACGTGGTGCGGAAGTACCTGCTCGCCGATCCGGCGGCGCTGCACCGTTCGCTCCAGGTGGGCGCCCTGTTCCAACTGCTCTCGGCGCTGGCGCTGCTGGCGTTCGTCCCCTGGCTCTCGGAGTTCGTGGGCCGCCACGGCACCCCGGTGCGGGCGGGTGTGGTCCGGGCGGCTGGCACTGCGTCCGGGGTCCTGCTGGTGCTGTCCGCGAGCGCGGGGTGGGTCCTGTCGCTGCTGGGCACCGCCGCGGACCTGTCGGTGTCCCGCGCCCTCATGGACCTCGCCTTCATCACCGGCGCCGCACCCGCGATCGGTACGCTCGGCGTGGTCCTGTGGCAGGTGTCGCGCACCGCGCTGGTGAGCCGGGCGCTGCCCGCCTGGGTGGCCTGGTCCGGACTGGCCCTGTCCGTCGCGAGCGTGTCGTCCCTGCTCTCGCTGGTCGCCGAGCCGGCCACGCTGCTGATCCCGGTCGGACGTTACGTCGGCTTCCTCTGGTTCGTCGCGGTGAGCCTGACGCTGTGGCGTCGGGACGGCGGCACCCCCTCCACGGGCCGGTCGCGTACTACGGCGGGAGTAGCCGCACCCGCACCCGCGAGCTGATGCCCGGCTGTGGCGCGCCGCACTAGCCTTCCGGCATGAACGAGTTAAGCCCGTCGTGGAAGCCGGCGTGGAACCGCTCCGGCCGGGCGGGCCCGCCCGTGCTCTCGTCGCTGGCCGTCGCCTGCTTCCAGATGGTGGGCACGGTCGGCGCAGGACACCGGCAGCCCGACCGCGTCCAACTCGACGCCCTCGGCTACGCGCTGCTCCTGCTCGGCCCCGCCGCGCTGCTGCTGCGCCGCCGCCACCCGGCGGCGGTCATGGTCGCCACCACGGCGGTCACCATCGGCTACCTGTTCGCCGGGTACCCGTACGGCCCGGTCTTCGTCAGCCTTGGTGTGGCGTTCTTCGCCGCGGTCCAGTGCGGGCGACGGCGGACGGCCTGGGCCTGCGGCGGCGCCTTCTACGTCGGTCAGCTGCTGATGAGCTACGCGATTCCGCGCGACTGGCTGCGGGCCAGGAGCTGGCAGGCCAACGCCTGGCAGGAGTTGGGCGTCACGGCGGTGCTGCTGCTCGTCGCGACCGGTGCGGAACTGGCTAGGGTCCGCCGCGAGCGGTCCGCCGCCGCCAGAGCCGCCGCGGAGGAGGCACAGCGGCGCCGTGTCGACGAGGAGCGGCTGCGGATGGCCCGCGAGCTGCACGACATCCTGGCGCACAGCATCTCGTTGATCCACGTCCAGGCCGGGGTGGCGCTCGAACTCATCGACACCCGCCCGGAACAGGCCAGAAGCGCCCTGACGACGATCAAGGCCGCCAGCAAGGAGGCCCTGGGCGAGGTCCGGCAGGTCCTCGGCACGCTGCGCGGACCGGGGGCCGCCGCGCCGCGCACTCCCGCCCCCGGCCTGGACCGGCTGGACGAACTGGTCGACCAGGCCGGCCGGGCGGGCCTGACCGTCAGCGTCCGTTCCGAGGGCGTCCCCGGGGAGGTCCCGGCGGCCGTCCAGCGGGCCGCCTTCCGGATCGTCCAGGAAGCCCTGACCAATGTGATCCGCCACTCCGCCGCCCGGACGGCCACCGTGCTGCTCTCCCGGACGGCCGACGGCCTCACCGTGCAGATCGACGACCCGGGCCCGGCGGGCGGCGGCGACGCGGGCGGCTCGGGAGCCGGACTGATCGGGATGCGGGAGCGGGTCGCCGCCTTCGGGGGCGCCCTGGAGGCGGGTCCGCACGACGAGGGCTTCCGGGTCCGGGCCCGCTTGACGAGAGGTGACCGATGATCAGGGTGCTGCTGGTGGATGACCAGATGCTGGTCCGGGCCGGGTTCCGGGCGTTGCTCGACGCCCAGCTCGACATCGAGGTGGTCGGCGAGGCCGACGACGGCGAGCAGGCCCTGCGCCTCGCCGTCGAGCTGCGTCCCGACGTGGTGCTGATGGACATCCGGATGCCCCGCCTCGACGGCCTGGAGGCCACCCGGCGGATCGGGGCCGACCCGGAGCTCGACGGGGTGCGGGTGGTCGTACTGACCACCTTCGAGCTCGACGAGTACGTGTTCGAGGCGCTGCGGTCCGGCGCGGCGGGGTTCCTCGTCAAGGACGCCGAGCCGGCCGAACTGCTCCGGGCGGTCCGGGTCGCTGCCGCAGGCGACGCGCTGCTCTCGCCGGGCGTCACCCGGCGCCTCATCGGAGAGTTCGCCGCCCGCTCGAAGGAGCCGCGGGCGGTCGGCCTCGAGATGCTCACCGAACGCGAGCGCGAGGTGCTCGCCCTGGTCGGGCTCGGGCTCTCCAACGAGGACATCGCCCGCCGCCTGGTGGTCAGCCCGCTGACCGCCAAGACGCATGTCAGCCGTGCGATGGTCAAGCTCGGGGCCCGCGACCGCGCCCAACTGGTCGTCCTCGCCTACGAATCCGGCCTGGTCCGGCCCGGCTGGCTCGGGTGACGAGTGACAGATGACAGCGAACAGGTAACAGAAAATAGATAACAGATTTCGAAATCTGTTATCTGTTCGCTGTTACCTGTCATCTGTTTGTTGTCATCGGCTGCCGGCCCGCCGACCGCCAGCCGCCGCCGGGCGCTACTCCCCGGAGGCCTGGTGCCGCCGGATCGCCCGCAGTCCGCCGTAGGCGGCCGTGGCCGTCCAGAGGGCCATGATCAGCAGTCCGGTCCAGTGGCCGTAGTGGATGCCGTCCTCGGTCCGGGTGTGCATCGCGTACAGGCCGGCCCGGTCGGGCAGGAACTGGCCGACCTCGCGGACGCCGGGGATGGCCGCCAGCCAGGTGGTGCCGAGGAACACCATCGGGCCGAGCAGGCCGAGCGCGGCGCTGAAGTTGCCCAGCATCGTGGTCAGTCCGAGGCAGAGCAGTACCAGCAGCGGGTGGTAGAGCACGCCGGCCACGAAGCTGCGGGCCAGGCCGGGCGTTGACCAGTCCAGTCCGACGGTGGCGTCGACGGCCAGGAACGAGCCCGCCGTCGACGCCAGTCCGAGCAGCAGGCCCAGTCCGGCGCCGAGCGTGAGCTTGGCGCCGTACAGCCGTCCGCGCCGGGGGACGGCGACGAACGAGGTGCTGATCATGCGGGTGTTGAACTCCTGCCCGATCAGCAGGATCCCGAGGCAGGCCACGGCCACGTGCCCGAAGAGCAGCCCGTAGTAGATCCCGCTGGCCGGGTCCGTGCCGGGGGCCACGGTCTTGGGGTCGGAGGCGGCGCTGACGGCCGCGGTGACCCCGACGGTCAGGACCAGGGCGACCAGCGGGGCCGCCCACTGGGAGGGCAGGGTGGTGAACTTGATCCGTTCGGCGCGCAGGGCGTGGGCCGCGCTCATGGTCGTCTTCCCTTCGTTCGTGGTCACTTGGCGCGCCGCAGGGCGAGCAGGCCGCCGTAGGCCGCGGCGCCGGCCCACAGGGCCATGATCAGCAGTCCGGTCCAGTGCCCGTACGAGACCTGCGGGTCGTCGGCGTAGTGCAGTGCGTACTGGCCGGCCCGGTCGGGCAGGAACTGGGCCACCTGCCGCACCCCGGCCACGCCGCCGAGCAGCGGCGAGAGCAGGAAGACGACCGGTACCAGCAGTGCCATGGCGGCGGTGAGGTTGCCGAGCAGCGCGGTCGCGCCGAGGCAGAACACCACCAGCAGCACCGGGTAGAGCACGCCGGCGGTGGCGCTGCGGGCGAAGGCGGGGCCGTCCCAGCGGCCGGGGACGGTGGCCGCGTACCCGGCGAAGGCGCCCGCGGTGCCCGCCGCGCCGACGCCGAGGCCGACCAGCGCGCCGAGCGCCAGCTTGGCGCCGTACAGCCGTCCGCGCCGGGGGACGGCGGTGAGCGAGACGTCGATCATGCGGGTGTTGAACTCCTGGCCGATCAGCAGGGCCGCGAAGCAGACCAGCGCGGCCTGGCCGAAGTTGAGCCCGTAGAAGACGCCCACGCCGGGATCGTCGGTGAGGTTGTGCTCCGAGCCGCCGAGGGCCGCGCCGATCGCCGTGGTGGTGCCCGCGGTGAGCGCGATGGCGAGCAACGGGGTGATCCAGAGCGAGCGCAGCGTGGTGAGCTTGATCCGTTCGGCGTCGAAGGCGCACAGGTGGTAGCGGAGGGTCGAGCCGGGGCTCATGCGGTGGCCTCGGCGCGGTACTCGACGCTGTCGGCGGTCATCCGCATGAACGCCTCCTCCAGCGAGTCCTGTTGGACCGCGATCTCGTACAGGACCACGCCGTGTGCGGCGGCGAGCGCGGCGATCTGCTCGGGTTCGGCGCCGGTCACCTCCCAGGCGCCGTCGTCGACCTTGGTCGCGGTGAGGTTGCCGGCGGCGTCCGACTGCCGGAGCAGGTCGCCGCCGAACAGGGCGGCGAGCTTGGCCGAGTTGACGGCCCGGACGCGGATCCTGGTCCGGCCGTGCTGGTCGATGAACTCGGCGGTGGCGGCGTCCGCGAGCAGCCGGCCACGGCCGATGACCACCAAGTGGTCGGCGGTGAGCGCCATTTCGGTCATCAGGTGGGAAGACACCAGCACCGACCTGCCCTCGGCGGCCAGGTCGCGCAACAGGGTGCGGATCCAGCGGATGCCCTCCGGGTCGAGACCGTTGACCGGTTCGTCCAGCAGCAGCACCGGCGGGTCGCCGAGCAGCGCGGCGGCCACCCCGAGCCGCTGGCGCATGCCGAGGGAGAAGCCGCGGATCCGCCGTCCGGCGGCGTCCGTCAGGCCGACCTGGGCGAGCACCTCGCCCACCCGGCGCGGCGCCAGGCCGTTGCTCGCCGCGAGCCAGCGCAGGTGGCCGGCGGCGGTGCGGCCGCCGTGCAGGGCGTGGGCGTCCAGCAGGGCGCCCACCTGCCGTAGCGGCTGGGCGAGTTCGGTGTACCGGCGGCCGCCGACCAGGGCGCTTCCGGCGGTCGGGCGGTCCAGGCCGAGGATCAGGCGCATGGTGGTGCTCTTGCCGGCGCCGTTCGGGCCGAGGAAGCCCGTCACCAGTCCGGGCCGGACCTCGAAGGACAGGTCGTCGACGACGCGCCGACCGTCGTACTCCTTGGTGAGGCCCTGGATCTCGATCACGGCCGCGCTCCCCTCTCGGTGCTCCGGTGCCGGGTCGTCCGGCCGGTGGTCACATTCGACCGGAGCGGGCCGTGCCGGCGGATCCCGCCGGGGTCGGGAGCCGTCTCCCTCCCGGGAGGGAGACGGCGGCAGGCCGGCGGGGGAGCCCGGGCCGACCGCTGAGCTGGCAGGATGGTGGAATGCCCAGGATCCTCGCGCCGCTGCTGGCCGGCGCCACGTACGCGCGCCTGCTGCACCTGCTGGTCGGGTGGATCTTCGCGGGCGTCGTCCTGATGGTCTACCCGGGGACGTACCACAAGAGCCTGGGCGAGATCGTGGTCGCGGGCGCCGCGGTGGACACCGCCCTGCTCGCCCTGGTCGCCCTCGTCCCCGCGACGCGGCGCGCCGAGGGGGTGCAGGCGCGGCTGCTGCTGCTGCCCGACCGCGAGGAGGACATCGCCGCCGAGTCCTCCCGCACCTGGGCGGACCGGCGGCGCACCGCCGGCTGGCTGATCGGGCGGGTCGCGCTCGGCTCGGTGGTCGGGTTCGCGACGGCCTTCGGCCTCACCAGCGGCTACGACCTGCTGACCGGACCGGACTCGTTCTGGTACCTCCCGCTCGCCCCGCTGCTGGTGCTCGGCTACGGCTGGCTGGTGGTGTCCGCCGGACGCCTCCAACTCGCCATGGCCGTAAGGTTGCTGGGTCCTTCCCCGGCGGAGCGGCTGGCGGAGGCGGAGCTGCGCGCCGAACGGCTGTTGGAGCGCAACAGGTTGGCCCGCGAGCTGCACGATTCCATCGGCCACGCACTGACGGTGACGGTCCTTCAGGCGGGTGCCGCGCGGGAGGTCGGGGACCAGGTGTTCACCGCCAAGGCACTCGAAGTCATCGAGGAGACCGGCCGCCGGGCCATGGAGGACCTCGAACGCACCCTCGTCCTGCTCCGCGAGACGCCGGAGGGCGCGGCCGGCAACGGAACGGCCACCGAACAGCCCGGTGTCGACCAGCTGCCCGCACTGTTCGACACCGCCCGGTCGGCCGGGAGCCCGGTCGAGGCGCGGATCGAGGTGTCGGCGGGCGCGCTGCCCGGGGTGCTCTCCCGCGAGTCCTACCGGATCGTCCAGGAGGGCGTCACCAACGCGCTCAAGTACGCGCCCGGCGAGCCGGTCAGCGTCCGGATCGCCGTCCAGGACGGGCAGTTGGAGCTGCGCTGCGCCAACCGCTCGGCCGTGGGCGGTGCTTCGGCGGGTCTCCCGGGCGGCGCGGCGGGCAAGGGCGGCAAGGGGCTGCGCGGCATCCGGGAGCGTGCCACGCTGCTCGGCGGGGAGGCCACCGCCGGGGTCTCGGGCGACGGGGGCGGGGAGTGGGTGCTCGCCGTCCGGCTGCCCCTACGCTTGGGCTCGTGACGAACGACCTTGTGGGCGACGGACCGGCGAGGGGCTCCGCCGGGATGATCGACATCCTGCTCGCCGACGACGAGGAGCTGGTCCGGGCCGGGATGCGGGCCGTCCTGGAGGCGCAGGGGGACCTGCGGGTGGTCGGCGAGGCCGCCGACGGCGCCGACGCGGTGGCGCTGGCCCGCACGCTGCGCCCGCACGTCGTCCTGATGGACGTCCGGATGCCGGTGCTCGACGGCCTGGCGGCGACCCGCGAGCTCCTGCGCCCCGGCGCGCCGGGGGAGCAGCCACCGAAGATCCTGGTCGTCACCACCTTCGAGAACGACGACTACGTCTACCAGGCGCTGCGCGCGGGCGCCGACGGCTTCCTGCTGAAGCGCTCCCGGGCGGCCGAGATCGCGCACGCGGTACGGCTGGTGGCGGCGGGCGAGTCGCTGCTGTTCCCGGCCACGATCCGCCGCCTCGCGGCCGGCCACGGCAATCCCGCCGCCCGCGCGACCATGGAGCGGGCGGCGCTGACCGAGCGCGAGGCGGAGGTGCTGCGGCTGGTCGCGCGCGGCCTCAGCAACGGGGAGATCGCCGAGCTGCTGTTCCTCGGCGTGCAGACGGTGAAGACCCACGTCAGCAGTGTGCTGGCGAAGCTCGGGGCGCGGGACCGCACCCAGGCGGTGATCGCCGCGTACGAGTCGGGCTTCGTCGAGCCGTCGGAGTAGCGCACGGCGTACCGACGGTGGCTCGGCGGGGACGCGGGCGGCGCGGCCCGGTCCGGCCCGGTCCGGCCCGGTCCGGCCCGGTCCGGCCCGGCGTGGTCCGGCGCGGGCCGGCGCGGGCCGGCGCGGTGTCGGGGTCAGGCCGGGTACGCGTGGGTCTGGGTGGCCTTGACGGAGGCCCAGACCTCGGATCCGGGCGCCAGCCCCAGCTCGGCGACGGCGGCCGGGGTGAGGTCGGCCGCCATCGGGAGTTCGCCCGCGAGGTCGGCGCGCACCTGGTCGCCGTGCAGGTCCAGACCGGTGACCTCGGCCTTCCACACGTTGCGCGCGCTGGACTGGGGTCGTTCGCGGTGCAGGGTCACGGCGGACGGCGGGAAGGCGACGAAGGCCGGGCCGGACAGCTCCTCGGTGGTGGCCAGGACCGTGCCGGCCGTGAGCGTGACCTGGTGGCCCTCGGCCACGCCCTGGTACAGGTTCAGCCCGACCAGACGCGCGATGTAGTCGGTGCGCGGCCGCCGGGCGACCTCGGCCGGGCTGCCGGACTGCACCTCGTGCCCGCCCTCGATCACCACCAGCCGGTCGGCGAGCACCATCGCGTCCAGCGGGTCGTGCGTCACCAGCACCGCCACGGCCTCGAACTCGGCCAGATGGCGACGCAGTTGGGAGCGCACGTCGAGCCGGGTGCGGGCGTCCAGGGCGGCCAGTGGCTCGTCCAGCAGCAGCAGCCGGGGGCGGACGGCCAGCGCCCGGGCCAGCGCCACCCGCTGGGCCTGGCCGCCGGAGAGACTGCCGGGCCGTACGGAGGCGTGGTCGGCCAGGCCCATCCGCTCCAGCCAACCGGCCGCCTCGGCCCGGGCGGCACGCTTGGGGCGGCCCTGGCAGCGCGGGCCGAAGGCGACGTTGTCGAGCGCGCTGAGGTGCGGGAAGAGCAGGTAGTCCTGGAACACCACGCCGACGGGACGATCCTCGGCGGGGGTGTGCACGCGCTGCCCGGGCTCCTCCAACAGGCGCCCGTCCAGGCGCAGGTGGCCGCCGGTGAGCGGGAGCAGCCCGGCGAGGGCGCGCAGGGCGGTGGACTTGCCGGCGCCGTTCGGGCCGAGCAGCGCGATCACCTCGCCGGGTGCGGCGGTGAGGGCGAGATCGAGGGTGAACGCGGCGCGCTCCACCCGCAGCCGGGCGTCGAGGGCGGGTGCAGGTGCAGGTGCAGGTGTAGCTGTGGGGTCGGTGGGGGAAGTGCTCATCGGGGCGGCGTCCAGGGGGTCGGGGCAGCGGAGGCCGGGCTCCGGCCCGGGGCCGGCAGGGCCGTCACGGGGTCGACATCCAGCGGTCGCGCAGGCCGACCAGGACCGCGACGGAGACCACCAGCAGGACCAGCGACAGCGCGATCGCCGCCTCGGGGTCCGATTCCATGGCGAGGTAGACGGCCAGTGGCATGGTCTGGGTGCGGCCCGGGAAGTTGCCCGCGAAGGTGATCGTGGCGCCGAACTCGCCGAGCGCCCGGGCCCAGGCGAGGACCGCCCCGGCGGCGATCCCTGGGGCGATCAGCGGCAGGGTCACCCGGCGGAACGCCGTCAGCCGGGAGGCGCCCAGGGTCGCGGCCGCCTCCTCATAGCGGGGGTCGGCGGCGCGCAGTGCGCCCTCCACGCTGATCACCAGGAACGGCATCGCCACGAACGCCTCGGCGATGACCACCCCGGTCGTGGTGAACGGCAGCGTGATGCCGAAGGCCGAGTCCAGCCAGGAACCGACGATGCCGCGCCGTCCGAGGACCAGCAGCAGCGCCACGCCGCCGACCACCGGCGGCAGCACCAGCGGCAGGGTGACCAGGGCCCGGATCACCCGTCGGCCCGGCAGCTCGGTGCGGGCGAGCAGCCAGGCCAGCGGGACGCCGAGGACCAGCGAGACCGCCGTGGCCGCCGTCGCGCAGATCAGCGACAGACGCAGGGCGTCCCAGACGGCGGCGCTGGTGAGCTGCTCGGACAGGCCGCTCCAGGGCGCCCGGACGAGCAGGCCGACCAGCGGCAGGATCAGGAACGCCAGCCCGAGCAGCGCCGGGAGCAGCAGCGTGACCGGGACGCGGTGGGTGCGCCGGCGCCGGCGTGGCAGGGCTTTCACCGCTGCTGCCACGCCGGGCCGCCCGGTGTCGGTGGCACGCTCGGTGGTGCGCCCGGTGCCGGTGATGTGCCCGGTGCCGGTGGTGCGCTTGGTGGTGCGGTCGCTCACGGCGCCTGGAAGCCCGCCGCGGTGAGCACCTGCTTGGCCTCGGGCGACTGGATGTACGCGACGAAGGCGGCGGCGCCGTCCTTGTTCGGGGCCTTGGCCAGGGCGGCGATCGGGTAGTCGTTCACGGCCTTGTCGGCCTCGGGGAAGTCCACGCTGTCGATCTTCCCAGCATCCGCCTTCACGTCGGTCCTGTACACGAGCGAGGCGTCGACCTCGCCGAGCTCGACCTTGGTCAGCGCGCCCTTGACGTCCTGCTCCAGGGTGACCGGGGTGAGGTTGACGTTCGCGGCCTTGAGCGCGGTCAGGGCGGCGGCGCCGCACGGCACCTCCTTTGCGCACAGCGCGACCTTCACACCGGAGGCGGTGAGGTCGTTCAGGCCCGCGACGTGCTTGGGGTTGCCCTTGGGCACGGCGATGGTGAGCGTGTTCTTGACGAAGGTCTTCGGGTCGCCGCTCGCGCCGCCCGCGTCGGTCACGGTCTTCATGGTGGCCGGACTGGCGGCGGCGAACACGTCCGCCGGGGCGCCCGAGTTGATGCTGGTGGCGAGGCTGGAGCTGCCGCCGAAGTTGAACTTGACCTTGGCGCCCGGGTTCGCGGCCTCGAACTTCTTGCCGAGGTCGGTGAACGTCTCCTTGAGCGAGGCGGCGGCGAAGACGGTGATGTCGCCGGTGGCCTTCGGGACGCTGCCGCCACCGGCCGCCGCCGAGGCCGAGGAGCCCGCCGTCGAAGCGGCCGAGGAGCTGCCGGACTTGCCACCGCCACCGCCGTCGCTGCCGCAGGCGGTGGCCCCGAGGCTGAGGACGAGGGCCGCCGCGGCGGCGACGGCGAGTCTGCGGGTGGTCGTACGGGTGCTCATCGGGGCTTCCCCTCCAGGGCGCGCGCCGGAAGGGGCGCGGAGTGAGGCCGCAGGTGCGGCCATTACGGTGATCATAGTGCCGCAAATGCGAGTGATAAGTCCTCTGTCGCTTCGCACAGGCGGGGTGTGGCGGCGGTCTCCGCCCGGCTGTGCGAAGGCTCAAACGTGCACGGACGGCGCCGGGGCGGGAGTGCTGCCGAGGGCGGCGTGATGACCGGAGTGAGCGGCGGCGTGCGCGTGGTGCCGGGGAAATTACGTCGCGCAGGGGGCGGCCGGGCGGACAGAGTGGGGGCGATTCGTACGGCAGTCCGTACAGCCGTCCGTACACACCACCCGGGCCGAACGGCCCAGAAGAGGAGGAGGGGTCCGTCCATGTCCACGTTGCGCGTCACCGCCGAGAAGCTGGTCGTCCTGGAGCACCCGAACGCCGACGCCCTGGAGCTCGCGCAGGTCGGCCTCTACCGGGCGGTGGTCGCCAAGGGCAGGTACCGGACCGGTGACTACGCCGTCTACATCCCCGAACAGTCGGTCCTCCCGGTGGAGTTGATCGAGGAGCTGGGCCTGACGGGCAAGCTGGCCGGCAGCAAGTCCGACCGGGTGAGGGCCGTCCGGCTGCGCGGCGAGCTGTCCCAGGGCATCGTCTGCCTGCCGGCCGCGCTCGCCGGCACCGACCTGGCGGACGCCGCCGGGCGCGGCGAGGACTTCGCCGAGCTGCTCGGAGTCGTCAAGTGGCAGCCCCCGGTGCCGACCTCCATGAGCGGCGACGTGCTGAGCGCGCCCGACCTGCTGCCCTGGGTGGACATCGAGAACCTCAAGCGCTACCCCGACGTCTTCGAGCCCGGCGAGCCCGTGGTGCTGACCGAGAAGCTGCACGGCAGCTGCTGCCTGATGACGTACACCGCCGCCACCGGCGAGGTCCGGGTGTCGTCCAAGGGCATCGGGGCGCAGGGGCTCTCACTGGTCGAGGACGAGCGCAACCTGTACTGGCGGGCCGTGCGCGCGTACGACCTCCCCGCCGTGGCGGCCCGACTGGCCGAGCGGCTGGGCGCCGAGCGGGTCGGCGTCTTCGGCGAGGTCTTCGGCGCCGGTGTGCAGGACCTGACGTACGGGGCCTCCGGCCGTGCCGAACTGCCCGGCTACGCCGTGTTCGACGTGTCGGCCGTGGTGGACGGGCAGCTGAGGTGGTACTCCGCCGCCGAACTGCTCGACGGCGAACTGCCGCTGGTGCCCGAACTGTGGCGCGGGTCGTTCGACCCGGAGACCGTGCTGGCCTTCGCCCAGGGC
This sequence comes from Kitasatospora sp. NPDC057940, assembly GCF_042887425.1. Lineage (NCBI taxonomy): Bacteria > Bacillati > Actinomycetota > Actinomycetes > Kitasatosporales > Streptomycetaceae > Kitasatospora > Kitasatospora sp. NPDC057940. The sequence goes on from NZ_JBHVPH010000008.1 coordinate 263,173, forward strand.
AAGGAGACCGTCTCCGGGCGTGGACTCCACCTGCGCGAAGGCGTGGTGGTCCGGCCGGTGACGGAGCGCTGGAGCCTGGCGGTCGGCGGACGGGCGATCGCCAAGGTGGTCGGTGACGCCTACCTGACGCGCAAGGGCGGCACCGAGTACGAGTGATCCCCGCCCCGTCGCGCCCTCTCGCGCCCTCCCGTGCGCTTTCACGCCTTCCGGTGCTGATGGCTCGTCAGTTAGCTTGATGGGTCGCCTGTGGAGAATGGAGTGCCGATGACCAGCGCCACCGCCCTCATCCCCGGGCCGGCCGGAAGCCCCCTGGTCGGGTCGCTGTTCGACCTCACCCGCCGCCCGCTGCGCACCTACCTCGCCGCCCACCGCGACCACGGGGACGTGGTCCGGTTCCGGGTCGGGCCGCCCGGGCTGCGGGTCGCGTTCTACGGGGTGTTCTCCCCGGAGGGCGTCCAGCAGGTGCTGGGGAGCGAGGCCGCCAACTTCCGCAAGGAGAACGCGTTCTACGACGAGTTGCGGAGCAGTGTCGGCAACGGCCTGCTGACCAGCCAGGACGGCGACTACCAGCGCCAGCGCCGGCTGGTCCAGCCGCTGTTCACCCGCCGCCGGGTGGACGGCTACGCGGGCGCCGTCGCCCGGGAGGCGCGGGCGCTCACCGAGCGGTGGAGCGCGCTCCCGGTCGGGGTCGTGGACGCGGCGGAGGAGATGTCCCGGTTCGCGCTGCGAGCCGTCGCCCGGATCCTGTTCGGCGCGGACGTCGAGGAGGCGGTGGCGGTGGTGGACCGCAGCTTCCCGGTGCTCGGCGAGTACGTCTGGGACCGGGGCTTCGCGGCGGTCCGCATCCCGCGCACCTGGCCCACCCCCTCGAACCGGCGCGGCGCCGAGGCCCGGCGCGCCCTGTACGCGGTCTGCGACCGGATCATCGCCGAGCGGGCCGCGCGCGGCGACCTGGACGAGGACGCGGACGACCTGCTCACACTGCTCGGACGAGCCCGCGGCGAGGACGGGGAGCAGCTCGACCCGGCCGAACTCCGGGACCAGGTGCTGGTGTTCCTGCTCGCCGGGCACGAGACCACGGCCACCTCGCTGGCCTTCGCGCTGCACCTGCTCGCCAGGCACCCCGAGCAGCGCAAGCTCGCCCAGCAGGAGGCGGAGACCGTGCTGGCCGGCCGGGAGCCGACCGCGGCGGACCTGGAGTCGCTGCCGTACATCACCCGGGTGTTGAAGGAGGCGATGCGGCTCTACCCGGCGGCGGCCCTGGTCGGGCGGCGGGCGGTCGCCGAGACGGTCATCGACGGGTACGTGATCCCGGCGGGGGCCCAGGTCGTCGTCTCGCCGCTGGTCACCCACCGGCACCCGGCGCACTGGCCGGACCCGGAACGCTTCGACCCCGACCGCTTCCTGCCCGAGCAGGAGAAGGACCGGCACCGCTACGCCTGGTACCCGTTCGGCGGCGGTCCGCGGGCGTGCATCGGGCAGCACTTCGCGATGCTGGAATCGGTGCTGAGCCTGGGCGTGCTGCTGCGGGACTTCGAGATGGAGGCGGTGGACGAGCGGGTGGCGCTCGCCCAGGGCATCACGCTCCGCGCGGCGAGCCCGATGCGGATCCGGGTGACGGCGCGGGGTGCCACGGGGCCCACCGGGGGGTGAGGGCGCGGGGCGGGGGCGCCGCCCCGGCGGGACGGCGCCCCCGATCGGCTCTGCCGGTGTCTCAGCCCCGGCTCTGGAACACGATCTTGGTCCAGCTGGAGCCCGGGCAGTTGCCCCAGACGTCCCAGGCCTGGGATCGGGCGCCGATCCACAGGCCGGTGGTGCTCGTGCCGTTGGCACAGTAGGTGATGGTGCGCAACTGGCCGGAGTAGACGTTGCAGTAGCCCTCCCAGCGCCACCCGTAGTCGGCGGTGATGACGCAGTGGTAGGAGGCGGCGGCCACCTCGGGCGAGGCCCCGATGGCGTCGGCGCTGATGGTCTGGTCGGCGGCGGCAACGGCAGGCGCGGTAACGGCGGGCGTGGCAACGGTGGGCGCGGCGGCGGCGGGCAGGGTGGTGGTCCCGAGCACGCCGAGGGTGGCCGCGGCGGCCGCCCCGAACGTGGCGATCTTCCTGGCGATGTGACCTCGCATGGCGGTTTCTCCTCGCTCAACGGTACGGATCGGGCGGTGCGTCCCCGGCCGTCCGGATCCACGGGGTGGGTGAATTCCGGTTTCCCGTCCGGCCGATGACGTATTGCGCACGAATGACTGCGGACAGTGAGACGACGGCCTATGATGTGAACTGTGTCACAACCTCTTCGATGGGTCGTGACCTGCCCAACTGGGCTTTCGGAGTGCCGATTTCCGGGGAGAGCGGCATGGCGGAATGCGGCGGTAGGTGTGTCGGCGGACGCGGGAGCGGCGGCGGGAAGGACTTCGGTCCGAGGCCTGTCGATCGTCAACCGGACGATTTCAACCAGGTGTTCACGGAAATGCTGCCGAGGCTCCACCGGGCGGCCGCGTCGCTCACCGGCGGGCTCGCCGCCGGGGACGTGGTGCATGACGCGTATCTGCGGATCGCCCGCAGGCCGGAGCGGTTCCTGAGCCATCCGCAGCCCTACGCCTACGTGTTCACCACGATGGCGAACATCCTGCGCGACCAGTGGCGCCGGGAGCGCCGGAGGGTCGTGCTGCCCGATCCGTGTGAGACGGCCGAGCGGGAGCGGGACCGGCCGCCGGTCGAGTCGCCGTCGGGCGGGATGGCCGAGCTGCAGGCGCGCTGGGAGGTGCTCCGACTGCTGGGCTGCCTGACGGCGAAGCAGGCCCGCGTGGTGGTGCTGGTGGACCTCGACGGCTACACCGTCGACGAGGCCGCCGAACTGCTGGGCCTGCATCGCAGCACGCTGGCCGTCACCCGTCGCCGCGCCCACGGGAGGCTGCGCGCGGTCCTCGCGCGGGAGCGGGAACACGAACGGGAGGGCGAGCGGGACCATGAACGGGAGGGCGAGCGGGACCATGAACGGGAGGGCGAGCGGGACCATCGGCCGGGGCCCGCCCTCGAAGCGGCGCCCGGCGCGGGGTCCGATGCGGGCGCGGCTTCCGGGCCCGCTGCGGGGTCCGGCGCAGGCCCGGGGGCGGCGCCCGAAGCGGCACCCGACGCACCGAGCTGACGCTAAGTCAGCTGATGCACCGCCCCGGCCCGTACGCTGAAAATCGTGATCACGTACGAGGACCACCGCCTCCGCGCCCTGGCCGACGACGGCCGCTGGCCCGAACTGCTGACCGCCTACCGGCAGGGTCGGGCGGCAGCCGTGGAGCGCGCCGGGGAGGAGCCCGCGGCGGCGCTGACCGCGCCGCTCGGCCACCTGATCGCCTACTCGGCGCCGCCGGAGCTGGCCGTCCGGCTGTTCGACCGGGACGGCGGCCCGGGGACGGTCGCCGGGGTCGCCGACCATGACGCCGGTCCGCTCTGGGAGGTGCTGGCGACCCGGCATTCCTGGCTGCGGCTGGCCCCGCTGCTCGTCCCGGCCCCGGTGCGCCGACTGGTCGCGCAGACCCGGGTGCTGCTCGGCGAGGACCTCTCGTACGGGGCCGAACCCGACCCGGAGGGGGTGCCGCTGCTGCTGGCGCCGTGGGAGACGGCCGGCTGGGACGAGGGGGCGCGGGTGCGCCAGTACCTGCCCTGCGGGGGCGCGCGCAGTGCGCTGTTGACCCTGCCGGCCAGCCGGGAGGGCCTGGGTGAGGTGACGCTGCCCGCGTCGGGCGTGCGGCTGGGCGGGCAGCGGGCGACCCGGGCGCTGGCCGCGCTGGCGGACTGGGCGGAGGTGGTCTGCGTCCGGGGCCCGGCGCCGCAGGCGGCCGCCCAACTGGCCCGTAGTTCCCGGGTCACCGGCGGGTACCTGCCGTTCGCGCTGGTCTACCCGGCGCTGGTGCAGGCCGCCGTCGTGGACCGCGGGCGGGGCTCGGCGCATGGGCGGCTGGCGCTCTGGCGGGCGCTGGTCGCGATGGCCGGCGCGAAGGGTACGGACGGTTCGGGCCGGGCGGAGGTCGATGCGCTGGTGGCCCGGATGCGCTGCTTCATCTGGCACGAGCCGGCCGCCGGGCTGCGCCATCTGCACGTCGCGCTGGAGGATCCGGCCTGTGGCCTGGCCTGGGCGGTGAGCGGCTCCGAGGACCTGTGAGGACCTGTGAGGACCTGGGGGGACCTTGGGGGGCCTGGGGGCCCGCGCGAATCCGTCAGGACCTACGGGGACCTGTGAGGCCCCGCGAGAACCGGTGAGGACCTGTGGCGAAGGCCCGTCGGACATGCGGAACCCCCGGTCCGGCGCCGTTTCCGGGGGAGGTGGTGGCGCCGAACCGGGGGCGTATGGGGGGCCGCTCAGGCGGCCGCGGCCGTGCCGCTCCGGGTGGGGACGGCTTCCGGAGCCGCCGGGACGGCCTCGGGGGCCGTGACCGGCCCGCCGTGGGCGTCGACCAGGGTCCGCTCGTCGAACGGGTCCTCGCCGGCCAGCACCCGCTGGGCGCGGTCCGCGTCCAGTTCGCCGGTCCAGTGCCCGATCAGGACGGTGGCGACGGCGTTGCCCGCGAAGTTGGTGAGCGCACGGGCCTCGGACATGAAGCGGTCGATGCCGACGATCAGGCCGACCCCGTCCACCAGCGCGGGCTTGTGGGACTGCAGTCCGCCGGCCAGGGTGGCCAGCCCGGCGCCGGTGACCCCGGCCGCGCCCTTGCTCGCGATCACCATGAACACCAGCAGCGAGAGCTGCTCGCCGATCGACATCGGCTTGTCCATCGCCTCGGAGATGAAGATCGACGACATGGTGAGGTAGATCGCGGTGCCGTCGAGGTTGAAGCTGTAGCCGGTCGGCACGGTGATGCCGACGACCGGGCGGCTCACGCCGAGGTGCTCCATCTTGGCGATCAGACGGGGCAGCGCGCTCTCGGAGGAGGAGGTGGAGAGGATCAGCAGGAACTCGCGGCCCAGGTAGCGCAGCAGCGCGAACACGTTGACCCCGGCGACCAGTCGCAGCAGCGCGCCGAGGACGACGACGACGAACAGCACGCAGGTCGCGTAGAAGCCGATCATGATGACCGCGAGGCTCTTCAGCGCGGCCGTGCCGGTCGCCCCGACGACGGCGGCCATCGCCCCGAAGGCGCCGATCGGCGCGACCCACATGATCATCGACATGACCCGGAAGACCAGCCGCTGCACGTGCTCGATGCCGCGCAGCACCGGGGCGCCGGCCGGGCCCATCGCCTGGAGGGCGAAGCCGGCGAGCAGCGCGACCAGCAGGGTCTGCAGCACCTTGCCCTCGGTGAGGGCCGAGAACGTGGTGGTGGGGATCATCCCGAGCAGGAAGTCGGTCGTCGACTGGGCACCGCCGGCGACGGCCTGGGCATGGCCGGACTTCGCGAGCGCGGCGGTCAGGTGCAGGCCGCCGCCGGGCTCCAGCAGGTTGCCGACGGCCAGGCCGATGGCCAGCGCGACGGTCGACATGACGAGGAAGTAGCCGAGGGCCAGGCCGCCGACCTTGCCGACCTTGGCGGCCTTGGTCACCGAGCCGATGCCCAGCACGATGGTGCAGAAGATCACCGGGCTGATCATCATCTTGATCAGGTTGACGAAGCCGGTGCCGACCGGCTTCAACTCCACGGCGAAGCCGGGGGCGGCCAGCCCGACCACGATGCCCGCGATCACGGCGGCGATGACGGCGAGGTAGAGGTAGTGGGTCCGGTCCTTGCGTCTGGATCCCCCCGCCGGTGCGGCTCCAACGATCGACATCTGCGGCTCCTTCGCCGTGCAGTCCTGGCGGCCCCGGGTGGTGGGCCGCTCTGACTATCGGGCCTGGGCGTGACGGAGGTCACGTTTGCGTTCATAGAGTTCACGACCGGGTGCCGCTGGGCCTTGGGGTGCGACGGGGCCGGGGGGCGTTCGTCGGCAGGTCGTCGACAGGTTGTCGGCAGGCCGCCGACCTGTCGCGGGCCTCTGGGGGACCCCGGGAGCGTGGTGCACACTGGCAGGCATGTCCGTGCGCACCGCCCCCACGCCCTCGCGCCGACGGCTCCCGGCACCCCGCGGGCTGGTCCGCAGCCTGGCCGGGCAGCTCTTCGTCGTCCAGGTGGTCATCGTCGCCGCCGTGGTGGCGGGCGGCGCGGTGCTCGCGTACCTCTTCACCGCCGACCGGGCCGAGGACGCGGCCCGCCGCCAGGTCACCACTGTCGCCCACGCCGTCGCCGACTCGCCCTCGGTGCGGGCCGCCGTCACCACGCCGGACCCGACCGCGGTGCTCCAGCCGTACGTCGAGCAGGTGCGGGTGGACACCGGCGTCTCCTTCATCACCGTCATGGACACCGAGGGCGTGCGCTGGACCCACCCGCTGCCCGAGCAGATCGGCAAGCGCTTCCTCGGACACATCGACTGGGCGCTCGCGGGGGAGACCCGCAGCGAGACCTACACCGGCACGCTCGGGCCGTCCGTACGGGTGGTGACGCCGGTGCTGGACGACCGGCACCAGGTGATCGCCCTGGTCAGCGCGGGCCTCACGGTGGAATCCATCTCCGCGCAGTTGAGCGGCCCGCTGCTCGCCCTGGTCGGGGTGGCGGTGGCCGCGCTCGGGGTCGGCGGCGTGGGCACCTACCTCGCCAACTCCCGGCTGCGGCGGCACACCCACGGCATGGGACCGGCCGAACTCAGCCACCTCTACGAGTACCACCAGGCGACCCTGCGCTCGGTGCGCGAGGGGCTGGTCCTGCTGGACCGCGCGCACCGGGTGGTGCTCTGCAATGACGCGGCCCGTGAACTGCTCGGACTGGGCGGCGACTTGGAGGGCCGCCTGATCGTGGAGCTGGGGCTGCCGCGGGCTCTGGTCGCGGCCGTGCTCGGCGACGAGCCGGTGCGGGACGAGGTGCACCTGACCGCGGAGCGGGTGGTGGTGCTCAACACCTCCACCATCGGCACCGGCCTCGGCCGGGTCGTCACCCTGCGCGACCACACCGAACTCCAGGCGCTCAGCGGAGAGTTGGACTCGGTTCGAGGCTTCACCGAAGCCCTCGGGGCGCAGGCGCACGAGGCGGCCAACCGGCTGCACGCCGTCGTCTCGCTGATCGAACTCGGCCGCCACGAACAGGCGGTGGAGTTCGCCACCGCCGAGCTCGCGCTCGCCCAGCAGCTCACCGACCGGGTGGTCGCGGCGGTCGGCGAACCGGTGCTGGCCGCGCTGCTGCTCGGCAAGGCGGCCCAAGCGGCCGAACGGGGAGTGGAGTTGACCCTCACCGACGACAGTCGGATCGACGACGGACTGCTGCCGCCCGGGCTCTCCGCGCGGGACCTGATCACCGTCCTCGGCAACCTGATCGACAACGCCGTGGACGCCGCCATCGCCGGATCCGCGCAGAGCGCGGTGCCGCCGGAGGTCACCGTCACCGTGCGGATCGACGGCGGTGGTGCGGGTGGCGTGGGTGGCGGTGACGTGGCTCCGGGTGGCGGCGACGTGGCTCCGGGTGGCGGGGACTGCCTGCTGCTGCGCGTCGCCGACACCGGGGCGGGGATCGACCCGGCCGTCGTCGAGGACGTGTTCCGGCGCGGCTGGAGCACCAAGCAGGACGTGCGCGGGCACGGTCTCGGGCTGGCGTTGGTGGCCCAGGCCGCCCGGCGCAACGGCGGCACCGTCGAGGTCGGGCGCGACCGGGGTGCGGTGCTCACCGTCCGGCTGCCGCTCGCCGGGGTGTCGGCGCGATCCGGTGAGCGACAGCCGGGGCAACTCGGGAGCCCGGGGCAAGCCGGGGGTCCGGGGCAAGCCGGGGGTCCGGAGCAACTTGGCCGGCCGGGCCGGCCGGGCCGACGGGAAGGGGTGTCGCGATGACCGAGGTGACCGCCGGGCCGGGGATCTCCGTGCTGGTCGTCGAGGACGACCCCGTGGCCGCCGCCGCGCACACTCTCTACGTCGAGCGCGAACCCGGCTTCCACGCCGCCGGGACGGTGCACAGCTGCGCCGACGCGCTGCGTTTCCTGGACCGCGCCCGCGCTGCCGGCAGGCCCGTCGACCTGACCCTGCTCGACCTCTACCTGCCGGACGGCCACGGCCTCCAACTCTGCCGCTCGCTGCGCGCCGCCGGCCACACCACCGACGTCATCGCGGTGACCTCGGCCCGCGACCTGGCGATGGTGCGGCAGGCCGTGTCGGCGGGCGTGGTCCAGTACCTGCTGAAACCGTTCAGCGCCGCCGCCCTGCACGACCGCCTGGAGCGCTACGCCCGCTACCGCGACAGCCTCGGGCGCACCGGCGAGGCGACCGGGCAGGACGAGGTCGACCAGGCGTTCGCCCTGCTCCGCACGCCCGAGCGCAGCAGCCTCCCCAAGGGGTTGAGCGCGCCCACCCTGGACGCCGTCGCCGCCGTACTGCGCGAGACGGCGACGGGCCTGTCCGCCGCCGCCGCGGGCGCCGCCGCCGGGGTCTCCCGGATCACCGCGCGCCGCTACCTCGAACACCTCGTCGACACCGGGCGGGCGGTGCGGGAGCCGCAGTACGGGAGCGTGGGGCGGCCGGAGCTCTGCTACCGGTGGAAGGGCGGTGGGGCGGCTCCGGGTCGGCGGGGGTGAGGGCCGTGACCTTTTCGCCGGTGGCTCGTTGGCAGGACCGGGGGCGGTTCACTCACTCGGGTGGTTCTGGGGGCCCCTGGGGTATCCCGCCAGGTCAGGGGCAGTAAAGTTAGGCTTACCTAACTTCTTCTGGGGGTTTGCCTTGTCGCTCGCCGCCGTTCCCGCCCAGGCCCCGGCCTCCTCCTCCGGAACTGTCGGAGCCGCCGGAGCCGCCGGAGGTGTCGAAGCCGCCGGTGCTGCCGGTGTCGCTGGAGCCGCCGGTGCCCCGGCCTCCGGCGAGGCCATCCTGCGCCGCCAGCGCGTACGCGAGTCCGCCGCCCGTACGTACGCCCGGTCCTTCCCGATCGTCCCGGTACGGGCCCACGGCATGACCGTCGAGGGCGCCGACGGGCGGCGCTACCTGGACTGCCTCTCCGGCGCCGGGACGCTCGCCCTCGGGCACAACCACCCAGTGGTGCTGGAGGCGATCCGCCGCACCCTCGACAGCGGCGCCCCGCTGCACCTGCTCGACCTCGCCACCGCCGAGAAGGACGACTTCACCAGCGCCCTCTTCGAGAGCCTGCCCGCCGACTTCGCCGCCGGCGCCCGGATCCACTTCTGCGGGCCCGCCGGCACCGACGCCGTCGAGGCCGCGCTCAAGCTGATGCAGACCGCCACCGGCCGGTCCGGCGCGCTCGCCTTCACCGGCGCCTACCACGGCATGACCGCCGGAGCCCTGGCGCTCACCGGCAACGTCGCCGTCAAGGAACCGCTGCCGAGCGGCGGCGACGTCGTCCGGCTGCCCTACCCGTACGGCTACCGCTGCCCGTTCGGCGTCGGCGGCGAGGCCGGCGCCGACCTCGCCGCGACCTACGTCGAACGGCTGCTCGACGACCCCTCGGGCGGGGTCGTCCCGCCCGCCGCGATGATCCTGGAAGCCGTCCAGGGCGAGGGCGGCGTCGTCCCCGCGCCCGACGGCTGGCTGCGCGAGATGCGCCGGATCACCGCCGAACGGGGCATCCCGCTGATCGTCGACGAGGTGCAGACCGGCGTCGGGCGCACCGGGGCGATGTGGGCCGTCGAGCACAGCGGCATCGTCCCGGACGCCATGGTGCTCTCCAAGGCCATCGGCGGCAGCCTGCCGCTCGCCGTCGTCGTCTACCGGGAGGACTACGACGGCTGGCGCCCCGGCGCCCACACCGGCACCTTCCGCGGCAACACCCTCGCCATGGCCGCCGGCGCCGCCACCCTGCGCCACGTCGCCGCCCACGGGCTGGCCGAGCGCGCCGCCGTCGTCGGCGAGCGGATGACCGCCCGGCTGCGCGGGCTCGCCGCCGAACTGCCGGTGATCGGCGATGTGCGCGGGCGCGGCCTGATGCTCGGCGTCGAACTCGTCGACCCCGCCGCCGAACCGGACGCCTGCGGGGCCAGGCCGGCCGACCCGGCGCTCGCCCGCCGGGTGCGGGAGGCCTGCCTGGCGCGCGGGCTGATCGTCGAACTCGGCGGGCGCCACGACGCGGTGCTGCGACTGCTGCCGCCGCTCACCATCACCGACGAGCAGGTCGCCGCGGTGCTCGACCGGCTGGCCGACGCGATCGCGGCCGCCGCGGCCGCCGCGGCCGTCGATCCCGCCGCTGCGGCGAGCGGCGTGGCTCCCGTAGTCCGGGGCGCCGAATGAGCGCGCGGCGAGGGGGCGGTGGCGGTGGCGGTTCAGGGGAAGGCTCGGGAGGCGGTTCGGGCGCCCGATCCGGGGCCGGTGGTGACTCCGGGGCCGAGGGCGGTTCCGGAGGCGGGGCCGGTTCTGGAGTCGGAGGTGGTTCGAGGGCCGGGGGTGGTTCCGATTCGGGTTCCGGCGCCGCCGCCGGACTGCCCGGCGGGCCCGGCCCGTTGGACGCCCTCGCGGGCGGCGTCGGCGGGCCCGGCGCGCTCGGACCGCTGCTGGCCACCGTCCTCGACGCGCTCGACCACGGCATCGCCCTGCGCGGCGGGCCGCTGCCCGCAGGCAGCCCGGCCGAGCTCGGCGCGCTGGTCGCCGACGGCCTGGCCGGCGCCCACGGGCCCGGCGCGCTCGCCCGCCTCACCGAACTCCTCGCCTACGGCGCCGCCGACCCCGCCGACCCGGCCTGCGCCGCCCACCTGCACTGCCCGCCGCTCGCCGTGGCCGCCGCCGCCGACCTCGCGGTCAGCGTCCTCAACCCCTCCCAGGACTCCTGGGACCAGGCCCCCGCCGCCACCGCCCTGGAAACCGCCCTCCTCGCCGAACTCGCCGCCCTGGTCGGCTACGACCCGGCCCGCGCTGCCGGCGTCCTCACCTCCGGCGGCACCGAGTCCAACCTCATGGGACTGATGCTGGCACGGGATCAGAAGCTGGACGGCATCGTCGAGTTGGACGGCATCCCGGCCGGAGTCCGGCCGTGCGTCGTCGCCTCCGAGGCCGCGCACTTCTCCGTCCAGCGCGCCGCCGCCCTGCTCGGGCTCGGCGAGCGCGCCGTCACCACCGTCCCCGTCGACCGGCAACTCCGGATGGAACCGAAGGAGTTGGAGCGGGCCCTGGCCGAGGCCAGCTGGGCCGGACGCACCCCGATCGCCATCGTCGCCACCGCCGGCACCACCGACACCGGCGGCATCGACCCGCTGCACGTCGCCGCCGACCTGGCCGGCCGCTACGGCGCCTGGCTGCACGTCGACGCCGCGTACGGCGGCGGCGCGCTGCTCTCCGACCGGCTCGCCCCGCTCCTCGACGGCATCGACCGCGCCGACTCCGTCTCCCTCGACTGGCACAAGCTCGGCTGGCAGCCCGCCGCCGCCGGCGTCTTCCTGGTCCGCCGCACCGAGACCTACGTCTCGCTCGCCCGCCGCGCCGAGTACCTCAACCCCGTGGACGACGAGCAGGCCGGCTACCCCAGCCTGCTCGGCCGCTCGCTGCGCACCACCCGGCGGGCCGACGCCTTCAAACTCGCCGTCACCTTGCGCACCCTCGGCCGCGACGGGCTCGGCCGACTCGTCGACGCCTGCCACGAACTCGCCCGGTCCGCCGCCGAGGCCGTCCGCGCCGAACCGTCGCTCGAACTCCACGCCGAACCCGCGCTGACCGTCGTGCTGTTCCGCTACCGGCCGCCGGGCCTGACCGACGAGGCCGCCGTCGACGAACTCAACGGCAGCCTGCGCCGGTTGCTGCTGCGCACCGGGCGGGCGGTGGTCGGGCGGACCGAACTCCCGGGCGAGGGGTCGGGCCGGGTGCGGCTCAAGCTCACCCTGCTCAACCCGCACGCCACGGCGGAGGAGGTCCGTGCACTGCTGCGCGAGGTGGTGGGCGCCGGGCGGAAGGCCGAGGGGGACCGGGCCGGTTAGAGCAGGGTCGCAGGGCAGGTCGCCGCCGGCCGCCCGGCACCGGACGGGCCCGGTCGAGACCGAGGACCGGGACGCCTGTTCACGGCCGCCACCACATGGCGGCTGTGGTGGCCGTGGTGGTGACGGTGCTGTGGTTGCGGTCAGTCAGTCGCTCAGGAGGGTGGTGCGGGTGAGCTCCCAGGTCTCCGGGTCGGCGGCGACCAGCAGGCCGTTCTCGCAGCCGGGGGCCTCGGGGCGGTAGGGGGTGCCGTCCAGCCGGGCGGACACGCCGCCGGCCTCGGTGACGAGCAGGGAGCCGGGGGCGTGGTCCCAGGGGAGGGTGCGCCAGTAGAGGAGGAAGTCGAAGCGGCCCTCGACGACGTCCGGGTACTCGATTCCGGCGGCGTGCCGACCGGGGGAGACCTCGCCGAAGGCCGACTCGTTGGCCTGCAGAAGCCGGCGGTGTTCCGGGTCGAGGTAGCGGCTCTTCACGGATCCGCGCAGCTTCGCGGCGTCGCGCGGTGCCGGCGGTCGGGTCAGGCGCACGCCGTTCCGCCAGGCCCCGGAGCCCAGTTCGGCACAGTAGGCGGTGGCGGTGGCCGGCTGCCAGATCCAGGAGGCGACGGTCTCTCCGCCGCGGACGAGCGAGCACATCACGGCGTACTCGGGGCGGCCTGCGACGAAGTTGGAGGTGCCGTCGACCGGGTCGACCAGCCAGGCGGCGGGCTCGTCGTGGAGGGCCTGGGCGAGTTCGGGGTCGGCGGAGACCGCCTCCTCGCCGACCACGGGGACGGGCAGCAGCTCGCGCAGACGGCGGGCGATGATCACCTCGGCCTCCCGGTCGGCGACCGTCACGATCTCGCCGGGCGCCTTCTCCATCACCTCGCCGGCGGCCAGCGCGCGGAAGCGCGGCTCCACCACCTCGGCCGACGCCTCGGCGAGTATCTCCGCCACCTTGTCCATCAGCACGTTCGCGCTCCCTTCGCTGCCTACCACTGTCGCACGAGTGTGCGGAGGCGACCTGCGGCGACCCCTGGGGCGGGCGGGGCCCGCGGGTGGGGTCCGGCGCGCGGACGGGCGGGCGGCGGGGGCGCGCACAGGGAACGGCGAACAGATGACAGCTGACAGATAACAGATAACAGATTTCGAAATCTGTTATCTGTCATCCGTCGGCTGTCATCTGTTACCTCTCGGCCGTCGGCCGGGGGTGCCCTCAGCCGCCCAGGTAGTGGAACCCCGGGCGCGGGTGCATCAGGAACTCGTGGTGCGAGATGTTCCAGGCGTACGCGCCCGCCATCGCGAACAGCACCCGGTCGGCTGCCCGCAGGCCGTCGGCGTCGGCGGTGGCCCGGGCGAGGACGTCCTTCGGGGTGCAGAGCTGGCCGGCCAGGGTGGCGCGGCCGGTGGCGACGGCGGGGCGCGGCCACGGGTGCGGCCAGGCGTCGACCGGGAGCACCTCGAAGGGCTGGGAGTGCCCCCGGGTGGCGGGGGTGCGCAGGTGGTGGGTGCCGCCACGGACCACCGCGAAGTCCTCGCCGTGGCTCCGCTTCACGTCCAGCACCTCGGTCGCGTACCAGCCGCAGTGGGCGGTCAGGGCCCGGCCGGGTTCGATCCGCAGGGTCAGGCCGGGGTGGGCGTCCAGCAGCTCGGCCAGCCCTTCGCCGAAGGCCGTCCAGTCGAAGTGGTTCGCCGGGTCGTCGTAGTCCACGGCCATTCCGCCGCCGACGTTGACCTCCGCCAGCGGGAAGCCGTGCCGCTCGGCCAGCGCGGCCGACCAGGCCACGATCTGCTCGGCGACGGCCAGTTGCTCCGCCGCCGCGAGCCCGCTGGCCAGATGGGCGTGCACACCGCGCAGGCGCAGCCGCCGTCCGAGCGGGCCGGTGCCGGTGCCATCGCCGGTGCCGTCGTCGGTGAGCCGGCGCACGCACTCCTCGGCGCGGTCCGGGTCGAGCCCGAAGGGCGTCGGCCGCCCGCCCATCGCGAGTGCCACCGCGTCGAGCGCGCCGGTGGCGACCGGCAGGTTGACCCGGAGCAGCACGTCGACCACCGTGCCCGGCCGGTCCGCGAGGACGGCGTCGAGCCGGTGCAGTTCCTGCTCGCTCTCGATGTGCCAGCGGTGCACCCCGGCGTCCACGGCGGCGGCGATCTCGGCGGGCGTCTTGCCGGGGCCGCCGAAGGCCAGCGGCGCGTCCGGAACGGCCGCCCGCACGTGCGCCAACTCACCTCCGCTGGAGACCTCGTAGCCGTCGACCGCGTCGCGCAGCGCGGCCAGCAGCGGCGCCTCCGGATTGGCCTTGGCGGCGTAGTGCAGCTCGACCCGTGCGGGCAGTGCGGCCCGGACGGCGGCGGCGTGCGCGCGCAGCGCCGCCAGGTCGTAGACGTAGGCGGGCAGGTCGTCGGGCGCGAGGGCGGCGACGTGCCGGCGGACGATCTCGGTCATCGGGCGACGCTCCCGACAGACAGGGGGGTGGCGGCGCGGGCGGCCTGGGCGAGGACGGATCCGGCGAGCGGTGAGGCCAGTCGGACGTAGCCGGCCTGCCGGTCGGCCTTGCGCTCCCAGCGGGTGAGCAGGTTGGCCTTGGCCGGCAGCGGTACGCCCGCGAGCAGCGCCCGCAGTCGGGGCGGGCGGCCGTGGCCTGCCGCGTACTGCTCCAGGGTGTCCCGGACCGCCTGCCACAGGGCGCCCTCCAGCTCGGGGTGGCGGTCGGCGAGGGCGGCCAGCAGTTCGGCGACGTGGTTGACCAACAGGCAGTAGACCACCCGGTCCCAGCCGCGTTCGGCGTCGTACGTCATCGGACCGGCGACCTCGGGCGGGAGGGCGGCCAGGATGCCGGCGTTGTGCTCGGGGACGAGCTTGGTGCCCTCCAGGTCGCGGAAGAGCACCTGGGCGGGGTGCCCGGTGGCGTCGACGCCGATGAGCACGTTCTGCAGGTGCGGCTCCAGCACCACGCCGTGGTCGAAGTAGGCGGCGAGCACGGGCGGGACGAGCAGCCCCAGGTAGGCCCGCCACCAGTCCAGGGCCCGGGAGGCGTCAGAACTCCCCTCCAGCAGCCGGGAGATGTGGGCGGAGCTGGTCGGGTGCTCGTCGGCGACGGCGGCGGCCAGCAGCGGGGTGACGCCGGGCCGCAGCACGCCGCCGAAGCCCTCGCGGACGATCAGGCCGAAGCCCTCGTAGAGCGCCTGGTCGGGTCGGCCGTCGGCGCCGGGCAGGGCGAGGGTGCGGAACGCGGGCTCGCGCAGCATCGCCGCCTCGGGGAAGCGCCGGGCGAGGTCGGCGAGCGCGGGGGCGAGCAGTCGGGTGAGTTCGACGGCGCCGGTGAGCTCGTAAGCGGCGTTCTTGCGCAGGCAGTTGGTGATGCGCACGTTGAGGCTGAACTTGAGGAAGGCGTCCGCGCCGTGGAGGGTGCGCACCGAGGCGGTGGCGGCGAACTCCTCGCCGCGCGGCCCGAGGTCGAGGACGTCCCCGCGGTCGAGGGCGTCGCGCAACAGCGGGTGATCGCCGATGAGTCGGTACTGCCAGGGGTGGGCGGGCAGCAGGCGGTAGCCGTCCGGGACGTCGCCGAGGCCGTCCAGCAGGGCGCTCGCGCTCTCGTCCAGGGACTGCTCGGCGAGCAGTTCGGTGCGGACGGCGAGGTGGCGCAGCGGGAACGCCGCACGGGACTCCGGGGCGTACCCGCGCCAGTCCCCCCGGGCGGCGGAGCGGGACTTGGGCGCCGGGTGGAAGCGGTGGCCGAACAGCAGGGCCTGCTCGGACTCCAGGTAGCGGTCCGGTCCGGCGGCCGGGCGGCCGGCCAGGCTCTGCCGGAGGCCGTCGTGGCTGGAGGTGACCTGGCCGAGGAACTCCTCGTTCACCGTGCCGGTGCGCAGCTCCAGTTCGTCCTGCACGTGTTCCGCCAGCTCTCGCCAGTCCAACTCCGCCCAGGTGCCGCCTCGTTCGATCTCGACCGGGCCGGTGAAGCGGTGCGCGCCGAGCAGCGAGGTGCGGCGCAGGGCGATCCGCAGCAGGACGCCGCGCCGGGGCAGGCGCAGCAGCAGGCGGCCGTCGGCCACGGCGGTCTGGTGCTCGGGGGCGGAGACCTCGCGCAGCAGGCAGTTCAGCAGGGTGTGGGCCACCGCGTCGTCGGCGGTGGGCAGTTCGTGGCCGATCGGCTCGTGGGTGACCGACTTGGGGGTGATCGGCTGGGGGGTGAGCGGCTCGGGGGTCATCGGCGACTCCAGCGCTTGGCGGAGGGACGGGAGGGAGAATGCGGTGGCCGCGACGGCGGCCAGCAGGGCGGCAGCGGTGCCGGCGACCACGGGCGCGGCGGCCCCGAACTGCCCGTTGGCCAGCGCCGCGACGGCGCCGGCGGCGACGGCGCCGCCCTTGGAGACGAGTTCGAGCGTGCCGAACATCCGCCCGGGCGCGCGGCCTCGGGCCGCTCCGGCGGCGAGCACGGCGAGGCAGACCAGGCCGAGCGTGAGCCCGGCGCCGAGCAGCAGCCGGACGGCTATGAAGGCCGGCAGCGAGTACGCGACGGCGTGCCCGGCCAGGCCGAGCGCGACGAAGCCGAAGCCGAGCGCGATGCCGGTGTGCGGGCGGGCGTGGAACAGCGTGTGGACGCGCGCGGCGAACACCAGGTAGCACAGGTGCGGCAGGGCGAACAGCACGCCGGTGGTGGTGCCGGAGACGCCGGGCAGCCGCTGCTCGGCGAGCGAGATGAGATAGGGGAAGGAGATGACGGTGGCGAAGACGAAGACGAACTCGAAGACGTAGAGCGGGAGGAGCGGGGCGGCGGGCGCCCGCTCGGCGCGGCCCTGCGACGCGGGGGCGGCCGCCGGACGGTCCGGCTCGGGCAGTAGCGACAGCAGCAGCGCGGCGGCGAGCGGGAGGACGGCCATCACCAGGTACTGGCGGTGCGGGTCGATCCACGGGGACAGCGCACCGACCAGGATCGGCGCGGCCACCAGGGCCGCCCGGGCGCTGCCCTGCATCAGGGTGAGTGCGCGGGACAGCCGCGGTCCGTCGAGGGCGGCGGCGAGGTAGCCGTTGGTGGCGGCGAAGGTGCCGCCGAGGAAGCCCTGGAGGACCAGCGCGAGGGTGAACGCGGGCAGGCTGGCGGCGGCCCCGGCCAGCAGGAAGGAGACGGTGAGCCCGAGTTGGGCGCGCAGCAGCAGCCGCTTGCGGCCGAAGCGGTCGGCGAGCCGGCCCCACAGCGGTGCGCCGAGCGCGCTGAAGACCGTCGGGACGATGTAGAGCACGCCGGCCCACCGGGCCTGCGGATCGCCGAGCGTGGGCAGGATCGCGGTCAGGTACGGCGGCAGTCCCAGTGCGGCGAAGGAGGCGACGAAGTAGCAGGCGGCGACGGCGTGCACCTGGCGGCGGCCGAGTCCGCCGGAGTGCTCGATCCCGTGGCCGGACCGCTGCGGGACGGCCTCCGCACTCACCGGGCGATCCCGTTCGCCAGCAGGTAGTTGGGGCCGCTGGTGTAGTGCTTGTTGATGTCGGCGGCGCCCGAGCGCTGCTTGCTGAGCAGGGTCCCGGCGCTGACCATGGCCTTGACCGGCAGGCGTTCGGCCTCCAGCAGGTCCGTCCGCAGCGGGTCGCCGGTCGGCCCGATCCGGTCCACGGCCTCGGCCAGGCGCTTTCTCAACAGTGCGAGCACGTCGGTGAGTTCGGCGCGTCGGTGCTCGGCGAGGCCGAACGCGAGCGCGCCGGTGCACAGGTGGCCGGTGATGGTGGTGAACAGGTCGGTGAGCGCTTGGTCGTCGTGGCCGAAGATCCGGGCGTCGTCGAAGTCGGCCCGGGCCGGGGCGAGTTCGCCGAGGCGGGCGGTCATCCGGGCGGTGTGCACGCGGGGGCCGTCGTCGTCCTTGTAGAGCAGGCGCAGTCCGTCGCCGTCGAGTACCAGGGAGGTGTTCTGCTGGTGCGACTCCAGTGCTATGCCGTAGTCGAACAGCGTGGTCTGCCAGTCCAGCAGCAGTTCCAGCAGAGAGTCGTAGAAGGCGAGTTGGTCGCCGCCGTGGAAGCGGTCGGCGAGGTGGTCGAGCACCAGGCGGCCGCCGGGCGCGGGGGCCAGCAGGGCGGCCAGCGGGACGGTGACGGCCCGTTCCAGCCCGGCGGGGTAGCGGCGCAGCAGGACGGCCAGCAGTTCGTGGCCGGCGTGCGCCCAGGTCTGCTCGTCGGCGTGCAGGACGCGGCCGGCGAAGCGCGGCTCGTGGGCCAGCACGGCCTCGACCAGGCGCTGGCCGGCGGCGCCGTCGAGCAGCGTGCCGGGCTTGATGGTGCGGCGGTTGAGTCGGCCCAGCGTGGCGGTGGCGAGCGGGAGTTTGAGGTGGCAGGCGGGGTCGTCGACGACGGCGACGGTGCGCATGGAGAGCGTCGGTACGACGGTCAGGTAGGGCCGTTCGGCGAGCACCGCGCGGCCGGCCAGGCCAGCCGCCTCCAGCGCCTCGTCCAGCGGGGCGCCGACGGTGAGGGGGTGGACCGGCAGGGTGCTCCAGCCGTCGCCGGGGCAGGCGTCCGCAAGGCCCAGCCAGGCCGGAGTGGGCCACCAGCTCGGGAGCGGGCGCCGGCCGTGGGTGGTGAGGGCGTCCGTCGGGACGGCCAGCCAGCGCAGCTCGAAGGCTGGGTGGAACTCCGGCGCGTAGGAGCTCAGTTGGGCTTCGGTGAGGCCGGCCCGGCCGCGCGCGGTCGGGTAGACGGGGTGGTCGAGGTAGGCGGCCAGGGTGTCGTGGCCGAGGGCGGCGGCCAGGCCGGTCCAGTCGGCCGGGTCCTCGCCGTACAGGTCGGTGAGCCGGGCGTGCACCTCGGGCCGCGCGCGCTCGTGCAGTTCCATGGTGGCGAGGGTCTGGCGGCACTCCTCGGCGAAGGCGTCCCAGCCGGGCCGGTCCTCGGCCTCGGCCAGGCCGGCCAGGGCCGCCACGACGGCGTCCAGGCCGGTGAGCCGGCGCCCGGCCAGCTCCAGCAGGGGCAGCCGGGCGGCGTACTCGCACTGGAAGCCCTCGACGGCGACGGGCAGGGCGAGTCCGGCGTCCGCGACGGTGAACCAGGCGCCGTCCGCGCGGTCCTCCACGGCGCCGCGGGTGCGCAGGCCGAGGACGTCCTCGCGCAGCAGGGCGGAGAGCACCCGCAGGGTGAGCTGCTCGTCGGCGGTCACGGGGTGATCTCCCAGCGGTTGGCGGCGCGGAACCGGGCGACGGCGGCGTCCACGGCCTCCTGGTCGGCGCCGACGGCCCACATCACGCCCAGGTAGTCGCGGTTGGTGCGGTAGTGCTCGTGCCGCTCGCCGAGCGGGCGCAGCGGGCGGTAGGCGAGCCGGACGCCGTCGCGCTCCTCGTCGTACGGGCCGGGGGCGGCGGTGAGGATGCCGGCG
This sequence comes from Kitasatospora sp. NPDC057940, assembly GCF_042887425.1. NCBI lineage: Bacteria > Bacillati > Actinomycetota > Actinomycetes > Kitasatosporales > Streptomycetaceae > Kitasatospora > Kitasatospora sp. NPDC057940. The sequence continues at coordinate 282,407 of NZ_JBHVPH010000008.1, forward strand.
CGGTCGGCGCAGACCACCTCGTTGCGGGCCCGGCGCGGGGTCGCGGCGCACTGCGCGCCGAGGTCCGCGGGGAGTTCCCGGCCGAGGTGGGCCGCGAGGATGTGCTCGAAGAGCGGGACGCCGAGGATCTCGGCGAGCATCAGGTCGCACTGGTCGCCGATGGCGCGGTAGTTGACCTCGATGATCCGGGCGCGGCCGTCGGGCTGCACGACGAACTCGGTGTGGCAGGCGCCGAGTCCGATCCCGAGCGCGTCGAGTTGGGCGAGCACCTGCGCGACCACCTCGCCGGGGTGCGCGGGGGTGAACTCCAGCACCTCCTCGATGAAGTCCGGCGGCGGGGAGAGCTGCGTGCGGAAGCCGCCGAGGACGTGCCGGCGGCGGCCGTCGCCGAGTGTCTCCAGGGTGCACAGCCGGCCGTCCAGGAACTCCTCGACGACCAGCGTCGCGCCGGCCCGGCGGTGCTGGATCTCCCGGCAGCGGAGGGCGAGTTCGGCGGCGTCGGCGACCAGTGTGACGTCCTCGCTGGCCACTCCCTCACGGGGTTTGACCACGCACGGGAACGGCGGCTCCAGCTCGGCCGGGTCCTGCCCGGAGGGCAACTCGGCGGACCAGACGGCGTCCTGCCCGGTCAGGGCGAGGTGGCGGCGCAGCTGGCCCTTGTCCTTGGCCCGCAGTGCGGCCTTCCAGTCCTTGCCGGGGAGGCCGAAGTACTCGGCGGCCAGGGCGGTCTGGGTCTGCAGGTGGTCGCTGTTGCTGAACACCGCGTCGGGCGCGTGGTGGCGGGAGACCAGGCTGATCACGGCGCGGAAGTCCCGGACGTCGCACTCCAGCACCTCGGGTGCGGTGAACGGGAGGTCGGCGTAGGCCTTCCGGTGGGGTTCGGCGTGGTCGGTCAGGACGGTGACGTCGAGCCCGAGCCGGGCGGCGGCGGGCAGGAAGCCGGCGGTGACCGAGTCGGTGGGGTTGAGGGCGAGCAGGTAGAGCCGCATGGGGTGGTGGTCCTCGGGGGTGGTGGCGGACGGGAGCGACGGCGGGCGGTGGCGGTGGCGGCCACAGCGGCAGCCGCCACCGCCCGCCGTCGTCCGTCGGCGGTTACTTGGGCGCGTCCACGCCCGCGGCCTTGGCGATGTCGCCGAGCATGGCGTCGGCGGCCTGGACGCCGATGCCGGACATCCAGGTCTCGTCCGGGACGTTGAAGACCTTGCCGTTCTTGACGGCGTTCAGGCCCTGCCAGACCGGGGTCTGCTGGACCTCGCTCTCCTTGGTCTTGGACGGGTCGTCGGCGGTGGTGACGAACACCAGGTCGGCGTCGGCCTGGTTGATCTGCTCGGCGCTCACCTCGACGATGTTCTTGTCGACGTCCTGGGCGGCCGGGCGGGCCAGGCCGACGTCCTTGAGCACCACGCCGCTGTAGGAGGCCTTGGCGTAGAGGCGGGTCGGCCCGGCCACGAAGCGGACCACCGAGGCGGTCGGCATGGCGCCGCCGTTCTTCGCCTTGATGGCCTCGCCGAGCTTGGCGGCCCGCGCCTCGTAGTCGGCGAGCGCCTTCTTGGCCTCGTCCTCCTTGCCGAGGGCCTGCGCGTAGAGGGCGAGGTTCTCCTTCCACGGGAACCCGGTGGTCTCGGCGAGCACGGTCGGCGCGATCGCGTTCAGCTGGTCGTAGACCTTGGCGTGGCGGACCTTGGAGGAGAGGATCAGGTCGGGCTTCAGGGAGGCGATCAGCTCCAGGTTCGGCTCGTTCATCGGGCCGACGTCCTTGGTGTCCTTGATCTTGTCCTTGAGGTAGTTCGGGAACCCGCCCTCGGTCTTCATGTGCGGCGACACCGCGCCGACCGGGGCGATGCCGAGCAGCGTGACGTCGTCCAGCTCGCCGCTGTCCAGCACCACGACGCGCTTGGGCTGGGCCTTGATCTGGGCCGTTCCGGCGGCGTGGGTGACGGTGCGCGGGAAGCCGGCGGAGGCGCCGGCGCTCGCGGAGGAGGCGTCCCCGCCCTGCTTGGTCCCGCCGTCGCTGCCGCAGGCGGCGAGCAGCGTGGTGGACAGGGCGACGGCGAGGACGGCGACGGGGAGGCGGCGGTTCATGGGGGTCCTTGGATCGGGTCGAGCGGGGGTCGGGTTGCGGAGCGTCGGGGGTGAGGGGCGTCGGGGGTGACGAACGGGGGTCAGCGGTCAGCGGTCGGCGGCGCGCGGCCGGGTCCGCGCCCGGGGGACGACCAGCGGCGTGCCGGTCTCCGGGTCGGGCACCACCCGGCACGGCACCTGGAACACGGCCTCGACCAGGTCGGCGGTGAGGACCTCGGCGGGCGGCCCGGCGGCGGCGAGCCGCCCGTCCTTGAGCACCACCAGGTGGTCGGCGTACCGGGCGGCCTGCCCGAGGTCGTGCAGCACCATGACGACGGTGCGTCCGGCCTCGGCGTGCAGGTCGGCGACCAGGTCGAGGACGTCGAGCTGGTGGCGCAGGTCGAGGAAGGTGGTCGGCTCGTCGAGCAGCAGCAGTTCGGTGTCCTGGGCCAGGGCGAGCGCGATCCAGGCGCGTTGGCGCTGTCCGCCGGAGAGCCGGTCGACCTGCTGCTCGCGCAGTTCGGCGGTGCCGGTCCGGGCGAGGGCGTCCTCGACGGCGGCCTGGTCGGTCCTGGACCACGGGCTGAGCATCCGCTGGTGCGGGTACCGGCCGAGCCGTACCAGCGCCTCGACGGTGATCGCCTCGGGGGTGACCGGCTGCTGCGGCAGCAGGCCCATCCGCTTGGCGAGGGCCCGGGCGGACATCCGGTGGATGTCGGAGCCGTCCAGGGTGACGGTGCCGGCGGCGGGGGCGAGCAGCCGGACCAGTCCGCGCAGCAGGGTCGACTTGCCGCAGGCGTTGGGCCCGACGATGGCGGTGACGGCGCCGCCGGGCAGGTCGAGGTCGAGTCCGTCGACGATCGTGCGGTCGCCGTAGCGCAGGTCGAGGCCGTGCGCGGCGAGCCGGTTGGCGGTGGTGGTGACGGACCCGACGGTCGTCGTGGGCGTCATCAGTTGCTCCTCTGGGGAGGCCGGCCCTGGCGGATCATCAGCGCCAGGAGCCAGGGCGCGCCGAGCGTGGCGGTGACGGCACCGACCGGCAGGCCGTGGACGGGGATCACGTGGAGCACGAGGAGGTCGGCGGACAGCAGCAGGACGGCGCCGGTGAGGGCGGTGAGTCCGAGCGTGCCGAGGGTGGGCGGCCCGGCGAGCAGCCGGACCAGGTGCGGCACGGCGAGCGCGACGAACGCGACCGGGCCGGTGAGGGCGGCGGCCAGCGAGGCGAGGGTGATGCCGAGCAGCAGCAGCCGGAGGCGGTCCCGGCCGGGGTCGAGGCCGAGGCCGCCGGCCGAGTCGTCGCCGAGGTCGAGGACCGCGATCCGCCGCTGGCAGAGCAGCACGGCCAGGGCGGTCAGCGCGATGGCGGAGCCGCCGATCCACACCTCGGTCCAGTTGCGGCCGTAGAGCGAGCCGGTCGTCCACTGCATCGCGGAGGAGGCCAGCTCGGCCGGGAACCGTACGATCATCAGGTTCACGGCGGCGGCGAGACCCTGCTGCACCGCCAGGCCGACCAGCACCAGCCGGGTGACGGCCATCTTCGACCGCCAGGCGAGGCCGCCGAGCAGCAGCGCCGCCAGCAGTCCGCCGCCGAGCGCGGCCAGCGGGATCAGCTGCTGGGAGGCGCCGGTGGCGAGCATCAGCACCGCGCCGAAGGACGCGCCGCCGGTGACGCCGATGGTGTCGGGGGAGGCCAGCGGGTTGCGGAAGAGCCGCTGGAGCACCGAGCCGGCCATCGCCAGCCCGGCCCCGGCGATCAGCGCCGACACCACCCGGGGCGCCCGGAACTGCTGCACCACCAGGACGTTTCCGGGTTCGCCCTGCCCGACGAGGGCCCGCAGCGCGTCCCATCCGGACAGGCTCAGCTGTCCGGTGCCGAGCGCGACGCCGGTCAGCACCACCAGGACGGCGGCGGCCAGCGCCGACCACGCGGCGGTGCGGGCCCGGCGGCGGGCGAGCGTGCCGACGGGCACGGCGAGCGCGGTCACCGGGCCACCTTCCGGGCCAGTACGGCGAGCAGCGGCGCGCCGAGGAAGGCGGTCACGATGCCGACCTCGATCTCGGAGGGGCGCACCACGAGCCGTCCGAGCACGTCGGCGGCGAGCAGCAGCAGCGGACCGGCGATCAGGCAGCCCGGCAGCAGCCAGCGGTGGTCGTTGCCGAGCAGCGGGCGGACCAGGTGCGGCGCGGCCAGTCCGATGAACGCCACCGGCCCGGCGACGGCCACCGCGCTGCCCGCGAGCAGGACGACGGCCAGCCCGCCGGCCAGTCGGATCCGGGCCACCGGCACGCCGAGCGACTGGGCGGTCTCGTCGCCGAGGGCGAGCGCGTTGAGGGCGGGCGAGATCGCGAACGCGCCCAGCAGGCCGAGCAGCAGGAACGGCAGCACGGGGGTGAGGGTGTCCAACTGCCGCCCGCCGATCGAGCCGGCCAGCCAGAACCGGGCTTCGTCCAGGGTGCGGTGACTGGCCAGCATCAGCGCGGAGGTCCAGGAGGTGAGCACCACGGTGAGCACGGTGCCGCCGAGCGCGAGCCGGAGCGGGTCGAGGTCGCCGCCGCGCCGGGACATCGCGTACGCGGCGACCGCGGCGACGGCCGCCCCGGCGAAGGCGAACCAGACGTACTCGACGGGCCGGGTGAGGCCCAGCGCGTAGATCGCGGCGACCACGGCGAGGCTCGCGCCGGCGTTGACGCCGAGGGTGACCGGGGAGGCGAGCGGGTTGCGGGTGACGCCCTGGGCGACCGCCCCGGCGACGCCGAGCGCGGCCCCGACGGCCAGCCCGATCACCGTTCGCGGCAGGCGAAGGCCCGTCACCACATCGGCGTCGCCGCCGTGGGCGGCCCCGGTGAGGGCGTCGGCCACGGTGGACAGCGGGATGGATCGGGAGCCGAGCGCGAGGCTCAGCGCGGCACACAGCACGAGCGCGCCCACACCGGCGAACAGCAGCAGGGGCCGCTGGACCGCCGACGATCGAGGCGTCGCCGGGGCTGTGGTGGCCGGCGGGTCGGTTCTCAACACGAGTCGAGATCTTAGGTTAGGTTTACCTAAGTTCGTCAATCTTGGGCCGTCTGGTCCGATGTCGGGCCGTTCGCCGCGGCGCCACCCTTGCCCGGGTGTCGTGGGTGTCGCGCCGCCCGGCCCGGTCCCGGGTGGTGCGCATCCTGAGGCGTTGTAAGGTGAGCCTCACCTTATTCGATCATGCGGAGTCGATCCACGGAGCGCCGATGATCCCCGGAACACCCCTGCCCGTCGCGCCGACGTCCACCCTGCCCGGCGACTACCGGCGCCTGCGCGAGCTCTGCCCGGTGCTGGAGCTGCGCCTGCTCGGCGCCGACGAACCCGACCCCCGTGCCGCCGACGGCTGGTACTCGGGGGCCGAACTCGCCGCCGACGAACGGGCCCTGGCCGCCGTCCTGGCCGGCGGGGAGGAGCGCATCGCCGCCGAACACGGCCGCGCCCCCCGCCCGCACGTCACCGCCTCCAGACTGCTGCACCACTACGTCTGGTCCGCGTGCCTGCTCATCGCGGGCCCCTGGCACCTCGCCCGGAAAGTCCCCCTCGTCGACCCCGCCGACCTCTGGCTGCACGCCCCCACCGGGGACCTCGCGCTGCGCCCGCGCGACCACGTCACCCTCCCCGGCGACGACGAACTCCGCGCCGAACTGCGGGCCGCCGTGGTCGCCCACGTCGGGCCGGTGCTCGCCGCCTTCGCCGCCCCCAGCCGGCGCCGCGACCGCGCGCTCTGGGGCATGGTGACGGACGACCTCGCCTCGGCCGTCTGGTACCTCGGCCGGATGCTCGGCGAGGAGGACGCCGCGGTCGTCGCCGCCGGGGCGGTGCTGCCCGGCGGCACCCTCCCGCTGCCCGGCGCCGCCGACTTCCGCCGCCTGCACACCCCCGACGGGCGCGGCCACCACACCCGTACCCGGCTCGGCTGCTGCCTCTACTACGCCGTCAAGCCCGAGGCCGTAGCCTGCCTGACCTGCCCGCGCACCGGTGACGAGGAACGGCTGCGCCGGTTCTGAGGGGTCCGTCCGCGGATCGCCGTCGGGGGGCGTCGAGGGGATCGTGTGGGGGGATCGTCGGGGACGGTTCGTTGTCAGTGGTATCGGCTAGGGTCGCGGCCATGATCGATTCGACGACGCGGGTCCGTATCGCCCGGCCCTCGCGCGACCTCGCGGCGGCCGAGCGCTTCTATGTCGGCGGCCTCGGCCTCGACGTGCTGTGGCGCACCACCGAGCGGGTGTCCGGCGAGCACGACCTGCTGATGGTCGGTCCGCCCGGCGGAGCCTGGCACTTCGAACTCACCCACGACCCGGAGAACCCGCTGGAGCCCACCCCGACGGTCGACGACCTGTTCGTCGTCTACCTCGGTGCGCCGGTGGACGACGCCCTGGTCGCCCGGCTGGAGGCCGCCGGCGGCACTCCGGTCCGGGCCCACAACGCCTACTGGGAGGAGTTCGGCGTGACGATATCCGACCCGGACGGCTACCGGCTGGTGCTCTGCTCCCGTGCCTGGGGAGCCTGACCGCCTGTCCGACCCCGTTCGGTCTCGCCGCCCGCCCCGCCCCTGTTGTGCAGCACCGCCACGCCCCGGTCCAGGTCCACGCCGAAGTGCGGCGGCGCTCCGACTTGGGCGCCGTCCCGCAGCGTCAGCTGTTCCCGCCGCTGTTCGACCTGCACCCGCTTGCCCGGGCTGAACAGCGCCTGCACCTCCTCCAGCCCGCCGCCCAGGCCCACCCCGGTGCTCCCGCCGCCCCGCCGCCAACGCCCCGAGGACTCGCCCCGGATCTGCCACGCGATCAGCAGTATCAGCCCGATCGCCGCCGCCGCCACGCACGCCACATCTACGATCACACCCATGTACGCCCAACGCCGGGCGGTCGCACCCGCGTTCCCCGCGGGCGCCGCGCCGGCGGCGGCGTCCACCGGCTACCTGCCGCGCGAACCGAAGGAGACCCCTCACCATGACCGTGCGCGGAACCACCGTGGACATCCCGACGGCGGACGGCACCGCCGACGCCTACCTCGCCCATCCCGACGACGGGCGGGCCCATCCCGGAGTCATCCTCTACATGGACGCCTTCGGGCTCCGACCCCAGCTGAAGGACATGGCCGACCGGCTCGCCCAGGCCGGGTACGCCGTGCTGGTCCCCAACGCCTACTACCGGAACGGCCGCGCGCCGGTCGTCGAACTGCCGCCGCTGATCGACCTGGAGAAGGACCCGACGATCTTCCAACGGATCGGCCCGCTGCTCCTCAGCCTCACCCCCGAAGTGACCGCCCGCGACGCGGACGCCTACCTGCGCTGGCTCGCCGACTCCCCGCTCGTCTCGGACGGCCCGGTCGGCCTCACCGGCTACTGCCGCGGTGCGTTGCTCGCCCTGTGGACGGCCGCCAGCCACCCCGACCGGATCGCCGCCATCGCCGGGTTCCACGGCGGCAACCTCGCCACCGATGCGCCGGACAGCCCGCACCTGGGCGCCTCCCGGATCACCGCCGAGGTGTACTTCGGCCACGCCGACGAGGATCCGTCCATGCCCGCCGAACAGATCGAACGGCTCGCCGAGGCCTTCACCGCCGCTGGTGTCCGCCACCGGGAAGAGGTCTACCCGGGCGCCGCGCACGGCTACACCCAGGCCGACACCACCCGCTACGACGCCGTCGCCGACGCCCGCCACTGGGAGGCGGTGCTCGACCTGTTCGGGCGGACCCTGTCGGCCTGAGCCGCCGGAGGGCCGGGGCGGCGGCCGCGGTGCGGTCAGCGCGACGCCGCCCCGGTCTGGGCCGTGCGGGCGCGGGCCGGTGGCGGCCTCGCGCCACAGCACCTCCTCTTCGTCCTCCGGTCACGCGACGGACGCGAGGTGTTCGGGTTTGAGTGGAGCCGGGCCGTCATGGTCTGGTGCCTGACAGCGAGTCCGGGCCCGACTGGTGGCCGATCCGCCAGGCGTTGGGGGCGCCCGGGGCTCGTGGCAGCGGTGAGCAAAGAACCCGCGTCACCGGGCAGCACAGGCCGGGACCGGGCGGACGGATCCAGGGGGGAACCGAACGTGCAGAAGACGGAGAACAGGCAGAACGCGCAGGAGCCGTGGGGCGCGCGGGACACGCAGGGCGCACGGGGGATGGGGGGCGTACAGGCAGTACGGGGCACACAGGGCACGCGGGGCACACGGGCCATGCGGGACGTGCAGGACGCCATCGCGCAGGCGCTGGCCGAGAGCCTCCCCGGCGGGGTCCGGCAGGGCGAACTCGACCGTGGTGGACGGGCGTTGCGCTGGGTGGAGGCGGGTCACGGCGGCCCGCCGGTGGTGCTGCTCGCGGGCTGCGGCACCTCGTCGCTGACCTGGGCGCCGGTGCTGTCCGAACTGGCCGCGCACAGCCGGGTCGTGGCGTACGACCGGGCCGGGCTCGGTGCCAGCGACCCCGCTCGCGTCCCCGGTCCTTCGCTGGAGTCCCCGACCGGGGACCTGGCTGCCCTGGTGGAACACCTCGGCGCCGGCCCGGCCGTCCTGGTCGGGCACAGCTGGGGTGGCCAGCTGGCCCAACTCCTCGCCTGGCGGCACCCGGAACTGGTGGCCGGCCTGGTCCTGGTGGATCCGGCGCACGAGGAGTTCCAGCCACCGGCCATCCGCGCGGCCGAGGCCGTCCTGTTGCGGGTGGGGCTGCTCAGGGCGGCCATGACGCCCGCCGCACGCCGTGCCGGGGGAGCCGTCGCGAGGGCGGAGGCGGCCGTCGAGGCACACCACCACCAGCGGCGGACCGTCCTCGACGAGAACCGGCTGACGGTCCTCGCGGTCTCCGAGCTCCGGCGGCGGCGCGCGGCCTCGCGGCTGCCCGACGTGCCGGTGACGGTGCTGAGCGCGACCGACGGCCTGCCGGGGGCGATGCGCGCCCGCTGGACCGTCCTCCAGTCACACGTCGTCGCCGGCGCGGCCAAGGGCTCGCACATCGTGGTGCGCGGCGCCGGCCACCACGTCCACGCCGACCACCCGCAGGCCGTCGCGGCCGCCGTCCTGGAGGTGGTCGAGCACGCCCGGCAGGGCCGGGTCAGCTGACGGTGGCGGCCCTCAACCCCTGGCCGGACAGTGCCTGCTGACCGTTCGACCCCCTCTGGCACACTGGGGGCCGAACGGCCCGCTGGGGAGGGTCATGACACATGGGGGCGGGAGCATGAGGGGTGCGGGCGCCGTGCTCGGCGGGCGGTACACGCTGGTCGAGCGGATCGGCGGCGGGGGGATGGGCACGGTCTGGCGGGCCGACGACACGGTGCTGGCGCGGCCGGTGGCCGTCAAGATCCTGCACTCGGCGCTGTTCGAGGACGACACCTTCATCCAGCGCTTCCGCCGGGAGGCCCAGCTGGTCGCCGCGATCGACCACCCCGCCGTCGTGGACGTCCACGACTACGGCGAGAGCGGCGGCGGTGCGGAGGGCCGGGAGGGCGGCGAGGGCGGCGACGCCGGGGACCGCTGCGCCTACATCGTCATGGAGCTGGTCGACGGCCTGCCGTTGGACCGGGTGCTCGCCGAGGAGGGCCCGTTGCCTCCCGAGCGCGCCCTCGGCCTGGTCGCCGCCGCGCTGGACGGCCTGCACGCCGCCCACCGCCGGGAGATCGTGCACCGGGACATCAAGCCGTCCAACCTGATGGTGCGCACGGACGGCCGGGTGACCATCACCGATTTCGGCATCGCCCGGGCGATCGCCAGTACCAAGATCACCGCCTCGCACGCGATCGTCGGCACCGCCCTCTACATGGCCCCCGAACAGGCCGAGGGGACGGGCACCGGGCCGGGCTCCGACCTCTACTCGATCGGTGTGGTCTGCTTCGAACTGCTCACCGGGAAGCCGCCGTTCGTCGGCGAGAGCGTGTTGGAGGTCGCGCTCAAACACGTCCGCCAGCCGGCGCCGGAGCTGCCGGGGGCCTTCCCGGCGGCGGTCCGCGAGCTGGTCGCGAAGGCGCTGGAGAAGAAGCCGGAGGACCGGTTCGCCGACGCCGCCGAGATGGCGGCCGCGGCCCGGACGGCGATCGGTGCGAAGGACGCGGGCGCCGCGGCGGGTGCGGCCGGCGCCCCGGCCGACACCGGGACGGTCGACCTCAGGGCGGCGGCCGGGGGAGCGGCCGCGGGTGAAGGGGCCGGGGCCGGGGTGGCCGGGGGCGCCGGCGCGGCGAAGGCCGGTGCCCTGGTGCCGGTCGCGGACGGCGCCGACCAGCCCGCGTCGGGCGAGCGCCCGGCGTCGGGTGGCCCCGTGCCGGACGAGGACGAGGTCGCGAAGGTGGGGCCGCAGCCGGTGACCGAGCCGGGCAAGCGCCGGTCGCGGCGCGCACTGCTGGTGCCGGTGATCGTCCCCGTGGTCATCTCGATGGGCACGGCGACCGTCCTGCTGGTGGACCGCGGCCCCGGCCGGTCGGACGCGGCCGAGCCGCCCGCCGCCCAGCCGACCGTCGTCGTGACGGCCCCGGTGACCCCGGGCACGGGCAGCCCGACGGCTCCGGCCACGACGCCGCCCGTCACGCCGACACCCTCCGACACCCCGGTCGCCGACCAGCAGCCGAGCACCCAGCCGGGCGCGCCCGTCCCGGCCCCCGCGCAGGGCGGCAACGGAGGCGCGGCGGGCCGGGGCACCGGTGCGGGCGCGGCGGGCGGCGGCAACGCGGCCGGTGGCGGCGGTGCTTCGGGTGGTTCCGCGGGCGGTGCCTCGGGCGGTTCCGCCGGCGGGGGTTCGGGCGGCCAGTCCAACCAGTCCGGCGGCGGGGGCGGCACCGCCAACCAGCCCGCCAACCCCAATCCCAACCCGCAGCCCCCGGCCCAGAACGCGGCCGGTGGCTCTCCTACCGGGGGCGGCTCCCCGTCCGGCGGCGGTTCGCCCTCGGGCGGCGGCAACCCGCCGGCCCCGCAGACCCCGACCCGGCCGCCGTCGTGCGGCGGCACCTCCTGGACCACCATCGTCAACGTGAAGGACGGCCGCCCGATCGGGATGGCCCGCGACGAACTGACCGGCGACAACCCGATCGTGGTCGGCGGCGCGGCCCAGTACGGATGGGTGCGGGCGACCGACCCCGGTTCCTGGATCAGTTTCAACGCCTGCAACAGCGGCGGGCCGCTGCTCGTCCAGACCATGGACGGCAAGGTCACCCTGAGCGGCGGCTTCAGCTTCCTGACCAACTGGACGGTGCGCAGCGGATCCGCCCAGGGCTCCTACACGCTGGCCGACTACCAGAACCAGCGTTGCATGACCGACAACGGCCCGGGGAGCGCGGTCACCATGGTGACCTGCACCCCCGGCAACACGGCCCAGGAATGGCGGTTCCAGTGACAGCGACCGGCGGAGCCGACGACGGCGTGGTCCTCTACTGGCGGCCGCTGTGCACGTTCTGCATGAACCTGCGCCTGGCGCTGCTCTTCACGCGCCTGCGCTACAGCCGGCGGTTCACCATGGTGAACATCTGGAAGGACCCGGACGCCGCCGCCTCCGTCCGCTCGGTCGCGGACGGCAACGAGACCGTGCCGACCGTCACCGTGGCCGGGCGGCCGATGGTGAACCCGTCGATCCGCCAACTGCTCGCCGCAGTGCGGGAGTACGCGCCGGATGTGCTCCCCGAGAAGTCTCGCTGACCGGTCCGGGCGAGGAGCGGTACCCCTTCGCTCTCCCGGTCCAGACCCCGATCCCGCCGTTTCCGCTGCTGCCGCTGCCGTTTTCGCCGCCGCTTCCGCGGCCGGACGGGCCCGGCGCGGGCGAGCGGGGCGCCGCGGGAGCCGGGCGTCAATCGCAGCTGCCGGTGGAGGAGGGGCCGTTGTGGGGCGCGGGGTCTCCCCGGCTCCGGTGCGCTCCTGAGCGGTCGCTCCCAACTCGCCGACTGCGCTGAGGAGTCGGGCGAACACGAGGTCCGGTGGCGCTAGCAGATGGCCCGGCGGCGGGCAAGGGTGGCAGGTGGCGGGACCTCGCCAACCGGATGTCAAGATTCCGTATGGGAAGTTCTACAGGCATGTAAAAGTCGATTTCGGCCCGCTCGGCTCCGCGCGCCGGATCGGCGTTCGATAGTCGATCGGACATCGGTGCAGGCGGTCGGGCGTGGTTCGGGTGGGAACCCACCGCAAGGCGCGGTGAATTGCCCCGTTTTGCCCACCACTTGAGAGCCCTGGCGAGCTGGCGGGACCTGGCCAATCGCTGAGGTAGACCTGTCAATTCACCTGCTGGATTGTCATGCTTCTGGACAGCCCCGGCGGTAGCCCCCACCCCCACCCCTTGGTGGCTCGCCGCTCGACCGCCCGGGGTTTCAGCACGTCAGCGCCCATTTCCGCCCCACAGGTGCCGACCCCGGCCCCCGGAACGCGGCGCGACCGCGTCCACACGCGGTTTCCCGGAAGGACTCGCACGTGAAGCGAAAGCTCGCAGCTGTCGCCGTACTGTCGGCCACCGCCCTGCTGACCGGTGTGATCCAGGTGAGCACCGCCGCCCAGGCCAGCCCCGTAGCGGGCGTCCAGGCCCAGGCCGACCACCAGCACGCGGCCGTGCTCGCGCTGGCCGGCGGCCAGTCCGGCCCGCTCGCCAAGGCCCTCGCCCTCGGCGAGAAGGAGCGGCTCGTCGCCAAGGACGCGGTGGTGGACAAGGACGGCACCCGGCACCTGCGCTTCGAGCGCACCTACGCCGGCCTGCCGGTGCTCGGCGGCGACCTGGTCGTCCACCAGAAGGCCAACGGCTCGGTCAAGTCGGTCGACAAGGCGGTCTCCGCCAAGCTCGCGCTGCCGAGCCTGACCCCGCAGATCCCGGCCGACAAGGCCGCCGCGCAGGCCGCCGGCGCCGTCCAGGCCACCGTCGGCGTCGTCGCGGACAAGGATGAGTCCCCGCTGGCCGACGTGCACCAGACCGGCAAGGCCGAACTGGTCGTCTGGGCGAGCGACGGCAACCCGCGTCTGGCCTACCGGACCACCGTCGAGGGCGTGCGCGCCGACGGCACCCCGAGCAACCAGGTGCTCGTCACCGACGCCGCCACCGGCAAGGTGCTGTCCACCCACGAGAAGATCGAGACCGCCGCCGGCACCGGCAAGGGCGTCTTCGTCGGCCAGGTGCCGCTCACCACCGCGCAGAGCGGCTCCAGCTACTCGCTGAAGGACGACACCCGCGGCGGCCAGTCCACCACCGACATGAACAACGGAACCGCCGGCAACGGCTCGCTGTTCGCCAACACCTCCAACAACTTCGGCGACGGCACCGCCTCCAACCGCGAATCCGCCGCCGTGGACGCCCAGTTCGGCGCGGCCACCACGTGGGACTTCTACAAGAACACCTTCGGCCGCAACGGCATCCGCAACGACGGCGTCGGCGCCGCGAGCCGCGTCCACTACGGCTCCAACTACGTCAACGCCTTCTGGGACGACAGCTGCTTCTGCATGTCCTACGGTGACGGCAACGGCGACGCCGCCCCGCTCACCGAGATCGACGTGGCCGGCCACGAGATGAGCCACGGCGTCACCGCCGCCACGGCGAACCTCAACTACTCCGGTGAGTCCGGCGGCCTCAACGAGGCCACCTCCGACATCATGGGCACGATGGTCGAGTGGTACGCCAACCTGCCCTCCAACCCGCCGAACTACTGGATCGGCGAGCTGATCAACCTGAACGGCAACGGCACCCCGCTGCGCTACATGGACCAGCCCAGCAAGGACGGTCAGTCCGCCGACTCCTGGTCCGCCGGTGTGGGCAACCTCGACGTGCACTACTCGTCGGGCGTGGCGAACCACTTCTTCTACCTGCTGTCGGAGGGCAGCGGCGCGAAGAGCATCAACGGGTTCGACTACAACAGCCCGACGGCCGACGGCTCCTCGCTCGCGGGCATCGGCCGGGACAAGGCCGCGCAGATCTGGTACCGCGCGCTGACCGTCTACTTCACCTCCACCACCGACTACGCGGGCGCCCGGGCGGGCACCCTCAGCGCGGCGGCGGACCTGTACGGCAACGGCAGCGCCGAGTACAACGCGGTCGCGGCCACCTGGACGGCGGTCAGCGTCAACTGACGACCGCCTGAGTGGGCCCTGCCGAACCGTGGGTGCCGGCGGGCAGGGCCGCACGGCGGGGGTGACGGTGTGCGGACCACCGTCGCCCCTGCCGTCATGTGCGCGGGGCGCGACGCGCGGGCGCGGCGATGCGGGGTCGGACGCCGGAACCCTCAGACCGACCGTCGGTCCCACCGTCGGCTCCACCGCCGGTCGGAGCGGTCGGAGTGCGGCGGCGGTAGCGCTGTTCGGTCGCGGTGCACGCGGCGAGCAGCAGGGCGGCCGCCGCCGCGGCCGCGGTGATCGCGAACGGTGCGGCGGGCGCGAAGTGCGTGGTCGCCCAGCCGCCCAGGAAGGTGCCGGCCGACTGGGCCAGGATCAGCGCGCTGACCAGCGCCGCCATCGCCTCGCCCAGCCGGACGGCCGGCACCGTCCGCTCGACCAGGCCGAACATCGTGATCATCTGCGGTGCGACCGCCACCCCGAGGAGGCCCACGGCAACGGTCAGGCTCCACAGGCTCCCGGCGGAGACGAGCAGGACGCAGGAGGCGGCGAACAGCAGCACCGTGCCCGCCCGCAGCCGGGACGCCAACTCCCACCGGGCGGGCAGGCCCGCGGCGGCGATCCCGGCCAGGGAACTGGTGAACCCGATGAAGCCGTACAGCAGCCCGGCGGCGCCCGGCCGGCCCAGTGCCTCCGTGGTGGCGGTCACCCCGACCTGCACCGAGCCGAAACACGCGCCCAGCAGCGCCATCCCGGCCAGCAGCAGGACGTAGGGCAGGGTGAGCAGCCGCTCGGCGGAGCGGGCCGGGGACTTCGGGATGCCGGGGGAGGCCGTCGGGTGCAGCGCGAACAGGGTCGCGCAGACGCCGGACAGCGCGGCTGCCACGAGCAGGCCGACGGCGGGGGAGGAGACGGTGGCGAGGACCCCGACCAGTGCCGGCCCGGCGGTGAAGCCGACTTCGTCGACGATCCCGTCCAGCGACAGCATGACGGAGGTCGACTCCCTTTCACCGGCGGTCAACCGGACCCACCGGCTGCGCGACAGCGGGCCGACCAGCGGGACGGACAGGCCGACCACGGCGGCGGGCGCGAGCTGCCAGCCGAGGGCCGACCCGCGTTGCGAGGCGGCCACCAGCGCCACCAGTGCCGTCGCGTTGACCAGCGCGGCGACCAGCCCGACCGTCCGCTGCCCGCGTCGGTCCGCCAGCCGACCCACCAGCGGGCCGCCGACCGCCTGGCCGACCGCCAGCGCACCGGCGACCAGGGAGCCGCGCCACACGCTGTCGGTGTTCCGGCTCACCAGCAGCAGGGTGCCGATCGGGCTCATCGCGTTCGGCAGCCGACCGAGCAGTGACCACAGCAGCACCCGGCCGCCGGTCAGTTGCGCCGCCGTACGGAACTTCACGACCACGGACATCGGTACGCCCCCACACGGAGCCGGTGCGGGCGCCCGCCTCCCGTCACCGGCCCGACCAGGCGACAGCGACCTGCGGGTGAGCCTCGACGGTAGGGGTGCGCCCGGGGGGTGGGTAATCGGTCGATCGACCAGTGGCGGCGGGGGTGGGGGAGGGGTGGGGTTGGAGGAGTGGACAACGGGTGGGGCGCGCGAGGTCGCGGCGGTCCGTCACCATCGGTCCGTCACCATCGGCCCGCCGCCTTCGGTCCGCCGCCCTCGGCCCGCCGCCTTCGGTTCGTGCGCCGCCGGGCGTGCTCAGGGCGCGAGGTCCTTCCGGATCTGGTCCAGGATCAGGCCGGCCCCCGTGTAGCCGATCCCGAGCATCCACAGGCTGTCGTCGACCCGGAACACCCGGCCGGTGCGGACGGCTTCCAGGTTCTTCCACAGCGCGCCATCGGTGATCCTGCCCTGGTCGGACTTGGCCGCGTCCCCGTAGACCGAGTAGAAGATGACGTCGGCCGCCGCCTGGTCGACCTGCTCGGGGCTGATCTCGACCGAGAACCCGGGCTTGTCCTGGTTGGCGGGCCGGCCGAGCCCGAGGTCCTTGAACAGCGAGCCGACGAAGGTGTCGTTGAGGTACAGCCTGGTCGGTGCGCCCGCGAGGAAGCGGGCCATCTCGACCCGGGTGGCGGCGGCCTTGGCCGGGCCGCCGAGTGCGGTGACCAGGTCCCGAGCCTTCGTCCGGTACGCCGCGTCGGCCGCTTCGGCTTCGGCCTGCCGGCCCATCGCCTCGGCGTGCAGCCGGACGTTCTCCTTCCAGGCGGGCCCGGTGGTCTTGGACAGCACCGTCGGCGCGATCTTCGCCAACTCGTCGTACCGCTTGTCGTCGCGCACCTGGTTGCTCAGGATGAGGTCCGGCCGCAGCGCCGCGATCGCCTCCAGGCTGGGCTGCCCGATGGCGCCGACGGCCTTCGTCGTGGCCAGCCGTTCGGCGGGCAGGTAGGCGGGGAAGGGGGCGCCCTCGGTGACGGTGGTCGCGCCGACCGGCGTGAGCCCGAGGGTGACCACGGAGTCCAGCGCGTCGGTGTCCAGCGCCACCACCCGGGCGGCCCGGGCCGGTACGGTGCTCTCGCCGCGAGCGTGCCGGATGGTACGGGGTCCGGACCCGCCGGAACCGCTGGCCGTTCCGGTCGAACCGGCCGACGGTGCCGGGGAGTTCGGACCGCAGGCGGCGAGGGCGAGGCCCGGGGTGAGCCCGGCGGCGAGGCCGAGCGCGGCGCGGCGACTGAGGGGTCTGGGCATCGGCGTTTCCTCCAACGGGTGGGCAGGGCGCGGGAATCCCTGCCCTCCCGCCGGAGGGGTTACGCCTCGGTGTCGTTCTCCCGTCGCTGGCGCAGCAGTTCGTCGTACTCGGCGGGCACCCGTCGGTCCATCGCCAGGGCGAACTGCGCGTCGACGACCGTACGGGCCAGCGGCCGCACCCGCAGGATGCGTTCGGTGAGCCGGGCCGCCTCGCCGGGCGGCAGCGGGGCGTCGGCGGCGAGGGCGCCGAGCAGGTGCTCGCCGACCACGTCGATGAAGATCTCGGCGATGGCTTCCACGTGCTCCTGGGTGCGCCGGCTGGCGTCCAGCACCACGGAGAGCGGTACGCCCTCGGCGACGAGCGCGGTGGTGGCGTCCATCAGGCGGCGGCTGATGTGGGTGATCCCGTCGTCGTCGATCGTGATGTAGCCCTGGGCGATCGACTCGGCGGTGTTCTCCTCGGTGAGCTGGTCGTCGAAGACGGTCCTGAGTTCGTCCCAGTCCAGGCGCACCGGGGTCTCGTCCGACCAGGGGGCGACGATCGCGGCCTCCAGCCCGATCAGCTCGGCGACGTCCCGCCCGCTCTCGCCGGCGCCGATCAGTTCGGCGATGCCGCCCAGGGTGTGGCCGCGGTCCAGCAGTTCGCCGATCATGCGCAGCCGGGCCAGGTGCTCCTCGCCGTACCAGGCGATCCGGCCCTCCTTGCGGGGCGGCTGGAGCAGTTTGCGCTCGCGGTAGAAGCGCAGCGTCCGGCTGGTGATGCCGGCCGCCTCGGCCAGTTCCTCCACCCGGTACTCGCGTTTTCCGTCACCCGCAGCTGCTCTGACCTTGTCCACGGCGATCAGCATAGGTCCGTCACCTCCGAAGGCTCCCGGAATCCGGGTGGCCGCGCTTCTTCCATCCGGTGTCAGCAAGGGCTACCCTGCCAATCGTGCCAGTAATTACTGGCGCGATTAGCGGGGCTCCGACGCCGGTCGTCGGGGAACCCTCTCGGCAGTACGGCAAGGCGGCGCGCAAGGCGGCGTAAGGCAGTGCGCACAGCACCATGCAGAGCAGCACCAGAGCGATACCGCGGCTTCACCCGGGCGCATCAGGGCAGCATCAGGGCAGCGCCAGGGCGGTACGAGAGCAGTCGAGCACAGCACGAGCACGGCGTCGTCGGCGCGCCAGGAGGCGCGGTACGAGCGGGCGCCACGGTACGGCAGCGCGAAGATCATCGCCCCACCCTCACGAGGAGGCCGCATGGCATCCAGCAGCAAGCGCCCCCGCTCCGGCACGTCCGGTGCCCCCGCGGCGGACGAGGCCGTCCCGCACGTGCGGGTGGCGGTGATCGGCTCCGGCTTCGGCGGTCTCGGCGCCGCGGTCCGGCTGCGCCGCGCCGGGATCACCGACTTCGTCGTCCTGGAGCGCGCGGACTCGGTCGGCGGCACCTGGCGCGACAACAGCTATCCCGGCTGCGCCTGTGACGTGCCCTCGCACCTCTACTCCTTCTCCTTCGCGCCCAATCCCGCGTGGCCGCGCAGCTTCTCCGGCCAGCCGGACATCCGCGCCTACCTGGAGAAGGTCGCCAGCGTCTTCGGCCTGCGCCCGCACCTTCGGTTCAACACCGAGGTACTGGAGGCGCGTTGGGAGGCCGAGCAGGTCCGCTGGCGGATCACCACCTCGGCCGGTCAGTGGACCGCGGACGCGGTGGTCTCCGCCGCCGGACCACTGGCCGACCCGCAGATCCCCGACCTGCCGGGGCTCGGCGCCTTCCCCGGCAAGGTGTTCCACTCCTCCCGCTGGGACCACGACTACGACCTGACCGGCAAGCGGGTCGCGATCGTCGGCACCGGAGCCTCCGCCGCCCAGATCATCCCGTCGATCCAGCCGAAGGTCGGCAGGCTGACGGTCTTCCAGCGCACGCCCGCCTGGGTCCTGCCGCGCCGGGACCGCGAGATCAGCCAGCTGGAGAAGTGGCTGCACGACCGCGTGCCGGTCACCGGGAAGATCCGCCGCGGCACCCTGTTCGCCCTCCGCGAGCTCCAGGTGGACGCCTTCGTGCGCCGCCCGGGCATGCTGCGCGTGGTCCAGCAACTCGCCGAACGCCACCTCGCCCAGGGCGTTCCCGACCCGGCCCTGCGCGCCAAGCTCACCCCGGACTACCGGATCGGCTGCAAGCGCATCCTGCTCAGCAACACCTACTACCCGGCGCTCGCCGCGGCCAACACCGAGGTCGTCGCCTCCGGCCTGCGCGAACTGCGCGGCTCCACCCTGGTCGCCGCCGACGGCAGCGAGCACGAGGTCGACGCCATCGTCTTCGGCACCGGCTTCCACGTCACCGACATGCCCATCGGGGCCCGGGTGTTCGGCGCCGACGGCACAAGCCTGGCGGAGGAGTGGAAGGACGGCATGGAGGCGCTGCGCGGCTCGGCCGTGCACGGCTTCCCGAACCTGTTCTTCGTGATCGGCCCCAACACCGGCCTCGGCAACAGCTCGATGATCCTGATGATCGAGTCCCAACTGAACTACCTGATCGACGCGTTGACCACGCTCAAGTCGATCGGTGCCACCGCGATGCAGCCCACCGCCCGGGCCCAGCGGCAGTGGAACCTCGAACTCCAGCACCGGATGGACCGCACCGTCTGGACCACCGGCGGCTGCCGCAGCTGGTACCTGGATCCGAACGGCAAGAACACCGTGCTGTGGCCCGGCTCCACCACCGCGTTCCGCCGCGCCACCCGCAAGGTCGACCTCGGCGAGTACGAACTGATCATGCGCGCCGGCCAGGACACCGCCCGTGCCGCGCAGGAGGTGTCCGCATGAGCGCCGCCGAGCTGCCCGCCGAGTACGTCCCGCCCGTGCCCGTCGAGGAGTTGAGCATCCGATCGGCGGACGGGATCCGGCTGCACGTCGAGGTCCACGGTCGGCCCGGGGCGCCGACCGTCGTGCTCGCCCACGGCTGGACCTGCTCAACCGCCTTCTGGGCTCCGGTGATTCGCCAACTCGCCGACCGTTACCGCGTGGTGGCCTACGACCAGCGCGGCCACGGGCACAGCGAGATCCCGCCGAGCCGGGTCCGGTACTCCACCCGGGCGCTGGCCGAGGACCTCTCCGCCGTCCTCGCCCGGACCGTCCCGGCGGGGGAGAAGGCCGTGCTCGCCGGGCACAGCATGGGCGGGATGACCATCATGGCCGCCGGTGGCCGCCCCGAGATCGCCGAGCGGACCGCCGCCGCCGTCCTGGTCTCCACCGGGCCGGGTGAGCTGGTGGCCGAACTCACCGTGCTGCCCGAGGCGGTGCGTTCCCCGGGGCTGCGCCGCCTCCTGAACCGCCTGCTGCTGCGCTCCCGGCTGCCGCTCGGGCCGGTCTCGCCGGTCAGCCGGGTCGCGCTCAAGTACGCGACCATGGGGCCGGGTTCGCCCGCCGGGCAGGTGGAGGCGACGGCCCGGATCGTGCACGCCTGCCCGACCGCCGTCCGCGCCAACTGGGCGGCCGTCCTCGACCGTCTGGACGTCCACGCCGGACTCGCCCGGCTCGCCGCACCGACCGCCGTCGTGGTCGGCACCGCGGACCGGCTGACCCCGCCGGTGCACGCGCACCGGATCGTCGCCGAACTCACCGACGCGCAGGGGCTGTTGCTTCTTCCGGGGGTCGGGCACATGGCGCCGCTGGAGCGGCCGGTCGAGGTCGCGGCCGAGATCCACCGCTTGGCCGCCGCGTACCTGTCCGCCGCGCCTGCCGCCGTCTCCGCCCCTACCTCCTCCGCCCCCGTTTCCGAGAGGACCGCCGCCGCATGAACGCCATCCCGCCGTTGTCCGCACAGGTCGTCGTCGTCACCGGGGCCGCCCGCGGGGTCGGGGCTTCGCTCGCTCGCGCGCTCGCCCGGCGCGGGGCCAAGGTCGCCCTCCTGGGGCTGGAGCCGGACGAGCTCAAGGCCGTCGCGGCGCAGTGCGGCGCGGCCGCGACCAGCTGGGAGGTGGACGTCACCGACCTCGACGCGCTCGGCGACGCCGCCCGTCGGATCAAGGAGCACTACGGCCGGATCGACACCGTGGTCGCCAACGCCGGCATCGCCATCGGCGGGCCGGTGGCGGACAGCGATCACCGGGCGTTCAGCCGGGTGATCGAGGTCAACCTGCTCGGCAGCGTCGCCACGGCCAGGGCCTTCCTGCCCGCGCTCGCCGAGAGCCGGGGCTACCTGCTGCAGATCGCCTCGCTCGCCGCGCTCACTCCCGCGCCGCTGATGAGCGCGTACTGCGCCAGCAAGTCCGGGGTGGAGGCCTTCGCCCACTCGCTCCGCGCCGAGGTCGCCTACCAGGGGGTCAAGGTCGGTGTGGGATACCTGAGTTGGACCGACACCGACATGGTGCGCGGCGCGGACGAGGACGCCGTGCTCAAGCAGATGCGCACCAGGCTGCCGTGGCCGGCCAGCAAGACCTACCCGCTGGAGCCCGCAGTGGAGCGGATCGTCGCCGGCATCGCCCGGAGGTCCGCCCATGTCTACGCGCAGGCCTGGCTGCGCGGCATGCAGCCGGTCCGCTGGCTGCTGCCGAGCCTGATCGCGGCGGTCGGCTCCCGGGATGTCGCCCGGATCGCGCCCCAGCTCGCCGCCACCGCCGCCTCCCGGTTGCGCGCCGTCGGCGCCGGCGGAGCTGCGGACACGGCGGTGCGGGGCGGCCGGACCGGCGCCGCCGACTGAAGGGCGCCGACTGACGGGAGCCGACTGACGGGCGCCGACTGACAACTGACGGCTGACAGATTTCAACTGACGGATAACAGATAACAGATTTCAACAGTTGTTATCTGTTATCCGTCAGTTGTTCGGCCGCTTGGCTGCTTCGCTGCCTGACTGCCCGGCCGCCCGTCACTCCGTCCACTCCTCCGCCGTCCCCCGCGCGATCCGTGCCAGCGTCTCCAGCGCTCGCGTCAGCACGGGCAGCGGCGGCGAGGCCAGGGCGACCCGGACGGCGGACGGGGAACGCCGGGGGTCGGCGGCGAACGCCGCCGCGGGTGTGACGGCGATGCTCGCCCGCGCCGCCGCCGCGACGAACGTCTCCGCCCGCCAGGACGCCGGCAGCTCCCACCACAGGTAGTACGAGCAGGGGTCGGCCCGGACGCGCTGCCCCGCCAGCACCTCGCGCGCCAGCAGCTGGCGCGCGACGGCGTCGGCGCGCTTGGCCGCCGCGACCTCGGCCACGGTGCCGTCCCCGATCCAGCGCACGGCCGCCTCCAGGGCGAACCCGCTGGGCGTCCAGCCACCCGAGCGCAGTGCGCCCGCGATCCGCTCGCGCAGCGCGGCGGGGACGACCGCGAACCCGGTGGTCAGCCCAGGCGCGAGCCGCTTGGAGAGGCTGTCGACGAGGACGGTGCGTTCCGGTGCGAGGTCGGCGAGGGCGGTCAGCTCCGGGCGGAGGAAGGACCAGATCGCGTCCTCGACCACCGGCAGGTCGAGGCGGCGCAGCTCCTCGGCGAGGGCGGCCGTCCGCTCGTACGGCAGGCTCCCGCCGAGCGGGTTCTGCAGCCTCGGCTGGACGTAGACGGCGCGCAGCGGCGCGGCCCGGTGGGCGGTGGCCACGGCGTCGGGCAGCAGCCCGTGCTCGTCGACGGCCAGCGGCACGAGTGTGATGCCCAGCCGCTGGGCGACGGCCTTGACCACCGGGTAGGTCAGCGCCTCCACCCCCAGCCGGTGGCCGGGCGGCACCAGCGCGGACAGTGCCGCGGCGACGGCCTGCCGTCCGTTGCCCGCGAACAGCAACTCCTCCCCGGCGATCTCCGGGGTCACCTCCCGGTCCCCGCCCGACCGGTCCCCGACCGACAGATCCCCACCCGACAGGTCCCCGCCCGGCCGGGCACCGTCCATCCGGCCACCGCCCGACCGGCGTTCGTCCGACAGCAGTGCCGCGAACGCCTGCCGGGCCGCGCCCGTCCCGGCCGCGCCCACCGGTGCGAGCGCGGCACCCAGCGCGTCCGCCCGGAGCAGCGGCGCCAGTCCGGCGGCCAGCAGTCCGGCCTGCTCGGGGACGGCGGGGTAGTTGAGTTCCAGGTCCACCGGCGCGTCGGCCGGTTCGGCGAGCGCCACCTGCCCGCCGGTTGCCCCGCCGCCGGCCCCCTGCCCGGCCCGGACGAAGGTGCCGCGCCCGACCTCCCCGGTGGTCAGTCCGCGCCGGGCCAGTTCCCGGTAGACGCGCCCGGCCGTGGAGTTGGCGATGCCCCGGCTGCGGGCGAAGGCGCGCTGGGTGGGCAGTTGCCGGCCCGGCCGCAGCCGCCCGTCGGTGATGGCGCCGGCGACCTCGTCGGCGATCCGGCGGTAGTCGTCCATCGGGGGGACCCCTCCACGCGAGTTGACGGCATTGCACGGCACCGCGCCAGCATTGCACCGAGTGCAAAGTCATCATTGCATCGAGATCGATGCCGGGCCTAGCCTCCTCGCATGGAAGCACTGACCTCCACCGCTCCCGCCGCATCCGCCCTGTCCGCCGTGGGCGGGCACGCCGTACTCGGGGTCGCCGCCGTGGCGCTCGGGATGGTGCTGACACCGGGGCCCAACATGATCTACCTGGTCTCCCGGTCGATCGCCCAGGGCCGCCGCGCCGGGCTGCTGTCGCTGACCGGGGTCGCGGCCGGTTTCCTGGTCTACCTGGCCGCGGTGACGGCGGGCGTGGCCGCCGTGTTCTCGGTGGTGCCCGCCCTCTACACCGCGATCAAGCTGGCCGGCGCCGGCTACCTGCTGTGGCTGGCCTGGAAGGCCGTCCGTCCGGGCGGTACGGCGGTGTTCGCCCCGCAGCAGCTGCCGCCGGACCCGCCGCGCCGACTGTTCGCGATGGGCTTCCTGACCTGCCTGCTCAACCCCAAGATCGCCATCATGTACATCTCGCTGCTGCCCCAGTTCGTGGCGCCCGAGCGTGGTCACGTCGCGGTGCAGAGCCTGGTGCTGGGGCTGACCCAGATCGTGGTGGCGGTCACCGTCAACGGGCTGATCGCGGTGAGCGCGGGAGGCATCGCGTCCTTCCTCGACCGCCGTCCCGCCTGGCTGCGGATCCAGCGCTACGCGATGGGGACGGTCCTCGGCGGCCTCGCCGTCCACATCGCCGCCGACCGCGCCAAAGCCGTGGCAGCCTAGGTCCGCAGCGCCGCCCGCCGTCCGCCGTCCGCAGCCCGCAGCCCGCAGCCCGCAGCGCCGTAATACGGCAGCGCCGCACCCCCAGACCGGGTCCTAAGCCGCCCGCAGCACCTCGTACGCCGCCTGGAGGAACCGCCCGTCCAGCGACGGCCCGGTGTTGGCCAGGGCCGCCACCGCGGCCGACGTCTGGGGCGAGAACCCGACGAAGGCGGTGAACCCCCGGGTCGCCCCGGCGTGGAAGTACAGGTCGCGCCCGCCCGGGCGGCGGTGGTTCCACACCAGGCACAGCTGGTCCGTCGAGCGCGGCAGCCGCAGCCGCGGCCGCTGGACCTCGCTTAGCGCGGACGCCAACTCGCCGTGGCCACCGTCGAGATGCGCCCTCAGGTAGCGCAACAGGTCGGCCCCGCTCGCCCGGAGCGCGCCGGCCCCCGGCAGTCCGGGGATGTGCCACGGCGGCAGTTCCTGCCCGCGCCGGTACCCGACCGCCCGCCCCGGCGGGTCCGCCGTACAGGTGGTGGCACCGAGGCCCAGCGGTCGGAGGACCCGTTCGGCGAGCAGTTCCCCGTAGGGCGAGCCGCCCGTCTCGGCGAGCGCCCGACCGAGCAGCGCGACACCGTAGTTGGAGTACCGGTACCGGCTGCCGGGCCTGCACCGTACGGTGGTTCGGGCCACCCCGGCCCTCAACTGCTCGTCCCCGAACGCGACGTACGGATTGGTGAACCAGGTCGGCACGGCGCGCGCGGCCAGTCCGGGCGGCAGCCGGGGCAGGCCCGAGGTGTGGGTGGCCAGGTGCAGCAGTCTGATCGGCTCGGGGGAGCGGACGGTCACCGGGCGCCAGCAGTCCGGCAGGTGGCGTTCCACCGTGTCGTCCAGGGAGAGGTCTCCGCGCGCGGCCATCTGGGCCAGCAGCAGCGCGGTGAAGGTCTTGCTGACCGAACCGAGTTCGAAGACGGTGTCCGGCGAGCACGCGGCCCTCCGCCCGTGCCCGAGCCGCCCGTGGCAGTGCACCTCCTGCGTGTCCCCGAGCGCGACGGCGACCGTGACGGCGCTGGCGTACGGCCCGGCCGCGCGCACCACCTCCGCGACGGCCGGACCCAGCCCGTTCACGCGGCCGCCGTGGTGGCCCCGAGCGCCCGGGCGAGCGTGATGCCACCGGCCACCACCGCGACGACGGCGGTGTGCTGGTGGTCCTGGAACGCCCGCTCGCGGTCCTCGTCGACCGGGTCGGTGTCGCGCGGCAGCAGGCCGTCCTCGTGCTGGACGGCGGCCAGCGCGTCCCAGCCCTGCCGCCCGGTGGCCGGCTCACCGATGCACGCGTCGACCACGAGGAGTTCGGCGGCGAGGTCCCACTGGCCGATCTCCAGCCAGATGTCGAGCCAGGCCGGCAGCCAGTCGCGCACGTGCTCGCGCATCGGCTCCGGCAGGCCGTCCGGGCGGGCGCCCCAGTCCGTGAGGTGGAAGACGGTGTGGGTGATGTCGTAGCCGGTCATCCAGTTGACGGCCCACGGCTCGGGCGTGGCGCCCAGCCAGGTGCCGGCGGCGAGTGCGGCCCAGTCCGGCTGGTGGGCGAGCCCGATGACCCGTCGGGCGTTGGCGACCCCCAGGCGCCGGTTGGGGTGGATCTCCTCGGCGTGCGCGGCCCGCAACCGGCTGAGCGAGTCGAGCAGTTCCTCCAGCGCCGGGTGGCGGTAGCCGGCCCGGGCGAAGTGGGCGTAGGTCTCCAGCGGGTCGGTCATGGTGAAGTGGCGCAGCTGCCGTTCGTACAGCAGGTCGCCCTCGCGCAGTTGCGCCCAGGCGTGGTCGAGCAGCTCGCGTGCGGTGCGGGCCTCGGTGGGCCCGGTGACGCCGTCGCGCAGGATCAGCGAAGCGGCCAACGCGATCTCGCCGAGCGGTTTGTAGGCGTCGTCGGGGTCGGAGAGGTCGACCACGGTGTTGTCCGGGATCCGGCCGAGGCCGTCGGCGTGGGAGGCGTGCAGCCAGGCCAGCGCGCGCGAGGCGAGCCGCTGCGCGGTGGCGAGGACGTGGGTGTCGGTCATCGGACCCGGCTCCGTCGGTCGGCCGGCGGACGGGAGGAGCGGTCGAGCAGCCGACCGGCGACGGCCAGTTCGAGTCCGGTGCGGGCGCTGCCGTTACCGGCCAGCCGGATGCGCTCCAGGACGGGTTCGACCTCCAGTCGCAGCGGCCGGCCCTCGGCACCGGCCCAGGCGAGCCAGCGGGCGAGCCGGGCGGCGGTGGGGAGGTCGCGGCGCAGCATGGAGCGGACGGTGCCGCGGGCGAGGGCCAGGGTGTGCGCGCGGGCGGTGTCGTGCACCGGGCCGTCGAGCCCGGGCAGTGCCAGGACGGACAGCTGCGCCATCCGCACCGACCAGGTCTGCCAGCCGACGGCCTCCGGGCCCGGAGGCGGCACGGGCGGCGGGGCACCGGTTCCGTACGGCGTGCGGGCGAGCACCTGCCCGGCCGCCCAGTCCTGCCATGCGATCACCAGCGCGGCGTCGGCCGGGGCCGTTGCCGGGTCCGGTGCCGGGTCCGGCGCCGGAAAGGCCTGCCGCGCCTGGGCCAGCAGTTCGGCGGTGGGCTCGTCGGGCGCGGCCCCGGCGAGTAGTTGCGGGGCGAAGAGGTCCGCGCCGAGCACCCGCAGCGCGGCCAGGGTCGGGCGCGGTACGGCGCCGTCCGGGTCCGCGAGCGCGGCTGCGCCCGCGTCGCCCCGGAGGGCGTCGAGGGTCCGGCGCGCCACCCGTTCGACGGCTGCGGCGTACTCGTCGCGCAGTGGCGTCTCGGCGAAGGGCATCGGTGCTGTTCCTCCTGGTCGGGGAGCCCCCGGCGGGCGGCCTCGCGGGCGCGGGTTCGCGGGCGCGGGTTCACGCGGACGGGCTCACGGGCACGGGCTTACGAGCCTCGTCAGGCCCGCCGAGGAGCCGGGGAAGGGGTGGGCCGGTCCACATCGGTGGACCGGCCTCGCGATCGGGTCGCCCGGCTGCCGGGTCGGTGATCGGGTCGCCCGGCTGCTAGCGGGTCGACTTCTCCTTCGGTGGCTTCGGCGACAGCAACAGCGCCAGCAGCAGGAGTCCGAGGGCTTCGGGCGAGTACGTGGGCGCGTCGGACACGACGGCCTCGTCCTCCACCATCAGGCTCGCGAGTGTGTCCGTCTCGGCGCGCGTCGCGGCCGGCGTGGTCGTGGTCTCGTGGGTCCGGGAGTGAGTAAGCATCAGAAGTGCCTCCTCAGTTGAGCGTCACCGCCCGGTCGGGCGATGCCCCCGTCCGAACGGTACGGGCGCGGTCCGGTACCTGCATCCGCAGACGGCCGGGCCGGGATAGTCCATTCGGAGTGGGCGCGGCCGCGGTGAGTCGGTACCGTCGGTGGCATGACCACAGCCTTGATCACCGGCGCGACCGCCGGCATCGGAGCCGCGTTCGCGCGTCGGCTCGCCCGCAGCGGCTACCAGCTCGTCCTGGTGGCCCGGGACACCGGGCGCCTGGAGCGTGCGAGCGCCGACCTGCACGCCGAGCACGGAGTCGAGGTGGAGGTGCTGACCGCCGACCTCGCCACCGACGAGGGCATCGCGGCCGTGGAGGCCCGGCTCGCCGACTCCGCCCGCCCGGTGGACCTGCTCGTCAACAACGCCGGTTTCGGCAACAAGGGCGCGTTCGGGACCGTCCCGCTCCAGGACGAGCTGGACATGCTGAAGGTGCACATCGAGGCGATCCTGCGGCTGACCACGGCGGCCCTGCCGGGGATGCGCGAGCGCGGTCGCGGCGCGGTCGTGAACGTCGCCTCGGTGGCGGCGTTCCTGCCGCGCGGCACGTACGGGGCGAGCAAGGCGTGGGTGGTGAGCTTCACCCAGGGCGTGCTGCGCGACCTCGGCGGCACCGGGGTGCGGATGATGGCGCTCTGCCCGGGCTTCACCCGCACCGAGTTCCACCAGCGGGCCGGCATGGGCACCGGCAACATCCCGGCCTGGTCCTGGCTCTCGGCCGAGCGGGTGGTGGCGGAGGCGATGCGCGACCTGGCCCGGGGCCGCTCGTTGTCCGTGCCGGGCAAGCGCTACAAGGCGGTGGTGGCCCTCGCCCGCCTGCTGCCTTCCGGCCGGCTGGGCGGCCTGTCCTCGAAGGCGGCGCGCAGCTACCGGACGAACTGACGCGGTCGGGGCGGTCGGGGCGGTCTGGCGGCCGGGCGGTCCGAGGGGTGGTCGCCGTGGGAATAGATCCAGCCTCACTATTAGCTAGTCTAACTATGAGCTATTCTCGCTATGCTGGCGGCCGTCCGACCGCCCCACCCACGGAGGTTTGCCCTTGAGACCCACCACCATCAACTGGACCCCGCCCGAACGCGCCCAGGGCGAGCCCCGCCCGCCGGCCCAGTGGCGGCGCATCCTCGCCCTCTTCCGCCCGTACACGGGCCGCCTCACCGTCGTCGGGCTGCTGGTGGCCGCCTCCGCCGTGGTGTCGGTGGTCTCGCCGTTCCTGCTCAAGGCGGTCCTCGACACCGCGATCCCGCAGGGCCGCACCGGGCTGCTCAGCCTGCTCGCGCTCGGCATGGTTCTCGCGGCCGTGGTGAACAGCGTCTTCAACGTCCTGCAGACGCTGATCTCCACCACCGTCGGCCAGCGCGTCATGCACGACCTGCGCACCGCCGTCTACAGCCACCTGCAACGGCAGTCGCTGGCGTTCTTCACCCGCACCCGCACCGGCGAGGTGCAGTCCAGGATCGCCAACGACATCGGCGGCATGCAGTCCACCGTGACGTCCACCGCGACCAGCCTGGTCTCCAACTTCACCGCGGTGATCGCCTCCGTGGTCGCGATGGTCGCGCTCGACTGGCGGCTCACCGTCGTCTCGCTGCTGCTGCTCCCGGTGTTCGTCTGGATCAGCCGGCGGGTCGGCAACGAGCGCAAGAAGATCACCACCGAGCGGCAGAAGCAGCTGGCCGCGATGAGTTCGGCGGTCCAGGAGTCGCTGTCGGTCAGCGGCATCCTGCTCGGCCGCACGATGGGCCGCTCCGACTCGCTCGCCCGTGAGTTCACCGGGCAGTCCGACCAGTTGGCCGACCTCGAAGTGCGGTCCAGCATGGCCGGGCGCTGGCGGATGAACACCATCCAGATCGTCATGGCCGCGATGCCCGCGGTCATCTACTGGGCGGCGGGGCTGTCCGCGGCGGGCGGCGCGCCGATCGTCTCGGTCGGTACCCTGGTCGCCTTCGTCACCCTCCAGCAGGGCCTGTTCCGCCCGACCGTCAGCCTGCTCTCCACCGGCGTGGACGTGCAGACCTCGCTCGCGCTCTTCCAGCGCATCTTCGAGTACCTCGACCTGCCGGTGGAGATCGCCGAGCCGCCGGAGCCGCGGAACCTGACCGACATCCGCGGCGAGGTCCGCTTCGAGGGCGTCGACTTCCGCTACGACCCCGCGCAGGAGCGGCCGACGCTCTCCGGGGTCGAACTCAAGGTCCCGGCCGGGAGCTCGCTGGCCGTGGTCGGTGAGACGGGCTCCGGCAAGACCACGCTCAGCTACCTCGTCCCGCGGCTGTACGACGTCACCGGCGGCCGGGTCACCATCGACGGCGTGGACGTGCGCGAACTGTCCTTCGACACGCTGGCCCGCGCGGTCGGCGTGGTCTCCCAGGAGACCTACCTCTTCCACGCCTCGGTCGCCGAGAACCTGCGCTTCGCCAAGCCGGAGGCCACCGACGCCGAACTGGTCGAAGCCGCCCGGGCCGCGCAGGTCCACGAGACCATCGCCGCCCTGCCGGACGGCTACGACACCCTGGTCGGCGAGCGCGGCTACCGCTTCTCCGGCGGCGAGAAGCAGCGCCTCGCGCTCGCCCGGACGATCCTGCGCAACCCGCCGGTGCTGATCCTCGACGAGGCCACCAGCGCGCTCGACAACCGCACCGAACAGGCCGTCCAGCAGGCCGTGGACACCCTGGCCGCCGGCCGCACCACCATCACCATCGCGCACCGGCTCTCCACCGTCCGGGCCGCCGACCAGATCGCCGTCCTCGACCACGGAGAGGTGGTCGAACTCGGCACCCACGAGGAACTGGTGGAGCTGGACGGCCGCTACGCGGCACTGCTGCGCCGGGAGGCGCCGGAGCCGGCCGCCGTCGTACCGGAGGCGGCCGCGCTCGGACACGTGTGAGCGGCCGACCGGGTGCGGCGCGACGTGATGTGGCGAGGTGTGACGTAGCGGGGCGTGATGTGGCGGGGTGCTACGTGGCGAGGCGTGATGTGGCGGGGTGCGATGCGGCGCGGCGCGCGGCCGGGGCCTACGCGGCCTTCGGCGCCTCGTTGTAGCTCTCCGCGACCTCCTGGCCGGAGAGCCGCTGGATGGCCGCCATCACCTCGTCGGTCACCTGCCGACGGGCCTTCAGCGAGCGGGCCTGCCCGTGCAGCTCGTCGAAGTGCAGCGGCTCGCCGAAGCGGACGGTCACCTTCTTGATCCGCGGCATCCGCTTGCCGACCGGCAGGATCTGCTCCGGCCCCTCCAGCGCCACCGGCACCACCGGTACGCCCGCGGTCAGCGCCAGCCAGGCGACGCCCGTCTTGCCCCGGTAGAGCCGGCCGTCCAGCGACCGGGTGCCCTCGGGGTAGATGCCGAAGGCCTTGCCGTCCTCCAGGATCTCCAGCGCCGACTCCAGCGAGGCCTGAGCGGAACGGTAGGTGCCGCGCTCGACCGGCACCGCGCCGATCGCCTCGAAGAAGTCCTTGGACAGCCGGCCCTTGAGCCCCGTTCCGGTGAAGTACTCGGCCTTGGCGAGGAAGTGGACCCGGCGCGGGGCGGTGAGCGGGATCACCACGCTGTCGATGAAGGACAGGTGGTTGCTGGCCAGGATGACCCCGCCCTTGCGCGGCACGTTCTCGATGCCCTCGATGGTCGGCCGCCAGATGCCGCGTGAGACGGGTTTCAGCACCAGCCTGGTGGCGAGATCGAGCATGGTCCCTCCCTGGACGAACGATCGCCCGGGAGGAGCCCGGGCCTGCAATCAGATCCGCAGACTACGACAACCACCCCCGCGGCCGTCCACTCCCGGAGACCGTGGCGCGCACCACGGCCGGGTAGGGTACGCCCGTCCGAACAGAGCACAACCCCGCAGTACCAGGAGGGCACGATGGAGACCACCGAGGCGATCAAGGCCATGTTCGACCGTTTCGACAAGAACGGCGACGGCAAGATCACTCCGGCCGAATACGCGCTGGTCGCGAACGAGATGGGCGACCACGACGTGACGCTGTCGATGGCCGAGGCCCTGATCCACGCCATGGACACCCACCACCAGGGCTACCTGACCTTCGACGAGTTCCTGGCCGCCCGCCAGCGCTGAGCGTGCCGACGGGTCCGGTCGCCGTACCGGCGGCGCCGGGCCCGGTGCCACACGGCTCCTCAGGGCTCGTCAGGGTTCGTCAGGGTTCGGGTCAGGGCTCCGGGAGCGCCGCGGAACGCCTCAGGACTCCACCGGGAACACCCGGCGCACCACCCGCTCCGCCGCCCCGCCGTCGTCCCACGGACAGAACCGCGCCCGGAAGCGCGCCCGAGCGGCCGGCTCCGGATCGCCCGCCAGCAGCGCCTTCGCCAGTCCGTCCGGGTCCACCGTGACGGCCCCCGGCGGCTGCTCGAACAGGTCGAAGTAGACGCCGCGCACCCGCTGGTACTCCTCCCAGTCCGGCGCGAAGATCACGACCGGCCGGTCCAGCACCGCGTAGTCGAACATCATCGACGAGTAGTCCGTCACCAGCGCGTCCGCCGCGAGGTAGAGGTCCTCCACGGTCGGGTGGGCCGAGACGTCGACGATCGCGGCCGCACCCTCGCCCGCCGCCAGGTCGCCCGGGCCGTCGGTGTGGAAGTAGTGCGTGCGCACCAGCAGGGTGAAGTCCGGACCCAGCCGCCGGGCCAGCTCCCGGACGTCCAGCAGCGGCACGTAGCCGCCCTGGTCGCCGCGGTGGGTCGGGGCGTACAGCACGGCCGTGGTGTCCGGCCGCAGCCCGAACCGCTCGCGCATGGCCCGCACTTCGTCCGGTGTGGTGTTGGCCAGCCGGTCGTTGCGCGGGTAGCCGGTGTCCAGCATCTCGTACCGGCCGGGGAAGGCGCGGGTGAAGTGCTCGCTGGTGTGCGGGTTGGAGGAGACCAGGAAGTCCCAGCGGTCGACGGCCTCCTGGAGCAGGTCGAAGTCCATCCCCTCGGCGGCTTCGGGGCGTTCGCGCAGGTCCATGCCCATCGCCTTGAGCGGGGTGCCGTGTTGGGTCTGCACGTGCACGGTGCCCGCCCGCTTCGCCATCGTGCGCGGGAAGTTGACGTTGTTGACGAAGTACTTGGCGGTCGCCATCGCCTTGAGGTAGGCCGGGGTGTTGACGATCACGTACGGCACGCCGGGCGGCATGGCCGCGGCCTGCTTGCGGTTCTCCACCACCCACACGCCCCGGATCTGCGGCGCCAGCTCCCGGGCCTTCTCGTAGATCGCCGCCGGGCTGCACGCGTAACCCCGGTGCCAGTACGCCGCGTAGACCGCCAGGTGCTCGTCCAGCGGCAGCCGGCGGAAGGCGTTGTACGCGGTGAACCGGGCGCCGCTGCGCACGCCCTTCTTCACGGCCGGGGCCACCGCCCGTGCCCCGCGCTTGAGTTCGCGCGGCAGCTGCCCGGTGCGGCGCAGCTCCGCGTACGCGATCCGGGCGCCGCGCGCGGCCAGCCGGTACTGCACGCCGCGCACGCCGCCGGGGTAGCGGTAGCCGGCCGGGCGGTGCCGGGCGAAGTGCCGGGCGATCTGGCGGAAGAAGTCCTTGCGCCGGTCGACGGGGACCAGCCCGGGGGTGTCGTAGACGTTCAGCGCCTGCCGGACGGTCCGGTCGAAGACCAGGGTGCGCAGCGCGTCGGGGACGGGCCGGCCGGGGCGGTCCGGGCGGTCCAGGAAGGCGAAGATCGCGTCGTACTGGGCGAACACGTCGGCGTGCTTGGGGGAGGCGGTGGCGGTGATCGCGCCGTCCCGGCCGCGCCGGTAGAAGTAGCAGGGGCGGTCGAGGTAGCGCAGCCGCCCGGCGGCCAGCAGCGCGGGGTAGGTGACCGAGATGTCCTCGTAGTAGCCGCGGCCGAAGGAGACGCCGAGGCCCTCCAGGAAGGCGCGGCGGAACACCTTGTTCCAGACCGACATCACGGTCTGGAACAGCGCCGGGTGCTCGGCCAGCGTGCACCCCTCGACCAGCGGGGAGTCGGCCAGCACGTGGCGCCAGGGGTTCGGCTCGGTCCCGCCGTCCGGGTAGACGTGGGTGAAGCCGGTGAGCAGGACGTCGGCGGGCGCTTCGGTCCCGCGCTGCCGCTCCTGCTCCCGCTCCAGTTCGTCCAGGATCGCGCTCACCGTCCGCTCGGGCAGCCAGTCGTCGCTGTCCACGAACCAGACGTACTCGCCGCGCACCTGCGCCAGGGCGGCGGTGCGGGCGCCGCCGAGGCCCTGGTTCTCGGTGAGGTGCAGGACCCGGAGCCGGGGGTCGCGGGCCGCGTAGGCGTCCAGGATCGCGCCGGAGCCGTCGGGGGAGAGGTCGTCGACCGCGATCACCTCGAAACGGGACTCCGTGGCGGGGGTGTCGCCGAGGATCGAGTCGAGGCAGCGCGGCAGGAACCGCTCCACGCCGTGGACCGGGAGCACGATGCTGAGGAGGAGGGGCACGCTGGCCGAGTCTACCGATCCACCGGGTGCGACCTGCGGGGACGTCCGGCCGAGGTGACCGGCCGGGCCGGCCGGTCGCCGTGGAGCCGTGGCCACGGTCGCCCCGGGCCCGGAACCGCCGGTGCCGGGCCCTGAACGGGGCGGCACCGGCAGCCTGGCGGCGGCCCGGCCGACCCTCTACGGCCGGCCGCCTTTCCGGGCACCTCGCGAGCCTGGCCACCGCAGCGTCGAGGCGGCCGGGCAGTGGCTCGCGGGAGCCGGAGTTCTTCACCACTCGAACACGCACCCGGGTGCGATTCGGGCGCGCACGTGTTCTCACAGATATTGCTTGGAGGATTGCCGGGAGTCAATCCCTCGAATGTGTTCACTTCATGAAGCCTGGAGGTGTCGACCGGTCGCTTTGTCGATGGCCCCGGCTGTCCCCTATATCCACCGCGGCATCCGCGTCGTGTGCACCGCCGCATCCCTCATGGCTCTCGGGCGGCCCGGCGGGACGCCCGGCGGACCGCCCGCAGGGACGGGTGCGGAGACGGGTGCGGAGACGGGTGCGGGGTCGCGTGCGCCCGGCGTGCGCCTCGTGGCCGGGCGCCGGGCCCGTGCCCCGGGTACTGCTGACAGATGGCCGGTCGTGCACCATCATTGATGCCTAGTCGTGATCGGCCTGGTGGCCCCTGGTGCATCGTCAGTTGACGCCGCACGGTACGGTGGCACAACACCAAGGACGGTTGCGCGAAGACCGTCCATCGCGGATAGTCTTCGCCTCACGGCCCTGGCGCCTCGTAGGGGTGGGAAAACTGATGGAACACATGCAAGTGCGGACTCGGCCCCGCGTGCCGGCGATCCAGTGCGGTGTCGGCACGACCGGCCGTCGGATCGACCGACACCTGGCCGTGCTCGGCGCGCCCGCGCTCCCGGCGGTGGACACCGCCGAGGCGCTCGGGTTGATAAGGGAGCTGACGCCGCGCGGTGCGGACGCCCCGACGGCCAAGCGTCGTCACGCGCGGATCTCGCTGCTGACGCCACTGCGTCGGCTGCGGCGAAGCCTCTTCGGCGGGCGCGGCTAGCGCCCGTCGGCTCGGGGCCCAGGGCTCCGCGGCCCGGGGCCTCCCGGGCCACCCGACGCGGATCGGGACCCCGACCCGACGGACCACACGGACCGTCGGGTCTTCGGCGTACCCGGCTCCGGGGCCGCCCCGGCCGGGCCGATGTGGTCTAAACCTTTCACCCTAGTGCACCTAGCCGCCCCCGCAGGCGGAGTCGGCGAGGTGCTGCGCGGGGCCCGCCGAGGTGGGTCAGGATGGCGCCATGGCGGACAACATCCACTCCACCCACCAGGGCCTCTTCCAGACCACCACCATCGAGATCACCACCGGCAGCCGAGAGGTCGCGCTCGACATCACCGACCGCTGTGCCGCGTTCCTCACCGAACGGGCCGCCGGCCGCGACGGCCTGCTCAACGTCTTCGTCCCGCACGCCACCGCCGGGATCGCCGTCCTGGAGACCGGATCCGGCAGCGACGACGACTTCCTCGCCACCCTGCGCGAACTGCTCCCCGCCGACGACCGCTGGCGCCACCGGCACGGCAGCCCCGGCCACGGCCGGGACCACGTGGTGCCCGGCCTGGTCGCCCCGCACGCCACCCTGCCGGTGATCGGCGGCCAGCTGGCGCTCGGCATCTGGCAGTCCGTGGTGCTGATCGACACCAACGGTGACAATCCACGGCGGACCGTGCGGCTCTCCTTCTTCGGCTGATCCGGCTCGCTCGGCCGAGGTTCCTTCGGTCGGCATTCCCTTGGCCAGGACTTCTTCGGCCGACACTTCTTCGGCTGACTCGACGCCCTACTCGACGGCGGGACCGGCCGGGCTCGCGGGCTCGGCCGGCCCGGCCGGCTCTTCCACGGCGACGGCGGCGGCCACCGCGGCCAGGTAGCGCTCGATCGCCAGGTACTGGCAGAGCAGCGCGACCGGCCGGCCCAGCCGCGCGTACCAGGCGGTCAGCCGGGAGAACGCCGACACCTCGAACCACACCTCGCCGGCGGCGTCCATGGACACCAGGAACGCCTCCTCGCCGCACTCCGGGTGCCCGGGGAGCGTGCCGTAGGCGAAGCCGATCCGGTCCGGCTCCTCGACCGTCCACACCACCCGGCACGGGATCACCAGTCGGGGCCACCGGCCGCCCGGCAGGCTCAGCCGCAGCAGCACCGTCGACCCCGGCTCGGCCGGCGCGTGCGGGTACACGGCGAAGCCGGTGCCCAACTGGCTGCCCCAGCCGAGCACGTACCGCCCGGCCCGGGCCAGCACCTGCGGCCCGCGGCCCAGGTGCACCCGTCGGCGCAGGTGCGCGTAGCCGTCCGGCAGCGGGCCGCCGCGGGTGGCACCGACCTCGGGGTAGGAGGGCGCGGTGGCGCGGGCGGCGAGCAGGCGCCGCTGGAGGTCGGTGGCCATGCGGTCACCGTAGCCGGGCGTCGCGGGCCCGCCGCAGGCGGGTCGACCGGGGGGCGGGGGCGGGGCGGGGCGGCCCGGCGCTCGGGTCGGGCTCGGGTCGGGCTCGGGTCGGGCTCGGGTCGGGCTCGGGTCGGCGGCGCCTTGCGGCGGGGGCCGGGGGCGGAGTAGGAAGGCGGCATGAGCGACAGCGCGAGGAACGAGGACACGGCGGTCTGCGAGTTCGCCCCCGACGGCGGGGCGCAGGCGGCGCTGGTGCGCGATCCGGCGTCGACCGGGCCGCGGGCCGACTGCGTCCTGTGCGGGGAGCCGACCGAACTGCCCACCGACCACCCGGGCAGCACGCTCTGCCCGGTCTGCGCCTGGCAGCAGGCCCAGCGGGTGGCCTGTTCGGGCTGATGCGACGCAGCGCGCCCTAGCCGCAATGCCACCGGCTTGGTAGCGCCCGCAAGCCGGTGACCTGCGGCGATTCTGGGCCCAGAAGGCCTCAGAAGGCCTCAGAAGGCCCCGGAAGGCCGCCTCGTAACCGCTGGCAGTGTCCCCGAGTGGCCCCTAGGCGTCCTCCCGCCCGGCCAGGGCCAGGGTCGAGCCGCGTCGCCCCTTGCGGACCAGGAGCTGGGCGGGGATGCGGGTGCGCAGGTCGGCGACGTGGCTGACGATGCCGACCGCCCGGTCGCGTTCGCGCAGGCCGTCGAGGACGTCCATCACCTCCTCCAGGGACTGCTCGTCGAGCGTGCCGAAGCCCTCGTCGATGAACAGGGTGTCCAGCGGCATGCCGCCGGCCTCGTCGGTGACCACGTCGGCCAGGCCCAGAGCCAGGGCGAGGGAGGCGAAGAAGCTCTCGCCCCCGGAGAGCGTCGCGGTGTCCCGCTCGGTGCCCGTCCAGGCGTCGACCACCCGCAGGGCCAGGCCCGAGCGCTTGTTGCCGGTGCCCCGGTCGTCGCTGTGCACCAGGGTGTAGCGGCCGCCGGACATCCGGACCAGCCGGTCGCTGGCCGCCGCCGCGACCTGCTCCAGTCGGGCCGCCAGGACGTAGGACTCCAGGCGCATCCGGAGCCGGTTCTCGGTGGAGGTGCCGGCGGCCAGCGCCGCGAGCCGGTTGATCCGCCCGTACCGGGCCAGCGCCGGGGCCAACTCGGCGGCGAGGCCGGCCAGTTGGCGACCGATCGAGGCCAGTGCCGCGCATCGTTCGGCGGCTGCCGAACGGGCGGCGTGCGCCCGGCCCAGCCGGTCGGTGGCGGCGCCGAGCGCGGCCGCGGCGGCGGACAGGTCGACCGGCGGACGGGCCGCGGCCGCGGCCAGATCGGGCAGCGCGAGTTCGTGCCGGACGGCGGCGGACTCGGTCCGGTGCCGCTCCAGTCGGGCCGCCAGCCGCTCGCGCTCCGCGCGGGGGAGCAGCACGGCCAAAGCCTCCTCGGGGCTCGGGAACCCCGCTGCGGCGGCGGCCCCGGCGAGCTCGCCCTCGGCGTCCCCGAGCCGGGACAGCGTCTGCGCGCAGGCCCGCGAGGCCTCGGCCACGGCGGCGACCCGCTCGACCAGCCGCTCCAGCGCGGCCGCCCGTGCGGCGACGGAGGCCGCCTCGCCCCGGGCCGCGGCCACCCGCGCGGCGAGTTCGTGCTGTTCGTGCTGGAGCGCCTGGAGCCGGTCGGTACGGACGGCGGCGCGCTCCCGGGCTTCGCGCAGCTCGGCGAGCCGGCGGTCCTGGTCGGCCGACAAGCGGGCGATCTCCTGCTCGACCCGGCCGAGCGCCTCCGCCGAGTGCAGCGCCTCGCGGTGCTCGCGGTCCAGCTCGGCGAGGGCCTGCGCGAGCGCGTCGGCACCCTCCGGCCCGGCCGCTCCGGTGGCCGTCGCCTCGCGGACCCGCAGCGCGGTGAGGGCCTGGTCCGCTGCGGTCCAGGCCTGTTCGGCGACGGCCTGGGCCCGGCCGGCACGCTCCTCGTCGTCGGCGCCGACCCGGCCGTCGGCGCTCTCGGCGGGTGCCGGGTGTTCGGGTGAGCCGCAGACCCGGCAGGCCTCGCCGGTGCGCAGTTGCTCGGCCAGTTCGGCGGCCATGCCCGCCAGCCGCCGTTCGCGCAGGCCGAGGCCGTACTCGCGGGCGTCCAGCGCGGCGGTGCGCAGGGCGGCGGCGCGCGGCTCGGCGGCGGCGATCTCGGCCCGCAGGCCGTCGCGCTCCCGGGCGGCGTCCAGGCGGGTGCTCAACTCGACCCGCCGGTCGTCGAGTTGCTCGACCAGCACGCCCGCCGCCCGGGCCCGGGTCTGCTCCTCCTGGAGGCCGCCGAGCCGCTCGTCGTACTCGGCCAGCCAGTCCTCGGCCTCCTCGGCGAGCTCGTCGGCCCGCCGGCGTTCCTCGTCCAGGCTCCGCTGCTCGCGGGCGAGTTCGGCGCAGCGCCGCTCCTCCGCCCCGGCGGCCTCCAGCCGGACCAGCCCGGCCCGCAGGCCCCGTTCGGCCTCGGCCAGCTCGGCGGCCCCCGCGTCGGCCAGCGCCGGGCCCCCGGCGGCCGCGCTGCCCGCGCCGCCGGCCAACACCTCGCCGGCCAGCACCTCGCGGTGCCGGCGCTCGGCCTCCCGGGCCCGCCGGTGCGCCTCGGCCGCGCCCTCGTGCAGCCGCAGCGCGGACTCCACCCCGACGGCCGCCTGCGCCGCCGCCAGCCGCCGGCCGTCCCGGGCCGCCTCGGGCTCGAACGCGGCCAGCCGGTCGGCCTGGAGCAGCGCCTGCCGGTGGCGGTGCTGCCGCCCGGCCAGCTCCTCGGCGGCCGCGCGCTCGCCCTGGGCGGCGCGTTGCGCCTCCTCGGCGCCCGCCAGCGCCTCCCCGGCGACGGTGAACTGTTCGGCTGCGCCGCTGCGCAGGATCGCCGCCCAGCCGAGCACCCCGGCGGTCAGGTCGGCGGCGTCGTCCTCGGCCGGCACCCAGCCCTCGGCGGGCTCGGCGCCGGGGCCGGCCGCCTGCTCGGCCTTGCTGGCGAGATCCCGCAGACGGCGCCGGCCGGCCTGGACGGCGGCCTCCTGGACGCGCCGCTGCTCCGCGAGCCACCCCTCGACGTGCTGGAACCGCTCGGTGTCGAACAGCCGCCGCAGCAGCTTGCCGCGCTCCTCCGAGTCGCCCTTGAGGAAGCGGGCGAAGTCGCCCTGCGGCAGCAGCACCACCTGGCAGAACTGCTCCCGGTTCATGCCGATCAGCCGGTGGATCTCCTCCCCGGCCTCCTGGTGCGACTTGCTCACCGCCCGCCAGCCGGGCGTGCCGTCCCCCGCGTCGGCGGCCCACTCGCGCAGCAGGGTCTGCGGCCGTTCGACGGTGGTGCCCGTGCCGACCTTCTTCGGCCGCCGCTGCTCCGGCAGCCGGGTGATCTGCAGCCGCCGCCCGCCGAGCGTCAGCTCCAGCCGGACCTCGGTCAGCCTGCGCGCCTCGGCGTGGTCGCTGCGCAGCCGGTTGGCCCGCCGGGTGCCGGGGACGTCGCCGTAGAGGGCGAAGCAGACCGCGTCCAGCACGCTGCTCTTGCCCGCGCCGGTGGCGCCGCGCAGCAGGAACAGGCCGCCGGCGGCGAGCGCGTCGAAGTCGACGCTCTCGCTGCCCGCGAACGGGCCGAACGCGCTGACGGTGAGCCGGTGCAGCCTCATCGGGGCAGGTCCGCCTTCCGGTCGGTGGTCTCCCGGACGCTCTCGAACCCGGCGCGCAGCCAGCCCAGCTCGTCCGGCTCCGGCTCGGCACCCGGGCGCACGTGCCGCAGGAAGCCCTCCGCGATCTCCAGGTCGGCCCGGCCGCTGACCCGGGCGGCGTACGACCGGGAGGGCTCGGCCTCGCTCTCCTCGGGGTCGAAGAGCAGCTGGAGGGTGTGCGGGAAGCGGCGGCGCAGCTTTTCCATCGGCTCGCTCGGGCGGGCCGCGTCGGTGAGCGTCGCCTGCACCCAGGCCTGCTCGTACGGCGCGTACTCGTCCTTGGTGAGCAGCGCGTCGAGGCTGTCGCGCAGGGTGGCGAGCGGGCGCGGGCGCGGGCAGTCGACGCGCTCGGCGGCGACCGAGCCGTCGGCCGCGAGGTCGACCAGCCACATGGTCTTTCGCTGCTTCACCTCGGAGAAGGAGTAGGCGAGCGGCGAGCCGCTGTAGCGCAGGTGCGGGGCCAGCGTCTGGCAGCCGTGCAGGTGGCCGAGCGCGGCGTAGTGCACGCCGTCGAAGACGGAGGCGGGCACCGAGGCGACGCCGCCGACCGCGATGTCCCGCTCGCTGTCGCTCGCCGTGCCGCCGGTGACGAAGGCGTGCGCCAGCACCACCGCGCGGGTCCCGGCGGGGCGGGCCGCGAGATCGGCCCGGACCAGGTCCATCGCCGCGCCGAGCACCGCCGCGTGCCCGCCGCGCTCCAGCCCGAACCGCTCGCGCACCAGTGTCGGCTCCAGGTACGGCAGCCCGTAGACCGCCACCGGCCCGTGCTCGTCCGCCAGCAGCACGGGGGCGGCGCACTCGCCCGGGTCGGTCCGCAGGTGGATGCCGGCCCGGCCGATCAGCCCGGCGCCGACGCCGAGGCGGCGGGCCGAGTCGTGGTTGCCGCTGATGAACACCGTCGGCACGCCCAGCCCGGCCAGCCGGTGCAGCACGTCGTCGAACAGGGCGACCGCGTCCAGCCCCGGCAGCGCCCGGTCGTACACGTCCCCGGCGACGAGCACGGCGTCCACGCGCTCGGCCCGGACCACGTCCACCAGGTGGTCCAGGAAGGCGCGCTGGGCGTCGTGCAGGCTCTCCCGGTGGAAGGAGCGGCCCAGATGCCAGTCGGAGGTATGCAGCAGTCGCATGGTTCCCGACCTTAACGTCCGGCACCGACAATCCCGTCGGGATCAGGTGACCCGGGGGTCCCGGGGCGCGCGTGTTCGATTACTCGGGGTGGATTGTCAGTGGCTCTGTGTATGTTCCTCGACGTCGGCGGCTCCGGGGTCGGGGCCGTCGGCGGTGTCCGGTGCTGGGTCAGTCGTGGGAGGAACCATGCGGGTGTGGTCGTTGGGTCGTGAGGGCTCCGGGGTCGCGGAGCGTTGTGCGGGGCGTTGTGGGGGCCGCAGGGGCTCCGAGTGTTCCGGGGGCGTCGATGTCTTCGGGCGGTCGCGGGTCCGCCGGCGGGTGCTGCTGCGCGCCGGGCGGCGGGCCGGGGCGGACGGTGGGCCGGGCGCTCCCGGTGGGGCCCGGCCGTCCGGTGGTGACCGGCCGCCGGGCGGGCGTGCGGGCGGGGCC